>JAEULD010000231.1 GCA_016792765.1 Candidatus Odyssella sp.
CGTGCTCGCGCGGTTCGGGCGGATCGACATCCTCGTCAACAACGCCGCGCTCTTCTCGAAGATCACGATGAAGCCGTTCTGGGAGCTTCCGGTCGAGGAGTGGGAACGCGCGATGGACGTGAACGTCACCGGCGCGTTCCACTGCGCGCGCGCCGTGGTGCCGGCGATGCAGAAGGCCGGCTGGGGCCGCATCCTCAACGTCGCCTCGGGCACGCCGCTGCTCGGCCTGCCGAACTACCTCCACTACATCACGTCGAAATCGGCGCAGTTCGGCATGACGCGCTCGATGGCGCGCGAACTCGGGCCCTGGAACATCACCGTCAACACGTTCATTCCGGGCGTGACGAAAACCGAGGTCGAGCGCCCCTCGGTCTCGGAGGAGAAGTTCAAGAGCTACGTCGCGATGCAATGCCTGAAGCGCATGAGCACGCCCGACGACATGGCCAAGGTGGTGACGTTCCTCTGCTCCGACGAAGCGGCATGGATCACCGGGCAGACGATTCTCGTCGATGGCGGGCTGAATTTCGTTTGAGCGAGTCGCGAAAACACGTAGGGGCGCACGGCTGTGCGCCCCTACGCATTCGGGTGCCCTACTCCACGAACTGGTTCGTGAAGAGGTCTTCCACCTTCGAGCCCGAGGGAATGATCTTCTCCTTGACGTAGAACTCCTGCACGGCGGCCATGCGCTTGGCGTCGAACATGCCGAGCTTCGGCTGGCCGGGATAGACGTGGTCCGCATAGTACTTGAACGCGTACTCGACCGCGGCTTCCTTGCCCTTCCACGCCGGCTCGATCGCCGCGAACTCCGCGGCGGCCTTCTTGGGATCGTCCATGATGTCCTTCATGCCCTTGAGCGCGGCGCGGACGAACTTCTTCACCATCTCCGGCTTTTCCTTGATCACCTTGTCGCTGGCGCCGATGGCCTGCGTCATGCTCGGGAAATAGTCGAAGCTCTGGATGATCTTCACCTTGGTGCCGGTGGCGGTGATCAGCGGAATCCAGTCCGGCACGCAGGCGCAGGCCACGGCCTTGCCCTGCGCGACGAGCTGCCACACGCCGACCGGCCCGGCCGCCTGGGCATTCACGTCCTTGATCGAAAGGCCGACCTGCGACAGCACGCCCTGCAGCACGTAGTAGGTCGTGTCCTGGAAGGACATCACGCTGATGTCCTTTCCCTTGAGGCCCTTCGGGTCGGCGATCTGCGCGTCTTCGCGCACGACGAGCTGCATGAAGCCGCGTCCGCCGAACAGCGCCACGCCTTTCATCGGAATGCCCTGTGGGCGCACGAGGATCGGACCGTCGCCGAGGATGCCGCCGAGCGGCGCGTTGCCCGCGCCGATCTGCTTGGCGACGTCGACGCCGCCCTTGGCGACCTGGAACTCGACGTCGAGGCCCTCGGCCTTGAAATAGCCCTTGCCCTGCGCGAGCCGGATCGGCCCGAACGCCGGCAGCATCGGCGGCGCGGGGAAGAGGTAGGTAACCTTCTCCTGCGCCGCGACGGTTCCGCCACCGGCGGCGAAGCCGCCGACGGCGAGCGCGGAGACGATAAGCGAAAGCATCCGTTTCATTGCGGCCTCCCTGGCCCGATGGCGCCGCGTTTGACCCATGAAACAAGCTGCGCGCGCCTCCGCGCATCATAGTGCAATCGCCGGGCCGGGCGAGGGGAAACGTGACGGCGCGAGCGCGCTCCCGCCGCGATCACTCCGCGGCGGCGAGATTTGCGGCGACGGCGGCGGCGGCGGTAAAGCGCTCGGCCGGAAGCGTTACGGTGATGACCGTGCCATGGCCCGGCCGGCTGCGCAGCCGGAGGCGCCCGCCGTGGCGCTCGACCAGCGCCTTGGCGATCGACAGGCCGAGCCCGGTCCCCTGATGCCGCCGCGTCATGTGGTTGTCGACCTGGCCGAACGGCGCCAGCGCCTTCTGCATGTCCTCGCGCCTTATGCCGATGCCGGTATCGGCGATCGCGAGGTGGAGGCGGCCGCTGCCGTCGCGCCGCGCGCGGAGAAGGATGCGCCCGCCCGCCGGCGTGAACTTGATCGAATTCGAGAGCGCGTTGATCAGCACCTGCTTCAGCGCGCGCTCGTCGGCCATGATCGGCGGCAATTGCGGGGCGTCGACCCTGATGTCGAGCCGCGTGGTCTCGTCGCGGTTGCGGAAGAGCCGCATCACGCCGTCGAGCATGCGGCGCATGTCCACCGGCTCCTCGCGAAGCTCCCATTTGCCGGCCTCGATCTTGGAGAGATCGAGAATGTCGTTGATGAGCTTCAGCAGATGCTTGGCCGCGCCGAGCATGTCGCCGACATAGCTCTGATAGCGCGGGTTGCCGAGGGCGCCGAACAGCTCGCCGTGCATGATCTCGGAAAACCCGATGATCGCGTTGAGCGGCGTGCGCAGCTCGTGGCTCATGTTGGCGAGAAAGACGGACTTCGCGGCATTGGCCGCCGCCGCCTCGTCGCGCGCCTGGATCACCTGCTGCATGAGCCGCTGCAGCTCGTCGCGCTGGGTCTGGAGCTGGCGCTGCATCGCCTCGAGCTCGCGCACGCGCTTGGCCAGCTCGGCCTCGCTGAAGCGCAGCGCCTGCTCGCGCCGCATCGCGTCGGTCACGTCGCTGCGCAGGCCGACGATGCCGCCCTCCGACGTGCGCCGCTCCGCGTAGCGCAGCCAGCGCCCGTCGCGATAGGGCTGCACCACCGGATCGGCCGGATTGCGATGACGCAGGACGCGCTCCTCGAAATATGCCTCCTCGCGGCCCTTCGCCTCGGGAAACGCGCCCGCCGCGATGCCGGCGCGCAGTACGTCTTCGAAATGGCAGCCGACCTCGACCGAGCGCGGCACCCCGGCGAACATCTGCGCGTAGGCGCTGTTGGTGAGCACGAGACGGTCGTCGGCGTCCCACAACACGAACGCGTCGGACATGCTCTCCACCGCGTCGACGAGGCGCTTCTGCGCGCGCTTCTGGGCGGTGACGTCGGTCGTCGTCGCGACCTGGCCGCCTTCCTTGGTCGGCCGCACGCGCACCAGCAGGGTGCGCCCGTCCGAGAGCTGGCGTTCGTATTCGGTCAGCTGCTCCTTGCGCCAGGACGCAATGTGGTCCTCGGCCCAGCGCTCGCTGTCTCCGCTGGCGATCGCCTCGGCCAGCGCCCCGCTCGCGACCGCGTAGCGCAGCAGTTCCTGGCGCGTGCGGCCGTTCAGCGGCTCGATGGCCTTCAGGAACGGATAGTGGTCCAGATAGCGGCTGTTGTAGAGAACGACGCGCTCGTCGGGCCCGAAGAACATCAACCCGTCGCCCATCGCATCGATCGCGTCGAGCAGCCGCTGCTGGGCCTGCTTGACCGCGGTGATTTCCGTCGTGATCGCGACGCGTCCGCCCTCCTCCGTCACCTGCGTGCGGATGAGATAGGTGCGGCCGTCGACGGTTTCGCGCTCGAACTCGGTCGAGCCCATCTCGCGCACGAATTCGAGCTGATCCCGCGCCCACTTGTCGCTGCCGCCGGCGTCGGCGACGCCCTTGAACGTGCCCGATTCGGCGTGATGGCGCATGAGCTCGCCGCGCGTCCGCCCGACCAGCGGCTCGATCCCCCGCAGATGCGGATACTGCTCGAGCAGGCGCCGGTTGTGGAGCACGACGCGCTCGTCCGGGCCGTAGAGCACGAAGCCGTCCTGCATGGCCTCGATCGCGCCGACGAGGCGCTGCTCGGCGCGTTTCAGCGCCGTGATGTCGGAAAGAATGACGACGCAGCTTCCGTTCTGCATCGGGTATTTGCGGGCCAACAGCATCCGCCCGTCGCTGAGCCGACGCTCGATCGAGGCCTGCCCGTCCGAGCGGAGCGCATCCATCCGGGCCGCCAGCGCGCCGGTGCCGTTGCGGCGGATCTCGTCGTCGGTCGAGAAGAAGCCGCGCGTCAGCCCTTCCCGCATGAGTTCTTCGTAACTGCGGCCGACGACCGATCCGTCGCCGCCCATGTCGGGGATGTAGTCGAGGAAGCGGCGGTTGTGGCGCACGACCCGGAGGTCGGAATCGTAGAGCACGTAGCCGTCGGCGAGCGCCTCGATGCTGTCGCGCAGGACCTCTTCGGCCCGGCGCGCGCGCTCTTCGGCGAAGACGCCGTCGCAGAACGAGCGGTAGCCGTTGCGCAGCATGAACACCAGCGCGCCGGCATAGATCGTCGCCATGAGGCCGAGGACCGCGCCGGTGCGCGTGCCCGACACGAGCAGCATCGCGATCATCGGCGCCATAGCCGGGACGACGTAGGCCAGCGCCGCGGCGGGCATGCTCGGCGCCGCCGCGACGATGCCCGCAGACATGCCGGCGAGCACGCAGATGAGGAAGACCTGAAGCTCGATGCGATCCGGCACGAAATAGATCAGCGCCGCCGCCCCCCACACGACACCGGGAATCGCGTTGGCGAGGATCGAGCGGCGGATGAAGCGGGTCGTCGCCGGCCGCTGCTGGACGAAGCGGCGCGATTGCCGCCAGCGCAGCAGGCTCAGCGCGCCCATCAGCCAGACCGTCACGACCCAGGCGAGGTTCAGGGCCGGCGGCACGTGCGGATGGAAGAAGATGCCGGTGAACGCGGAGATCGCGAACGTCACGGCGACGAGAATCGGCACCTGCCGGCGCAGCGCGTGGCGCTGATGGCCGAGCATCGCGGCGCCGATGCCCGTGGGCGCCGGAAACAGCCACGCCCACAGCCGCGCGGCGGGGCCGTTTGCGCGCCCGGCGTGGCCGGCTGCAGGCGTGTTGCGTGGATTCATCGTTGCCTTTGCTCGCCAGGCAGCGCGCAGTCCGGCTGCAGCTTGCCCCTGGCGGCAGGCTAAGGCGATTTGGGTTAACGAAGCCTTGATTGCGCCCGGGAATGCCCAGCTTTTCTTCGGTTCGTGCGCAATTTCTCTCGTTTGACGGCGGCCAGGGCAGGCCCTAGGTTGCCGTCATCGCGCCGATTTGAGCGACAGCTTGCGGGCGCGTTACAAATGCAGCTAAAGCGTTGCGGCGACACCCGCCCAGCGACCCACAGCTGCGGCGGGATTTTTGTGTCCGCCGCTCCTTCCCGAAGGCGCGCGCACCCGATCTTCCCGCTCGGACAGGAACCGGCCGGATCGCGCCTGCGCGATCCGGCGCAACGGAAGGAGCGGAATCGTGCAGACGCGTCGGACCATCGTCGTGGCGGGGCTGGCCAGCCTCGCTCTGGCCTCGCCCCTAGCCGCCGAGCCGCCGAAGCGGCTCACGCTCGACTGGGCCTACTACAACCCCGTCAGCCTCGTGCTCAAGGAAAAGGGCTGGCTCGAGAAGGAGTTCGAGAAGGACGGCATCGCCGTCCGCTGGGTGCAGAGCCACGGCTCGAACAAGGCGCTCGAGTTCCTCAACGCCGGCGCCATCGATTTCGGCTCCTCGGCCGGCGCCGCGGCGCTGCTCGCCAAGATCAACGGCAACCCGATCCAGGCGATCTACGTCTATTCGAAGCCCGAATGGACCGCGCTGGTGACGCGGCCCGGCAGCGCCATCAAGACGGTCGCCGATCTCAAGGGCAAGCGCGTGGCGGTGACGCGCGGCACCGATCCCTACATCTTCCTGCTGCGCGCGCTGGCCGGCGCCGGCCTCGGCGAGAAGGACATCAAGCCCGTGCTCGTGCAGCACGCCGACGGGCGCACCGCGCTCGAGCGCGGCGACGTCGACGCCTGGGCGGGACTCGACCCGATGATGGCCGAGACCGAGCTCGAGAAAGGCTCGGTGCTGTTCTTCCGCAACGCCGACGCCAACACCTACGGCGTGCTCAACGTGCGCGAGGCTTTCGCGCAGGAGCATCCGGAGATCGTGATCCGCGTGCTGCGCCAATACGAGCGCGGGCGGAAATGGGCGCTCGCGAACCCCGCCGAGCTGCGCGACATCCTCGCCAAGGCCGCCCGCCTCAAGCCCGAGGTCGCCGCCCGGCAGCTCGAGCGCACGGATTTCGCCGATCCGATTCCGGGCGAGAAGCCGCACGCCGCGATCCTCGCCGCCGGCGCGGCGCTCCAGCAATCCGGCGTGATCGAGGCGAAGGTCGACGTGAAGGCCGTGACCGCCGCGCTGATCAACCCGGCCCATGTGCGCGAGGCGCTGAGGCGCGATCAGGCGGCGGTGCGCTAGGCCGCGATCGCAGTACCTGCGGCCCCCCATCCCGGCCTTCCCCCGCTCCGCGGGGGAAGGAGCGGAATGGGGGCCTCGCCGCCGCATTCGATGGGGAGACGTCGATGCCCTCCGCACCCTCGATCGTTCGCTTGCCCGGCGCCGGCGCGCCGCGAATGGCGCCGCGCGCGCTGCCGCGGCTGTCGTTCCCGGCCGGCCTGCTGCTGCCGCTGATCGCCGCCGCCGCCTGGGAATTCGCCGCGGCGCGCGATTGGCTGCCGTCCAACCTGCTGCCGGCGCCGTCGGCCATCGCGAACACGCTCGCGGTCCTCGCGCGCAGCGGCGAACTCGGCGAACACCTCGTCGCGACGACCTTGCGCGTTGCCGCCGGTTTCGCGTTCGGCGTCGCCGCCGCCACGCTGCTGGGCGCGCTGTGCGGCGCGGTGCCGCTGGCGCGGCGTCTGCTCGATCCCTCGATCCAGGGCTTGAAAAGCGTGCCCTCGCTCGCCTGGGTGCCGCTGTTCATCCTCTGGTTCGGCATCTTCGAGACGTCGAAGATCATCCTGATCGCGGTCGGCGCGTTCTTCCCGGTCTACCTCGCGCTCGCCGCCGGCATTCCCGGCGTGGACCGCAAGCTCGTCGAGGTCGCGCGCGTCTACCGCTATTCGACGGCCGCGCTGGTGCGGCGCGTATTGCTGCCGGCCGTGCTGCCGACCTACCTGATCGGGCTGCGCTCGGGCCTGGCGCTCGGCTGGATGTTCGTCGTCGCCGCCGAGCTGATGGGCGCGTCGCAGGGCCTCGGCTATCTGCTCGTCGACGGCCAGCAGACCGGCAAACCCGCGATCGTCATCGCGAGCATCGTGCTGTTCGCGGTGCTCGGCAAAGCCACCGATCTGCCGTTGGCGCGCGCGGCGGCCCGCGCGCTGCGCTGGCAGGACGGCTTCAAGCAACACGCCTCGTGACGGAGACCGCCATGCTGACGCTCGATCGCGCCGCCAAGCGCTTTCCAAACGGCTACCTCGCACTCGACGACATCTCGCTCGGCATCGGCGAAGGCGAGATCGTCGGCATCGTCGGCGCCTCGGGCTGCGGCAAGAGCACGCTGCTGCGGCTGCTCGCCGGCCTCGAGCGGCCGAGCGCGGGCGCGGCCGCGTACGGCGGCGCACCGCTCGCCGGCCCGCGCGACGAGATCGGCGTCGTGTTCCAGGAGCCGCGCCTCATGCCGTGGCTCAGCGTGGAGGCGAACGTCGCGTTCGGCCTGCGCCACCTGCCCGCCGCCGAGCGCAATGCGCGTGCCGGCGAGACGCTGGAGCGCGTGGGCCTTTCGCATTTCGCCAAATCGCTGCCGCGCGAGCTTTCGGGCGGCATGGCGCAGCGCGCGGCGATCGCGCGCGCGCTCGCGGCGCGGCCGAAGGTGCTGCTGCTCGACGAGCCGTTCAGCGCGCTCGACGCGTTTACGCGCCTCGCGCTGCAAGAGCACCTGCTCGAGCTCTGGTCCTACGACCGGCCGACCTTCGTGCTGGTGACGCACGACATCGACGAGGCGCTGGCGCTCGCCGACCGCATCGTGCTGATGCGCGGGCACCCGGGCCGCGTCCACCGCGAGTTCGCCGTGGACCTGCCGCGGCCGCGCAGCCGCACGTCGCCGCGTTTCCTCGCCTGGAAGGAAGAGGTGCTGCGCGAACTGCACGTCACCGCCGCCGCCGGCCGCACCGCCATTGCCGCGCCATTGTTGCGTGCGGCACTATGAACGCGACCACGGAGAACACCATGAACGCCGCCGAACTCCGCAATCTCCAGGCCCCGCTCAAGGACAAATACAAGTCCGCGCCCGGCGCCGCCCTGATCACGCTGAAGGCGCAGGGCGAGCTCGACGCGCTCGGCATCGCGTGCAAGGTGGATACCGGCCGCGCGATCGTCGAAGCCGGGCTGCATCCGGCCACCGGCGGCGACGGCTCGCAGGCCTGCTCGGGCGACATGCTGCTCGAGGCGCTCGTCGCCTGCGCCGGCGTGACGCTCAAGGCCGTGGCGACCGCGCTCGGCATCGAAATCCGGTGCGGCGTCGTGCGCGCCGAGGGCGATCTCGACTTTCGCGGCACGCTCGGCGTCGACAAGGAGGCGCCGGTCGGCTTCCGCGACATCCGCCTGTTCTTCGACCTCGACACCGACGCCGATGCCGAGCGGCGCGCGACGCTCAAGAAGCTCACCGAGCGCTATTGCGTGATCTACCAGACGCTGAAGCGGCCGCCGACCGTCGAGTCCGAGCTGCTCGTGCAAGCCTGAGCCTCAGCCGGGGCAGGCGCGGCCCAGCGCGCGCGCGCGCTGCGAGGGCGCTTCGCAGCTTCCCTTCGGGCGGCCATGGCCGGACAGGATCTGCGCGGCGCCGCGCATGCCGTGGCGGAACGCATCGTCGAAGCTGGCGCCGCGGATCTGCCAGCGATAGAGCCTTCCTTCGAAGGCCAGGCGCCACTCGGCGACCCAGCCGCGCGCGGCGTCGCTCCACATCAGCCTTCCGACCAGGGCCTGGTCGCCGCCGGCCGATTTCGCCGCCGCGTCGAGCATGGCCGGATCGACGGCGGCCATGCCCTGATAGGTGGCGCCGGCCGCGGCGAGCGCGGGTTCGGAGGGCAGCGTGACCGGAACGGCCACCTGGCGCGCCGCGGCAGCGAGGGCGGCGCGCTGATCGCCGCCGCGCTCGCCGCCGGCCGCGAGCATATAGGCGGCGGCGCCGTTGTTGACGGCGACGAAGGCGACGAGGCGCGGGCGGGCCGCGGTCCACGGCCGCAATCCCAGCGCGGCGAGTTCGGCATCGATCTTGGCGGGATCGAAATCCACGGTGAGGTCGTGCGGGCGGTCGCGCGTCCCCTGCTCGTCGTTGATCGGCCGGTGCGCGAAGCGGTCGCGATAGCTGAACGTGCCGACCAGCGTATCCGCGCGCCGGGCGAGCGCGGACACGCGCCGGTCGCCCACGAGCCGCGCGTCGCCGGAAACCTTCACGAGCACCTCTTCGAGGCACATCGCGAGGCCGAGCCGGCGGTTCGCCTCGCCGGTGCCGGTGACGATCGCGACGGCGCGGTAGAGCGACTCCGCTTCCTGTGCCGCAGCCGGCGGCACGGTGCCGAGAAGCGACAGCAGCAACGCGGACAGTCCGGCGGCGCCGCTCCGGAATATCGCTCGCATGCCGCGCATCTCCGCCTCCATCGAGACCGGTCGCGACAGGGATAGCGCAGCGGGAGCGCGCGCGAAAGGCGCCGAGCCGGCCCCGGAAACGCGCGGCCGCACCTCAGAACAGGCGCCTGCCCTCGTAGAGCTTGCAGACGGCGGTGAGGCAGTCCTCGCCGTGCCCGCGCGCCATCATCAGGCGCATGAGCTGGAGCCCGGTGCCGGCCATCGGCAGCGGCGCATCCACGGCGCGCGCCACGTCGGCGACCGTGTTCAGGTCCTTCACCATGATCGCGAGATCGCCGAGCTTGGGCTCGAGCTGCCGCTTGGCGAAGCGTGGCCCGAAAATCTGCATCGGCAGAGAATCGGCCCAGCCGCCCTTGAGCGCCTCGGGAATCTGCGCGGGATCGACGCCAGCGCGCTCGGCGAACGCGAACGCCTCGGCGAGCGTCATGATCGTGGCGCTGACGACGATCTGGTTGACGAGCTTCGTCGTCTGCCCCGCGCCGCTCGGCCCCATCAGCGTGAAACGCGAGGAGAGGTGCGCGACGACGCCCTTCACCGCGTCGAAATCCGCCGGCTCGCCGCCGGCCATGATCGCGAGCGTGCCCTTCTCGGCGCCGGGAACGCCGCCCGACACGGGCGCATCGACCCAGCCCATGCCGTTGCGCTTGCGCAGCTCGGCCGACCATTCGCGCGTGAGATCGGGCCGCATCGACGAGAAGTCGACGAGGCGCTTGCCGGCGCCCCCGGCCTCGGCGACGCCGTTCCGGCCGAACACCACGTCGTGCACGGCCGGCGCCGCGGTGAGGCACATCATCACGATGTCGGCCCGCTCCGCCACGTCGCGCGGCGAATTCGCGGCGACGGCGCCCCGCTCGACCAACGGCTTGGTCTTGTCGGCGCTGCGGTTCCACACCGCGACCGTGTAGCCGGCGTCGAGCAGCCGGCGCGTCATCGGCGCGCCCATCAGACCCATGCCGATATAGCCGAGGCGCGGTTTCGTTTGCGTCATTCCGTGATCCTTCGCTGGCTGTGAGACGTTCCGCCGGTTCCGCGAAAGCGGCGGCGACGAGACTATCCGTTGCCGACGGCCGGACGCCAGCGCAGGAAATGCCGCTCGGCCCGCTCGAGGACCGCGTTGAAGAAGTAGCCGAGCGCGCCGAGCAGGAACACGCCGGCGAAAATCTCGGCGCTGCGGAAATTGCGCGCCGCGAACAGGATCATCTGGCCGAGGCCGGGCCGCGACGACAGCATCTCGGCCACGACCGTGATGATCAGCGCGATCGCGAGCGAGACGCGCATGCCGGCGAAGATTTCGGGCAGCGCGTTCGGCAGCGCGATGCTGGCGAGGCGGTGCATGCGGCCCATCCTGAGCGTGCGCGCGAGCTCCATGAGCCGCGGCTCGACCGAGCGGAAGCCGTGGATCGCGCCCAGCAGGATCGGCCAGATCGAGCCGAAGACGACGACGGCGACGACCATGCCGTCGGTGAGGCCGAGCAGCAGGATCGCGGGCGGGATCATCGCCGAGGACGGCATCGGCCGCAGGAACTCCACGGTCGGCTCGAACAAATCGCGCGTCACCGCCGAGGATGCGATCGCCGCCCCGAGCGCGACGCCGAGCAGCGTGGCGCCGAGCCAGCCGGCGAGCGTGCGCCAGATCGTGCCGGCCAAGGGCCCCCAGAGCTCGCCGCTCGCCGCCCATTCGCCGAGAAAATCGAACGCGCGCGACGGCGCGGGGAAGAACACGCGCGAGACGAGGCCGTGGTCGGCCGCGACCTGCCAGAGAGCGACCAGCGCCGCGGCGAAGGCGACGCTGGCGGCGAGCCACGCCGCCTTCATGCGGCGCCCCGCGCGGCCCAATACCACCGCAGCCAATGCCGCTCGGCGCGGATCATGGCGACGTTGATGAGCCAGCCGACGAGGCCGATCCAGAACAGATAGGCGTACATCACCTCGGCGCGCAGCGACTGCTGCGCCGTGATCATCGCATAGCCGAGGCCGCGCGGATTGGCCGCGATCTCCACCGTGACCGCGACCACGATCGCGATGCCGAACGCGACGCGCAGGCCCACCGCGATGCCGGGCAGCGCCGCCGGCAACGCGAAGTGCCAGATGCGCGCGAGCGCGCCGTAGCCGAGCGCGCGCCCGACCTCGAGCAGGCGCGGCTCGATGCCGCGTACGGCGCCGGTCGTCACGATCAGCACCGGCCAGAGGCAGGCGAACGCGGCGACGGTGGCGTCCAATTCGAGGCTGAACCCGAAGATCAGCAGCACGATCGGGATCAGCGCCGCCGACGGCACCGGCCGGAGCGCCTCGATCGTGACGAGCGTCAGCCGCTCGAGCGGGCGCACAAGGCCGAGCACCAGCCCGAGCGGAATCCCGATCGCCGCCGCGATCGCCCAGCCGAACAGCGCCGCCGCGAGCGTCTCGTAAGTGCGCGCGACGATCGTGCCGTCGGCGAGGCCTTCGAGCAGCGCCGGCACGATGCGGCTAATGCGCGAGAACACGTCTTCCGAGAGCAGGCCCGCGCGCACCGAGACCTCCCACGCGGCGAGCAGCGCGACGGGAAAGACGAGGCCGAGCAGCAGCCGCCGGAGCGTCACTCCGCCTCCTTCTTCGCCAGATGCCCGAACAGCCGGTGGCGGTATTCGAGGAAGCGCGGGTGCTCGCGCGTGGTGAGCTGATCGCGCGGGCGCGGCAGCGCGATCTCGACGATCTCGACCACGCGCCCGGGATTGGCCTCGAGCGCCACGACGCGGTCGCCGAGATAGATCGCCTCCTCGAGATCGTGAGTGACGAACACCACCGTCTGCCGCTCGGCCTTGCAGAGGCGCGCGATCTCGTCCTGCAGGGCCTGGCGCGTCATCGCGTCGAGCGAGCCGAACGGCTCGTCCATCAGCAGGATGCGCGGGCGTTGCGCGAGCGCGCGGGCGATCTGCACCCGCTGCTGCATGCCGCCCGAGAGCTGGAGCGGGAACTTCTGGGCGTGATCGGCGAGGCCGATGATGCCGAGCAGCCGCTTCACCTCGGCGGCGCGGCCGGCCCTGGGCGCGCCGCGCGCTTCCAGCGCCAGCTCGACGTTGCCGGCCACCGTGCGCCAGGGCAGCAGCGCGCGGCTGTAGTCCTGGAACACGATCGCGAGTTCGGGCGTGGGCTCGGCGACGGCGCGGCCCTCGAATTCGGCGCGGCCTTCCTGCGGGCGGATGAGCCCGGCCGCCACGCGCAGCAGCGTGGTCTTGCCGCAGCCCGACGGACCCACGAGGCAGAGGAACTCCTCCGGCGCCACGTCGAACCCGACCTTGTCGAGAATCGGCGTGGCGCCGAAGCGCACCGAGACGTCGCGGAACGCGAAGATCGGCTGTGCCACCGGTCTATTTCGCGACCAGGTCGTCGGTCTTGAGCGCCGTCTTCACCAGCCCGAACTCCCGGCTCATGTCGAGCCAGAACGCCACCTGCGCCGGCTGCACGTCGACCGTGAACGTGGCGAGCGGCAGCGCCGCGACCACTTCGGGCGGCAGGCCGAGATAGGTGATCTGCGTCTTCTTCGCCTCGTCGGGATTGCTCTTCGCGAACGCGACCGCCTCGGTCAGCGCCGCGCGGAAGCCCTTGATCGCCGCCGCGTTGCCCTGCGCCCACTTCTTCGACACCGCATAGAAGGACTCGAGGTAGTTGTCCGATACCTCGACCGGGTAGTTGGCGACGAGATAGCCGGCCTTGGTGCCGACGATCCGCCCGACGAACGGCTCCACCGGCAGCGCCGCGTCGAGCTGGCCGCCCTGGATCATCGCGCCCATCTGCGGGAACGGCGCGTCGACGAACGTCACCTGCTTCCAGTCGACGTTGTGGTTCTTCAGCCACTTCTTGAACAGGATGTCCTGCAGGCCGTTGACGCCGGGCGCGCCGACCTTCTTCCCGACGAAATCCGCCGGCTTCTGGATGGCCGAGCCGGTCTTGGCGACGACGCCGGCCGTGGGATTGGCCTTCGACTGCAGCGAGGCGCCGGCGATGATGACGAGTTCGATGCCGTTGTCGTTGGCGGCGAGGAAGACCGGCGCGGTGAGCGTGCCGACCGTCAGACTGTTCGCCATCAGCGCGCCCGGGATCGTCGAGCCGACCGGGATGCGCGTCAGCGTCACGTCGAGGCCGTTCTTCGCGAAAAAGCCCTTGTCCTTGGCCACGAAGGCCGGGACGAACGTGTTCGCGCCGGTGTAGCCGATCGTGATCTTCGTCTGCGCCGCGGCGGCGCCGGCGCCGGCCGCGACGGCGGCCGCCAGCGCGAGGATCGTGCGTATCGTTCGAGTCATCGTTCTCTCCCTCATCGATTTCCGGTTTCGCCCGGCAGGCTCATCCCGCCGGGCGGTAGCGAAGCACGTAAACGCCGTGGTTCTTGTCGGTGACATAGATGAAACCGCGCGCGTCGACCACGACATCCTCGGACTGCGCGACCAGCGTCTTGGGCTGCGGCGCGCGGCGCACGCCCGGATCGGGCGGCACGAAATATCCCACCTCGCGCGGCAGCAGGGGATCGCTGATATCCACGATGCGCAGGCCGGCGTTGAAGTAGGTGAGGAACACGAGATCGTCGTTGCGGTAGAGCGCGTCCTGGAACTGGTGCTGGTGCTGGTTGTGCGGCCCGAAGCGGCCGCCGCGCTGGCAGAAATTCTTGAATGGCGCGCCCGGCGGCGGCGCCGGCAGCGGAAACAGCGACATGAGCCGGGGCTTGGTCTCGTCCGACACGTCGACGAGGCCGGCATAGCCGAGCGGCTCCTCGCAATTCTCGGCGATCGCCTCCGAATTCACGACGACGATCTTCTTCTCCGGCAGCGGCTGCGCCGTGTGCACCGCGATGAAGCTCTGGAACGGCGGCGAGAACGGCAGGTCGCCGACGAGGCGCGGCTGCCGCACGTCGGATATGTCGAGGATCACGAAGCCGCCGGCGCTATAGGGCAGGTACGCGCGGTCGCCGGCGACATAGGCGCCGCCATGCAGCATCGTGCCGAACGGAACGCCGCCCTCGCCGCCCGCCGTCCACTGCCCCTTGCGCCACCAGCGCGACACCTCGACGGGCTTCGCAGGATCGCCGATGTCGACGATGGCGTAGATGTGCCCGTCGAAGCCCGCGGGCAGCACGGTCGCGTGCACGTAGCGCCCGCCGGCATAGTAGTTGCGGTGCGTGCCGTCGCCGCCGGTCCGGTAATGGCCGAGGCGGCGCGGATTCTCCGGATCGGCGAGATCCCAGATCAGGAACCCTTCTTCGTTGCCGCGCGCGGGATCGGGCGGCGGCGACCAGATCGGCGGAATCTTCTCGAGCGCCGTGATCATGCGCCCGTCGGCGATCTGGATCTGGAGCGTCCAGGTGTTCGGCGGGCCGGGGATGAATCGCACGAAGCGCGGCCGCGCCGCGTCGGTCACGTCGACGATGCTCCAGCCCGGCTCCCAGAGATGCGCAACGTAGAAATACCAGCGCGCGCCGGCGCGATGCAGCGCCATCTTGAAGCCCGGCTTGCCGCCGAGATCCAAGTAGGCGACGGCCTCGACGTTCCGGCTCCAGGACTCGCCCGGCGGAAATTCCACGCGATCCCCCTCGATCTCGCCGCGAGATTAGCGAGGATCGCATCAACGAACAACGTTCGGGATTGATTCCTTTTCCCCCGAGGGAAAAGGGGATTACTCCTCCGCCTCCCACACCACGCCGCCGCCGTGCGTGACGGCGCCGAGATTGGCGGGGCCGACCAGGGCGGCGTATTTCTCGAGCGTGCCGGCGATGCGCTTCTTCGCGGGCGGCTGCCACGCGGCGCGCCGGCGCGCGAGCTCGTCGGCGGAAAGCTCGACCTCGATGCTGCGCTTCCGGGCGTCGATGCGGACGATGTCGCCGTTCCGGATCAGCGCGAGCGGGCCGCCGCCGGCCGCTTCGGGGCTGGCATAGCCGATGCACATGCCGCGCGTGGCGCCCGAGAAGCGGCCGTCGGTGATGAGGGCCACCTTTTCGCCCATGCCCTGGCCGTAGATCAGCGCAGTGGTGCCGAGCATCTCGCGCATGCCGGGCCCGCCCTTCGGGCCCTCGTAGCGGATGACGATGACGCTGCCCTCGGGATAGCGCCGCTCGCGCACCGCGGCTGTACAGCTTTCCTCGTCGTCGAACACGAGCGCGGGGCCGCGGAACTCGAGCGATTTCAGGCCGGCGACTTTCAAGAGTGCGCCGTCCGGGCAGAGATTGCCCTTGAGCACGACGACGCCGCCATCCGCGGTGATCGGGCGCTCTTTCTTGCGCACGACCTCGCCGTCGGGGTCGGGGAACGCGGCGAGCGCCGTATCGATGCGCTCGCCCGCGAGCGTGAGCGTGTCGCCGTGGAACCGGCCGAGCGCCAAGAGCGCCTTCATCACCACCGGCGCGCCGCCGATCGCGTTCACGTCTTTCGCGAGGAAGCGCCCGCCGGGCTGGAGATCGGCGATCAGCGGCGTGCGGTCGAACACCGCCGCCACGTCGTCCATCGTGAAGCGGATGCCGGCCTCGTGCGCGATCGCGGGAATGTGCAGCGCCGCGTTGGTCGAGCCGCCCGTGGCCGCGACGATGGCCGCCGCGTTCTCGAGGCTCTTCCTCGTGACGAGATCGCGCGGCAGCGGCCCGCCGTTCTCGAGCGCCTGCATCACGAGCTGGCCGGTGCGGCGCGCGATCGCCTTCCGCTCGCTGAACACGGCCGGAATCATCGACGAGCCGAGCACGGCGAGGCCGAGCGTTTCCGACACCATGCCCATCGTGTTGGCCGTGAACTGGCCGGCGCAGGCGCCGACCGTGGGCATGCAGTTCCGCTCCAATTCGGCGAGATCGGCTTCGCTCATCGCGCCGGCCTGAACCTTGCCGACGCCCTCGTAGGCCGTGAGCTCGGTCGCCTCCTGCCCGCGCCAGCGGCCCGGCAAGTGCGCGCCGCCATAGAGGAACGCGCCGGGCACGTTCACGCGCACGATGCCCATCATCATGCCGGGCAGGGTCTTGTCGCAGCCGCCCATGCCGACGATGCCGTCGTAGACATGCGCGCGCACCACGGCTTCCACCGAATCGGCGATGATCTCGCGCGAGATCAGCGAGAACTTCATGCCCTGGTGGTTCATCGAGACGCCGTCGGAGACGCCGATGGTCGTGAACTCGCGCGGCGTGCCGCCGGCCTCCGAGATGCCCTCGCGGATGAACTCGGCCTGGGCGCGCAGGCCCATGTTGCACGGCGTCATCTCGCCTTCGGTGGTGGCGACGCCGATCATCGGCCGCGCGATCGCCTCGTCGCCGAGCCCGGTCGCGCGCAGGAACGCGCGGTGCGGCGTGCGGTCGAGGCCGTCGATGGCGATGCGCGAGCGCAGCTTCGGCCGGTTGCGGCGCGATGTGTCGCGGCGCGGCCCGTCGCGACGGGAATCGTCGTGCGCCATGCGGTTCCTCCCTCGAAAGCCCGCCGGGGTATTACCGCGTTGTCGCCGCCGCGCAAAGCGGAGCGCGGCGCCCGGCGCGCACGAAAACGGGGCCGGTCTCGCGACCGGCCCCGCTTTCCGAACGATCCGTGCGCTGCGCCTACGGGCGGCGCAGCATGAGCGCGCCGATGCCGGCCGCGAGATTGAGGCCGGTGTTGCCTTCGACGCTCACCGGCTGCAGCGAGACGGTCTGGTTGCTGCCGCCCACGAGGACGTTGGCGGCGCCGCCGATGCCCGGCGTGACCGCGGCCGAGACGCCGGCGTAGTTGCCCGCCAGGGTGCCCGGAGGCAGCGTGGAGGTGCCGGCGAGCACCGCCCACATCATCGTGGCCGCGTTGGTGTAGCCGACGTCGACGCCCCAGCGGTCGATCTGGCCGACGTAGCGTTCGGCGATGCCGTTGGCGCCGTAGTAGATGCAATGGACCTGGCGCGTGGAGCCGAACACGAAGCTCACGCCGGGGGCGACGCTGCACGACAGCGTCCCGGCCGCGACGCGCGCGCCCTGCGCGCCGGCAGGGAGGGCCGAGACCGCGAGGGCGGCGGCGGCAACGCCGGCGGCGAGGAGAGAGCGAAGATGTTTCATGAGCCTGAACCTCAGCTTTTTGGGGGATGTTGGAAGAAATAGAGCCGGATACGCCCGTTCCCGCGCGAATGCCCCGTATCGGACGCGCGCGAGATAGACGATCCGGCGGAGGCCGAAGCAGGGCCGAAAAGCGGCGAAGATGTGGACGGGCAGCGCGGTGCCGGGCGTGTTGCCCGCGGCCGCAGCGGCTAGCGCATGTGCGACGGCAGCCAGATCGAAATGATCGGGAACGCCGCCAGAACCGCGATGCGCAAGATGTCCATGACGAAGAAGGGCATGACGCCGCGGAAGATCGTGCCGGTGGCCACGTCAGGCAGTACGCTGCGCAGCACGAACACGTTGAGGCCGACGGGCGGCGTCAGCAGGCTGATCTCCACCACCACCACGACGAGCACGCCGAACCACACCTGCACCAGCTCCGGCGAGGTGCCGAGCGCCTTGTCGAAACCGAGCGACATCACGAGCGGAAAGAAGACCGGCACCGTCAGCAGCACCATCGACAGGCTCTCGAGCACGCAGCCGAGAATGAGGTAGATGATGATGATCGCGAGGATCACGCCCCAGCGGTTGACGCCGAGATCGCGCACGAAGCTCTGCAGCGCCTCGGCGAATCCGGCCTGGTTGATGAAATCGGAGAACAGCGTGGCGCCGATCAGCACCATGAACAGCATGGCGGTGGTGATGGCGCTTTCGAGCAGGATGTCGAACAGCTTCTTCCACGACAGCTCGCGGCGATAGAGCGCGAACAGGAAGGCGCCCGCCGCGCCGATGCCGGCCGCCTCCGTCGGCGTGAAGATACCGCCATAGATGCCGATCATCACCAGAGCGAACAGCGCGACGACGCCCCAGACGTCGGCGAGCGTCCGCAGGCGCTGGCTCCACGGCTGGCGCTGCCCCGGCGGGCCGGCCATGGGATCGGTACGCACCACCCACTGCACCGCCGCCAGGTAGAACAGGATGCCGACGATGCCGGGCAGTACGCCGGCGGCGAACAGCTTGCCGATGTTCGTCTGCGTCATGATCCCGTAGATGACCATGATCGTCGACGGCGGGATGAGGATGCCGAGCGTGCCGCCGGCCGCGATCGATCCGGTGGCGAGCCGGTCGGAATAGCCGAAGCCGCGCATCGACGGCATCGCGACCTTGGCCATCGTGGCGGCCGTCGCCATCGACGAGCCGCACACCGAGGCGAAACCGCCGCACGCGACGACGGTGGCCATCGCGAGGCCGCCGCGCCGGTGGCCGAGGAAGCCGTTCGCCGCGCGATAGAGATCCTCGGACAGGCGGGCGCTGGTGACGAAATTGCCCATCAGGATGAAGAGCGGCAGCACCGACAGCTCGTAATTGATGCCGGTGACGAACGAGATCTGCGCGAGCTGCGAGAGCGCGGCGTCGGGCGAGCGGATCAGCGCGAAGCCGACGAAGCCCACGATGCCCATCGCGAATGCGATGGGAACGCGCGCGAAACACAGCGCGAGCAGGCAGGCGAACGCGATCAGCGAGAGAATCATGACGGCGCGTCGGTCGGCGTGCGCGTGCCGCGCAGGTAGCCCCACGCGTTGGCGAGACAGGCGAGCATCGCAACGGCGGCCATGATCGAGAAGCCGAGCGCGAACGGCGCGTGCGGGATCTTGAGCGTCATCGTCACTTCGTTGTTGCCGGCGAGCATCCGGTGCTGGAGGAACAGCTGCCAGCCCATTGCGCCGAGGGCGGCGGCGCTGACGACATTGACGAAAAGCCTCTGCCAGCGCGCGAAGCGATCCGGAATCACGTGATCGAGGATGTCGATCGTGACGTGCCCTTCGCGCGCGCAGAGCAGCGGCAGCGACGCGAAGATCAGCACCCCCATCATGAACTCGGTCACTTCGTACCCGCCGAAGACGGGCTTGCGCAGCAGGTAGCGCCCCCACACGTCGACGAAGGCCAGCGTCATCATCGCGAACAGGATCGCGGACGCCACGATGCCGAGCGTCCACGTGGCGACGCGATCGATCGCCGCGTCGAGCTTGGATTTCTCTGCCGTCTCGCTCACCGGCGGCGCTCCCGCGCGGCCGGCCTGGCGCCCCGTCCGTTCACCGCCTCAGCCCCCTCCGAACGATGCCGCCGCCGCAAGCCTAGCGGGGCCGCGCTGTGGGAAAGATTCCCCCGCGTCGAGGCCGCATCCGCGCCGGCACGGCGCGGATGCGGGAGCCCCGAGGCTCAGTTGCCGGCCTTGATCTTCGCCAGCTCGGCGCGATAGTCGGCGATCACCTGCTTGCCGGGAAGCCCGAGCTTGTCGAGCTTCGCGGCGTACTCGGCCTCGATCTTGCCGGTGAGCTTCGAAAGCTCGGCCACGAATTCCGGCGACGCTTCCGAATAGGTGTTCTTGTTCTCCTTTGCCACCGCCAGGCCGTCCGCGTCGGCCTTGTCCCAGCCGGCGCCGGCCAGCCGCGCGAACGCCTCGCCGCCGTTCTTGGTGATCGCGGCCTTGGCGGCCGGATCGAGCTTGTCGAACTTGTCCTTGTTGATCGCGAACCAGAACGACGAGGAGTAGAGCCCGCCCTTCACGTAGGTCGTGTGCGTGACGATCTTCGCGATGTTGAAGCTCTTGACCGACTCCATCGGGAAGAAGATGCCGTCGGCGATGCCCTGCGAGAGGATTTCGTAGGATTTCGGCGCGGGCTGCGTGATCACGACGCCGCCGAAATGCTCGACGATGAGCTTCGGCACGTCGCCGCCGACGCGGATCTTCTGGCCCTTGAGATCGTCGGGCTTCATGACCGGCTTCTTGGTGTGATGCATGAGGCCGGGGCCGTGGGTCATCAGGCCGATCAGCACGACGTCTTTGAACATGCCGAGCTTGGCGTAATACTTCTGGTGCGTGCGCCAGAGCGCCACGCCGTTGTGGACGGCGGTTTCGCCGAGCTGCGGCAGCTCCGCGAGCAAATAGGGGAAGAAGCGCTCCGGCTGATAGCCGAGCGTGGCGTAGGCCGTATCGACCTGGCCCTTCACCACCGCATCGTAGTGCTGGTTCGGCGCGCCGATCGGCTTCGGCAGCGTGCGGAACTTCACCTTGCCGCCGCTCTCCTTCTCGACTTTCTCGAACCACGGATTGAAGATGTTGACGCTGATCGGATGATTGAGCGGAACCCATGTGGAGAAGGTGAGTTCCGTCTGCGCGCGGGCGCCACCCGCGAGCCCGAGCGCAAGCGCAGCCATGCCGGCCGAAACGAGTACACGCTTCATTTGCTAGCCTCCCTGAACGGGCGCTGTTGAGGTTTGACGCGCCGCGATGGCCGGACCTTAAATGACTCGCCCGCAGCCTTCAACGCTCCGTTCGGAGGCCGCGGATAGGGAGATTTCGCGATGGAAGGAACGCGCGACGCGATCCACGCCCGGGTGGACCGCGACCTCGATGCCCATCTCTTGCCCAGCGCCTGGAGCGAGCCCGAGCAGCTGGTGCTGGCGGCCCGCATGCTGGCCGCGGACGGCCACTGCTCGGGCCTGGCCGGCCAGATGACGCAGCGCCTGCCCGACGACACGTACCGCAGCCTGCCGATCGGCGTCGGCTTCGACGAAGTCCGGCCGCGCGACCTCATTCGCGTCGACCGGGATCTCAACGTCGTCGAGGGCAAGGGGATTCCCAATCCCGCGGTGCGCTTCCACATCTGGGTCTACGGCAAGCGGCCCGACGCGAAGGCGATCGTGCACACGCACCCGCCCAAGGCCTCGGCGCTGTCGATGATCGGGCGGCCGCTGATCGCCTCGCACATGGACACGGCCATGCTCTACGACGACGTGGCGTTCCTGCCGGAATGGCCGGGGGTGCCGGTGGCCGACGAGGAAGGGCGCATCATTTCGGCCGCGCTCGGCGACAAGCGCTCGATCCTGCTGGCGCATCACGGCCTGCTCGCGACCGGGGCCGACATCGTCGAGGCCGCCTATCTTGCGATCGCGATGGAGCTGGCCGCGAAGCTCCAGCTCGACGCCGAGGCGGCCGGCGCCGTGAAGCCGATCCGGCCCGATCTCGGCCGGCAGGCGCACGCCTTCATGCGCAAGCCGGCGATCATGAACGCCACGTTCGCGTGGCGCGCGCGGCAGGTGCTGCGCGCCGATCCGCACGCGCTCGCGGCCTGACCCGCGGCGCGGGCGGCGCCGGGATGTGCAAATTTGCGCAGATTAGCGCAAATTCTTTCCTGTGGCGGGTCGGGCGCCGCAGCGCCGCTATGACGGGGCCATGTCCGAGCGCGATGCGTTCTCCACCGCCCTGGCGTTGATCGGCGGCGCCGATCCGGCGCTCTGGGGCATCGTCGGCCTGTCGCTGGCGGTGAGCCTCGCCGCCGTCGCGCTCGCGAGCCTGGTCGGCCTCCCGCTCGGCGCGGCGCTCGCGGTTTTCCGCTTCCCCGGACGCGGCGCGCTGGTGACGCTGTTCAACGGCATGATGGGCCTGCCGCCGGTCGTCGTCGGCCTCGCCGTCTATCTGCTGCTGTCGCGCGCCGGGCCGCTCGGCGGCCTCGGCCTGCTGTTCACGCCGGCCGCGATGGTGATCGCGCAGACGATCCTGATCGTCCCGATCGTCGCCGCACTCGCGCGCCAGACCGTCGAGGACGCGTGGCGCGAATACGAGGAGCAGATGCGCTCGCTCGGCGCCACGCCGCGGCGCTCGGTCGCAACGCTGATCTGGGACACGCGCTTCTCGCTCGCCACCGCCGTGCTCGCCGGGCTCGGCCGCGCCAGCGCCGAGGTGGGCGCGGTGATGATCGTCGGCGGCAACATCGACGGCCTCACCCGCGTGATGACCACCGCGATCGCGCTCGAGACCAGCAAGGGCGACCTGCCCCTGGCGCTCGGCCTCGGCATCGTGCTGATCGCGCTCATCGTTCTCATCAACGCGGCCGCCAGCGCGATGAAGGCGGTGGCGCAGGCGCGCTTCGGATGAACGCGGTGCATGCCCGCCCCTCGCCGCTGCCGCTCGAGCTGCGCGACGTTTCGTTCGCGGCCGGCGGCGTGGCGATTCTCTCGCGCATTTCGCTGACGCTCGGCGCCGGCACCCGGACCGTGATCCTCGGCCCGAACGGCGCCGGCAAGAGCGTGCTGCTGCGCCTCTGCCACGGGCTGCTGCGCCCCAGCGCCGGCACGATCGCCTGGCAGGGCGCGGCCGGCCGCCGGCGGCCCGACGCGATGGTGTTCCAGCGGCCGGTGATGCTGCGCCGGAGCGTTCGCGGCAACGTCGAGTACGGACTCAAGCTCGCCGGCATCGGTGCGGCCGAGCGGCGCGCGATCGCGCTTCAGCGTCTCGAGGCCGTCGGCCTCGCGCGCCTCGCTTCGCGCCCCGCGCGCCGGCTTTCGGGCGGCGAACAGCAGCGGGTCGCGCTCGCGCGCGCCTGGGCGCTCGATCCGGCCTTGCTGTTTCTCGACGAGCCGACCGCGAGCCTCGACCCGGCGGCGACGCGCCTCGTCGAGGCGATCGTGCAGGCGATGCACGAGGCCGGCACGAAAATCGTGATGACGACCCACGACCTCGGCCAGGCGCGCCGGCTCGCCGACGAGATCGTCTTCCTGCATCGCTGCCGCGTCGTCGAGCACGCCCCCGCCGCCCGGTTCTTCGCCGCGCCGACATCGCCCGAGGCAGCCGCCTTCATGCGCGGCGAACTGCCCGTTTGATCGCGCGGCCCGGAAACGAAGGGAGAAGACAATGCATCGCAGACGCTTTGTTGGAATTGCGGCCATTACCGCGCTCGCGCTGGCCGCGCCCGCCGCGGCGCAGGAGAAGTCCATCGTCGTTGCCTCGACGACGTCCACCGAGCAGTCGGGCCTGTTCAAGCACATCCTGCCGCCGTTCGAACGGAAGACCGGCATCAAGGTGCGCGTCGTGGCGCAGGGCACCGGCCAGGCGCTCGACATGGGCAAGCGCGGCGACGCCGACGTGGTGTTCGTGCACGACCGCGACGCGGAGCTGAAATTCGTCGCCGAGGGGTACGGCGTCGACCGGCGCGAGGTGATGTACAACGACTTCGTCGTCGTCGGACCCAGCGCCGATCCCGCCAAGGTGAGGGGATCGAAGGACGTCATCGACGCGCTGAAGAAGATCGCGGCCGCGCAGGCGCCGTTCGTCTCGCGCGGCGACAGGAGCGGCACCCACGCGGCCGAACTCCGCTTCTGGAAGGCCGCGGGCATCGACCTCGCCGCCGGCAGGGGCGGCTGGTATCGCGAAACCGGCTCGGGCATGGGCCCGACACTCAACACCGCCGCGGCGATGAACGCCTACGCGCTCGCCGACCGTGGCACCTGGCTCTCGTTCAAGAACCGGCAAAGCCTCGTCGTCGCCGTCGAGGGCGACGGGAAGCTGTTCAACCAGTACGGCGTGATGCTGGTGAACCCCGAAAAGCACAGGCACGTGAAGAAGGAACTCGGGATGGCGTTCGTCGACTGGATCGCTTCGCCCGAGGGCCAGGCCGCGATCGCCTCCTACAAGATCGGCGGCGAGCAGCTCTTCTTCCCGAACCACAGGAAGTGAGCGCGTGGTGCGGCAGAGCCGGGCGGGCGCCGCCCGGCGCGTGAGCCGCGCTATTGCCGCAGGCACTCGATGCGAACGGTGAACGCGCGCGCGCGTTCGGCGACGTCGGCGACCGCCAGATCGGCTTCGGCGCCGCCGGGATGTGCCGTGACGCCGTGCGCCTCGAGGAAGCTCGCCACCACCGAGGCCTTGACCGCGAAATTGACGTTCTGCGGCAGCATGCCGGTTTCGCGCGCGACGCGGGCCGCGCTGATGCTGTGCACGAGCACGCCGGAGACCCGCCCTTTGAGGTCGATCACCGGCCCGCCGCTGTTGCCGGGCTGCGCCGG
>JAEULD010000237.1 GCA_016792765.1 Candidatus Odyssella sp.
CGACACGACGAAGCGCGCGCTCTCGACCCTCACCTTCGCCCGCGAAGAGCAGGCGCGCGCGCTGCGCGTCGCCGCCGAGCGCAATGCGCGCCTGGCCGCGCTGGTGGAAGCGCGCGACCGCAACGCCGCCGATCACGCCGCCGCCGATGCGGAGCTGGGCGAAACGCGCGCCGCCGCCGCCGCGCTGCCCTCTTCGGAAGGCGACCAGGCGACACTGGCCGAGCAGCGTGCCGCGCTCGAAAAGCTGCGCACCGCGCTGGCCGAGCAGCAGCATGCGGCCAACCGCCTCGCCGCCGAGGCCGAAGCGCGCCGGCGCCGGCTCTCTGCGATCGCCGGCGAGGACCAGTCCTGGGGCGCGCGCCGCGCCGGCGGCGAGCGCCAGATGCAGGCGCTGGCCGACCGCCACGCGGCGACCGAGGCGGAGATCGCCGATCTGGCGACGCGGCCTGCCGCGCTCGTCGAGCGCCGCAACGCGCTGATCGCCGCCGCCGAAGCGGCGGAGGCACGTCGGCGCGAGGCGGCCGACCGGCTCGCCGAGGCCGAAGCGCGCCAGGCCGAGCACGACAAGGCGCTCAAGGCGCTCGAAGCGCGCCTCGCCGACCAGCGCGAGGCGCGCGGCCGGGCGGAGGGCGCCGTCGCGCAGGCGGAGCACGCGCTCGGCGAGATCGCGCAGCGCATCCAGGAGCGCCTGGCGGTCGAGCCCGACGGCGCGCTGGCGCTCGCCGAGCTCAAGGAAGGCCAGGAGATCCCGCCACAGGCCGACGTCGAGCGCCGCCTCGAGCGCCTCGTGCACGAGCGCGAGACGATGGGCCCGGTGAACCTGCGCGCCGAGCAGGAGGCGGCCGAGCTCGAGCAGCAGATCGCCGGCTACGAGAGCGAGAAGACCGACCTCGTCGGCGCCATCGACCGCTTCCGCCGCGCGATCGCCGAGCTCAACCGCGAGGGCCGCGAGCGGCTCGTGGCCTCGTTCGAGGCCGTGAACGCGCACTTCGAGAAGCTGTTCGTCCAGTTGTTCGGCGGCGGGCGCGCGCACCTGCAGCTCATCGAGAACGAGGATCCGCTGCAATCCGGCCTCGAGGTGATGGCGCAGCCGCCAGGCAAGAAGCTGCAATCGCTCACGCTGCTCTCGGGCGGCGAGCAGGCGCTGACCGCGCTCTCGCTGCTGTTCGCGGTGTTCCTGACCAATCCGGCGCCGATCTGCATCCTCGACGAGGTGGACGCGCCGCTCGACGACGCGAACGTCGACCGCTTCTGCTCGCTCGTCGAGGACATCGCAGGGCAGACCGGCACGCGCTTCCTGATCGTCACGCATCACCGCATGACGATGGCGCGCATGCATCGACTCTACGGCGTGACGATGGCCGAGCGCGGCGTCTCGAAGCTCGTCTCCGTCGATCTCGAACAGGCCGAGCGCCTGCGCGAAGCGGCCTAGGCCCAGCCAACCCTTTCCATTTTGCGCGATTGCGCGGGCCGCGCCGCCCGCGCATTCTTGCGTCATGCCGCTGCGCGCCGCACGCCCGATCGACGTTCCCGCTCACCCGCGCTTCGCGGGCTTCGCGCCGTTCTATCAGCGCGAGATCCTGCCCTGGCTGATCGAGAAAGAAGCGGCGCGGCGCAAGGCCGTGCGGCGCGCCGCGATCGCCGTGGCGGTGACGACGGCACTGATCGCCGGCTTCCAGGCGCTCGCGTTCGGCGTGTTCGGGATGGGCTTCGAGGTGGCCGTCATCGTGTTCGGCGCGGTGCCGGCGTTCCTGGGCGGCGGCGCGGCGTGGATGTTCCTCACGATGTTCCGCGCCGAGATGAAGGGCTTCCTGCTGCCGAAGATCGCCGAGCGCCTGAAGCTCGACTACACCGGACCTTCGACCATGTTCCCGTTCGATGCATTCTACGGGACCGGCATGCTGCCGCGGCACGACCGGCACACGCTCGAGGACGGCATCGCCAGCGACGAAGCGGGCATCCTGTTCGAGGCGGCCGAGGCGAAGCTCGCAGTGCGGCGGACCACCAAGAACGGCGGCACGAGCTACAACACGGTGTGGCGCGGCCTGTTGTTCGCCGCGCGCACGCCGCGCCCGTTCAAAGGGATCACGCTGGTGATGCCGGAGCGCGGCTTCGTGGCGCGGCTGTTCGAGCGCGACCCCGGCGAGCGCATCGCGCTCGGCCTCGGCGAGCTCGAGGACGGGCTCGAAATCCGCACGACGCTGCCCGAAGAGGCGCGCATGACGCTGACCGACCGCGTGATGCGCCGCCTGCACGAATTGCAGCGCCGGCTCGGCGCGGACCGCCCGTCTCTCGCGCTCGCCGGGGACCGCGCGCTGATGGCGATCCGCTCGAAGAAGGACCGCTTCGAGGGCGGCTCGCTGTTCGAGCCGCTCGACGATCCGGCGCGCATCGAGGCGCTGCTGCTGGAATTCGCCGACATCTTCGACCTCGCCGACGCGCTCGGCCAGGCGCTGAAACTCGAGCGCGCCCGCGCCCCCGCCGGAGACGCGCCGGCCGCGCGCTGACCGCCGGGCGCCGCCAAGCGAAGCGAGCATGAGCCGCATGCGATGGGGCTTGCAGTGCGCGGGTATCACCAAGCCTGCGTGGCCGCGGACGGCGCGGCGCCGAGGCCCGGCGGCACGAACTGTGCGCGCGCGGCCTTGCGCCGGCCGCCGTCGCGCCACGCCGCCGGCGGCTTGCCGACGAGGCGGCGGAACGCACGGTTGAATGCGGCCTCGGATTCGTAGCCGACCTGCGCCGCGATCTCGGCGATGTTCTGCCCGCTCTCGCGCAGCAGCCGCTTGGCGAGCTGCATGCGCCAGTTAGCGAGGTAGCGCATCGGCGATTCGCCCACCATCGCCGCAAACCGCTCGGCCAAGGCGGAGCGCGAGATGCCCGCCGCCTTGCCCAGCGCGGCCACGGTCCAGTCGCGCGCAGGCTCGCCGTGGATGAGCCTCAGCACGCGCGAGACCTGCGCGTCGTTGAGCGCGGCGAGCCAGCCCTGCTCGCCCTCCGGCACCGCCTGGATATAGCGGCGCATCACTTCGGCGAAGACCAGCTCGGCGAGCCGCGCTAGCATCGTCGTGCCGGCCGCGTTCGCGGCATGCGCTTCGGATACGGCATAGCGCAGCGTCGTCTCGATCCAGCGCGCGGCCTCGGGCGGCATCGCGAGCGCGCGCAGCTCGGCCGCGCCCGCGGTCGTGTAGACGCTCGCGGCGCCCGCGCTCGTACGCACGAGCACGGCCTGCGGCAGCGCGCCGAGCAGCGGGTTGAAGCTCTGGTCGCACTGCAGATAGCCGCAGACGAGGTTCGACGCGGCCCCGCCGCCGCCATAGCCCATGTGCGGCAGGCGGCCAGGCTCGACGTTCGCGAACATCGCCGGGATGATGCGCAGGGTCTGCTCCACGGGCACCGGCGCCACCGCGAGATCGCTGGCCATGACGTGCTGCTCGCCCTGCGGCAGGATCACGAGATCGCCCGGCGCCATCGCGATCGGCGCGCGGCCCGGCAGCGCCACCCAGCACGGCTCGCCGTCGACGAGAATATGGAAATGTGCGAGGCACTCGGCCTCGGGCGCCACCAGCGGGCGCAGCCGCGCGGCCGGCGGCGAGGTCACCGCCCAGGGCGACGTCACCTTCGCCGTGAAGAACACGCCGCAGGCGACACGCATCACGCGCAAGGCATCGGCTAGGACATCCATCGGTCCACCCTTCGTGGTCGTGTTGTCCTGTCGGAAGACGCCCGCCCCGGCGTCTCGGTCAAGACTCGCAGAGCCGCGAGCATTGAGTCAAGCCGGGCCCGGAGGCATATCGCGCGCCCGTCGTGACGGGGCCTGCATACCGGACGCGCAGCCGCCCGTCAGTGACCGTTCTCACATTTCCCGGAGATCGAACATGGACACGCTGCAACCCGCCGTCGATGCCGAAAAACTCCAGTCCTTCATGGGCAAGCTCGTCGGCGACATGGGCGCCGCCTGGAGCGGCGTCATGGTGCTGATCGGCGAACGGCTCGGCCTCTTCAAGGCGCTGGCCGAGGGCGGACCCGCCACATCGGACGAGCTCGCCAAGCGCACCGGCACCGCCGAGCGCTACGTGCGCGAGTGGCTCGCCGCGCAGGCGGCGGCCGGCTACGTCGAGTACAGCCGGACGACGCGCCGCTTCTCGATGACTCCGGAGCAGGCGATGGCGCTCGCCGACGAGAACAGCCCGGTCTACGTCGCCGCGGCGTTCGACGTGATCAAGTCGGGCTACATCGACGAGCCCAAGGTGACGGCGGCGTTCAAGACCGGGCGCGGCGTCGGCTGGCACGAGCACCACGACTGCCTGTTCCGCGGCGTCGAGCGCTTCTTCCGCTCGGGCTATCAGGCGCACCTCGTGCAAGAGTGGATCCCGGCGCTCGACGGAGTCGCGGCCAAGCTCGCGCGCGGTGCCAAGGTGGCCGATGTCGGCTGCGGGCACGGCGTTTCGACCGCGTTGATGGCGAAGGCGTTCCCGAACAGCCGGTTCGTCGGTTACGACTACCATAAAGAGTCGATCGAGCGTGCCCGCGCGGCGGCGGCCGAGGCCGGCCTCGCCAACGCGACGTTCGAAGTCGCGACGGCCAAGAATTTCCCCGGCCGCGATTTCGACCTGATCGCGTGCTTCGACGCGCTGCACGACATGGGCGATCCCGAGGGCGCCGCGGCCCACATCCGGACGGCGCTGAAGCCCGACGGCACGTTCATGCTCGTCGAGCCGTTCGCGCACGACGACGTGGCCGACAACCTCAACCCGGTCGGGCGGCTCTACTATTCGGGATCGACGATGATCTGCACGCCGGCCTCGCTCGCGCAGGAAGTGGGCCTCGGGCTCGGCGCGCAGGCCGGAGAGGCGCGGCTGCGTGCGGTGGTGACGGCGGCCGGCTTCACGCGCTTCCGCCGCGCGGCCGAGACGGCGTTCAACCTGATCCTCGAAGCGCGGCCCTGAACGGCAAGGACGCGGGAGCGGCGCGCCGCCGCCCCCGCGCCCGCTACAGATTTCGCACTATTGCGCGCCCGCCCGCCGTGGTCGGCTCGCGCCAAGAAACGCGCTGGAGAAACGGGAGACGGAGCCGCCCTTCACCAAGGAAACGGTAATTCATGTCCGCTCGACGCCTTTTCGCACCCGATTATTCCGATGCCGGCACCGGCCCGCTGGTCGTCCTCTTGCACGCGAGTCTCTCGCATGCGCGCCAGTGGGGCGCGCTCACGGCGGCGCTGGAGCGGCGCTACACCACGCGCGCGCTCAACCTGTTCGGCTACGGGCGCACGCCGGCCTGGCCGGCGCCGGCGGTGCCGACGCTCGACGACTACGCCGATCTCGTGCTGGCGGCGCTTCCCGCCGGCGCCGAAGACGTGACGCTGATCGGCCATTCCTTCGGCGGCGCGGTCGCGATGCAGGCGGCGCTTCGCCTGGGCGCGCGCGCTGCGACGCTCGTCTTGCTGGAGCCGAGCATCTTCGCGCTGCTCGAAATGTGCGGGCGCCGCGAGGCCTATGCCGAAATCAAGGCCCTGGCGCGCGACGCCGGCCGCGATCCGCCCGACCGGGCCGCCGAGCGCTTCATCGACTACTGGTCCGGACCCGGCGCCTGGGCCGCCACGCCCGAGCCGCGCCGCGCCGCCTACCGGCGCGGCATCGGCCTGGTGCGCAACGAGTTCGCCGCCGCGTTCGGCGCGCGCCGGACGCTCGACGATTGGCGCGACGCGCTGCCGAGGAGGACTCTCGTCGCCTTCGCGGCCGACACCACGCGGCCCTCGCGCGAGATCGCCGATCTGCTCGCGCTGGCCGGCGCCGGCTGGGACTTCGCGCGCCTCGCCAGCGGCGGCCACATGGCCCCGCTGACCCGGCCGGAGCTCGTCAACCCGGTGGTGGCGCAGTTCCTCGACGCAGCCTAGCCGTCCCGGCCTTGGCGGCTTTCGCCATGCCGCGAAAGCCGCCCGACGCCGAAACGTCGCACCCGCGAAAAGCGGCGCGAATCAGCGTTTTGCCGCGGATTTTCGGCTGCGCGTTCGGCTTGACCCCCGGCGGTCGCTTCCGTAACTTGCGGCCCGGTCGTGGCCGGGGCTCGCCCCGGCCACAGCCATTCATGCCCCTCGGGGCGCCGGGGATAGCGTCGCCGGCCCGCCATGTCCGACACGGAAAAACCCTCCGATATCGCCCGGCTCGAAGCCCGGCTGAAGGAGGCCGAGTCGCGGCGGCCGCCGGAGGACACACGGAGCGAGCGGAGCAAGGGGTTATCCTTCGCGTTCCGCATCGGCACCGAGCTCGTCGCCGGCATCGCCGTGGGGGTGGGCATCGGCTGGGCGCTCGATCGCTGGCTCGGCACCAAGCCGTGGCTGATGATCGCGTTCTTCGTTCTGGGCGCGGCGGCGGGCATGATGAACGTCTTCCGCGCGGTCGCCGGGCTCGGCGGCCAAGTGGGCTACAAGGCGGCGCGCGAGAAGCACGCCGATGACGGCAAGGCCGGCAACGGCAAGAAAGCGGGCTGATCGCCCGAGGGGAGTCACGTGGCAGCGGAAAAGCATTCGCCGCTCGAGCAGTTCCTGATCAAACCGCTGATCCCGATCAAGATCGGCGGCGTCGATCTCTCCTTCACCAACTCGGCGCTGTTCATGGTGGTGGCGGTGGTGCTGGTGGCGCTGCTGATGACCGCCGGCATGGGCAAGCGCGGCCTCGTGCCCGGGCGCATCCAGTCCATCGCCGAGATGGCCTACGAGTTCGTCGCCAACCTGATCAAGGAGACGGTGGGCGCCGAGGGCCGCAAGTATTTCCCGCTCATCTTCACGCTGTTCATGTTCATCCTGGTCGGGAACATGATCGGCATGATCCCCTCCACCTTCACCTTCACGAGCCACATCGCGGTGACGTTCGCGATGGCCGCGGTGGTGTTCGTGGCGGTCACGATCCTCGGCTTCGTCAAGCACGGCGCGCACTTCTTCAGCCTGTTCGTGCCGCCGGGCGTTCCGATCGCGATGTGGCCGCTGCTGATTCCGATCGAGATCATCTCCTACTTCTCGCGCCCGATTTCGCTCTCGGTCCGGCTGTTCGCCAACATGCTGGCCGGCCACACGCTCTTGAAGGTGCTGGCGGGCTTCGTGCCGGCGCTCGGCGTGGCCGGCATCATCCCGCTCGCCTTCGTGACCGCGCTCACGGGCCTCGAAATCCTGATCGCGTTCCTGCAGGCCTACGTGTTCGCGATCCTGACCTGCCTCTACATCAACGACGCGCTGCATCTGCACTGATCGGCGCACCGAGCTTCGACCCTCAACCCGACGAAAGGACCTTCCTATGGACGCTGCGACCTTCCTCTCCGCCATGAAGGCGGTGGGTGCCGGCCTCGCCGTGATCGGCCTCATCGGCGCCGGCATCGGCATCGGCAACGTCTTCTCCTCGTTCATCCAGGCGGTGGGGCGCAACCCCTCGGCCCGCGGCGACGTGTTCACGATGACGATGCTCGGCTTCGCGCTCGTCGAAGCCATCGCGCTGTTCGCGCTCGTCATCGCGCTGATCATCCTGTTCGGATAGACGGCCCTTTCGTTGTCGTCCCCGCGAAAGCGGGGACCCAGTCTCTCGGCAAGTGCCGAGCTTGGGGCCAGATCGCGCAGTTGCGCGATTTGGCCGTAAGTTCCCCAAGGGAACGTCGATGCCGCAACTCGAACAGCTCTACACCTTCCCGTCCCAGATCTTCTGGCTGGTGGTGACGTTCGTCGGCCTCTTCCTCTTCCTGCGCGCCGTCGCGCTGCCGAAGGTGACCGAGGTGCTCGACGCGCGCCGCCGGAAGATCGAGGGCGACCTCGAGAAGGCGTCGGCGCTCAAGGCCGACGCGGAGAAGGCGCTGGCCCAATACCAGGCGGCCGTCGCCAAGGGCCGCGAGCAGGCGCAGGCGCTGCTGCGCAAGGTGGGCGACGAGGCGCAGGCCAAGGCCACGGCCGCGCAGGACGCGCTCGGCCAAACGCTGGCGCAGCGGATCAAGAGCGCCGAAGAGCGCATCGACGGCGCCCGCAAGGCAGCGGTGGCCAATGTCGAGCGCGTCTCGGCCGAGATCGCGCAGGCCGCGGCCGAGCGCCTCATCGGCCTCAAGGTCGACGCGGCGGCGGCGGCGAGCGCCGTCGGCGCCGTGGCGCGGGAGCGCGGGGTATGACCGGCGATCTCCTCCGCGACACGTTCGCGCGCGATCCGTTCGCGCTGCTGCTGGCCATCCCGAAGGGCGAACAGCCGCAGGGCACGATCTCGGGCTGGCTCAAGAGCCTGTTCGACGTCTCGCAGGGCGAATTCTGGGTCCTCGTCGCGTTCGTTCTGTTCGTCGCCTTCATGGTGTGGAAGGCGCGCAAGGCCCTGGTCGGCGGCCTCGACGCGCGCGCCGCGCGCATCAAGGCCGAGATCGACGAGGCGCAGCGGCTACGCGAGGAAGCGCAGGCGCTGCTCACCGACTATCAAAAGAAGCAGCGCGAGGCGCTCGGCGAAGCCGAGGCGATGGTCAAGCAGGCCGAGGACGAGGCGAAGCGCCTCAAGGCGCGGGCCGAGACCGAGCTGGCCGCGTCGCTGAAGCGCCGCGAGCAGCAGGCGCTCGACCGCATCGCCCAGGCCGAAGCGCAGGCGCTCGCCGAAGTGCGCAATCTCGCCGCCGACCTCGCCGTGGCCGCGACCCAGAAAATCCTCACCGAGAAGCTCGATCCGGCCAAGGCGCAGTCGCTGATCGGCGACGCGATCGCCGAGCTGCCGCGAAGGCTGCAGTAGCCAAAGGCGAAAACCGAAATGCAAAGGGCGCCCTTACCGGCGCCCTTCTCGTTTCAAACGACGTCGTCCCGAACGGAGCGGCGCGTCTTGGCTTCGCGTAGCGGAGGGATCGCGGGCCAGCGTCACACGATCCCTCCGCTCCGCACGGCGCAAGAGCGCCGCGCTCCGGTCGGGATGACGATGTGGAAGAGCAGCAGACTTGAAGTAGCGCTCAGCTCTCGCCCGGCGGCGCGGGCACCGGCGTGCCCTTCTGGATGAATGCCTTGCCCCAGGCCTCGCCGCGGCGGACTTCGTGCGGGGCGAAGAAGCGCTTGTTCTTGTCGATGAAGCTCTTCGCGGCCGAGTGACCGCGGTTCGATGCGATGTAGAGCCACGCATAGGCGCGGCGATAATCGGTGGCGACCTTTTCCGGCGTCATCAGGCGGCGGCCGAGCTTGTACATCGATTCGATGTCGCCGGTCATCGCCGCGCGATTGAGCCAGCGGCGCGCCAGCGTCTCGTCTTCGGTGCGGTAGAGGCCCTCGTGATAGAAATCGGCCAGCGCCACGATCGCGCCGCGATGGCCCCGGCCCGCCGCCGCGATCCAGAACCGCTCCGCCGAGGCCGCGTCGTAGGCCACGCCCTGCCCGGTCGCGTAGAGATAGCCGAGCCGGTATTGCGCCTCGGTGTTGCCGGCCTGCGCGGCCATGCCGTACCACTGCGCCGCCTTGGCGTCGTCGCGCTCCATGCCGAGGCCGAAGAACAGCATCTGCCCCATCAGGAACTGCGCGCCGGGGTCGCCCTTCTCGGCGAGCGGGCGCACGAGCTTCGCCGCCTCCACGTATTCCGAGGAATCGTAGGCGCGCTTCGCCGCCGCGAGCTCGGGATCGGCCTGCGCGCGCGCCGGCGGCGCCGCCAGCAGCAGCGCCAGCGCCGCCGCGGCCGCGATCAGGCCCGACCTCTTTCGCAGTTCACGGTGCGGCATCGCGAGCCTCCCCGGCATCATGCCGCATAGGCCTCCATCGGCGGGCAGGCGCAGACCAGGTTGCGATCGCCATAGACGTTGTCGATGCGCCCGACCGGCGGCCAGTATTTTGCGCCCTTCACCCAGGGAAGCGGATATGCGGCCTCGGCGCGGGTATAGGGGTGCTTCCATTCGTCCGCAAGCAGGTCGGCCGCGCCGTGCGGCGCGTTGACCAGCGGATTGTCGTCCTTCGGCCAGCGGCCCTGCTCGACCGCGCGGATCTCGTCGCGGATCTTGATCATCGCGTCGCAGAAGCGGTCGAGCTCGGCCTTCGATTCGCTCTCGGTCGGCTCGATCATCAAGGTACCGGCGACCGGGAACGACATGGTCGGCGCATGGAAGCCGAAATCCATCAGCCGCTTCGCCACGTCTTCGGCCGAGGCCCAATCCTTCATCGGGCGGAGGTCGACGATGCACTCGTGCGCGACGCGGCCGTTCTTGCCGGTGTAGAGCACCGGAAAGTGCGGCGCGAGCCGCGCGGCGACGTAATTGGTGTTCAGGATCGCCACCTCGGTCGCGCGCGCGAGGCCGGCCGCGCCCATCATGCGGATATAGGCCCACGGAATCGGCAGGATCAGCGGGCTGCCCCAGGGCGCCGCAGAAACCGGCCCGATCGCGTCCGTGCCGCCGCAATCGGGGCGCAGCGGATGGCCGGGCAGGAACGGCGCCAGGTGCGCCTTCACGCCGATCGGGCCGACGCCGGGCCCGCCGCCGCCATGCGGGATGCAGAACGTCTTGTGCAGGTTGAGGTGCAGCACGTCGGGCCCGAACGCGCCGGGCCGCGCATAGCCGACCAGCGCGTTCATGTTGGCGCCGTCCATGTACACCTGGCCGCCCGCTTCGTGGACGATGCGGCAGATCTCGACGATGCCTTCCTCGAACACGCCGTGCGTCGAGGGATACGTCACCATCAGCGCCGCGAGCTTGTCGCTGTGCGCCTCCGCCTTCTTCGCGAGATCGCCGAGATCGATGTTGCCGTTGGCGTCGCAGGCGACGACGACGACGTCCATCCCCGCCATCACCGCGCTGGCCGGATTGGTGCCGTGCGCGCTGCTCGGGATCAGGCACAAATTGCGGTGGCCCTGGCCGCGCTTTTTGTGGAACGCGCGGATCACGAGCAGGCCGGCATATTCGCCCTGCGAGCCGGCATTGGGCTGCAGCGTGACCGCCGCCATGCCGGTGACGCGGCAGAGCAGCGCCTCGAGGTCGCGGATCATCGCCGCGTAGCCCTGCGCCTGGTCGGCCGGCGCGAACGGGTGGAGGTCGGCGAATTTCGGCCAGGTGACCGGCTCCATCTCCGACGCCGCGTTGAGCTTCATCGTGCAGGAGCCGAGCGGGATCATCGAGCGGTCGAGCGCGATGTCTTTCTCCGCGAGCCGCGCGAGGAAGCGCATCATCTCGGTTTCGCTGCGGTAGGCGTTGAACACCGGATGCGCGAGGAATTGCGACGTGCGGCGCAGGTCCGACGGAATGCGCTCGGGCGCCTCGTTCGCGAGGCGGCCGATCTCGGCGAGCAGCGCCGCCTTGCCGGTGCCGAACGATTCGCCGCCGCCCGAGAACGCGTGCAGCAGCGCCGCGACGTGCTCGCGCGCGGTGACCTCGTCGCAGGCGATCGCGACGGTGTCCGCATCGACGCGGCGGATGTTGATGCCGTGCTCGAGCGCGTGCGCGACGAGGGCGTCGGCCCGGCCCGGCGCTCGCACGGCGATGGTGTCGAAGAACGCGTCGTGCGCGAGCGCATGGCCGCGGCGCTTCAGTCCCTCGGCGAGGATCGCGGCGAAGCGATGCGTGCGCCGCGCGATGGCTTCGAGGCCGGCCGGCCCGTGCCAGGCCGCGTAGAGCGTGGCGACGATCGCGAGCAGCACCTGCGCGGTGCAGATGTTGCTCGTCGCCTTCTCGCGGCGGATGTGCTGCTCGCGCGTCTGCAACGCGAGGCGATAGGCGCTGCGGCCCTGCGCGTCGATCGATACGCCGACGAGGCGCCCCGGCATCGAGCGCTTGTGGGCGTCTTTCGTCGCCATGAAGCCGGCATGCGGCCCGCCGAAGCCGAGCGGCACGCCGAAGCGCTGGCTCGAGCCCACGGCCACGTCGGCGCCCCACGCGCCCGGCGGCGAGAGCAGCGCGAGCGCCAGAAGGTCGGCGGCGGCGACGAGCAGCGCGCCCGCCTCGTGCAGGCGCTGGGCGAGCGCGGCGTAATCCTCGACGGCGCCGGTCGTCGACGGATACTGCACGAGCGCGCCGAACACCTTCGCGGGATCGAGGTCGCGCAGCGGATCGCCCTTGACGATCTCGATGCCGAGCGGCTCCGCGCGCGTCTCGACCACGGCGATCGTCTGCGGATGGCACGACGCGGCCACGAAAAACGCATGGCTCTTGCTGGCCGCGACGCGCTTCGCCAGCGTCATCGCCTCGGCGGCCGCGGTCGCCTCGTCGAGCATCGAGGCGTTGGCGATCTCCATGCCGGTGAGGTCGGCGATCATCGTCTGGTAGGCGAGCAGCAGCTCGAGCCGGCCCTGCGAGATTTCCGGCTGATAGGGCGTGTAGGCCGTGTACCAGCCGGGATTCTCGAGCACGTTCCGGCGGATCACCGCCGGCGTGATCGTGCCGGAATAGCCGAGCCCGATCATCGAGACGAGATCGCGGTTCTTCTGCGCCATCCCGTGCAGCAGCCGGCGCGCCTCGCTCTCCGTCATCGCCGGCGGCAGATCGAGCGGCGCCGGATCGAAGATCGCCTTCGGCATCGCGTGCGCGACGAGCTTGCCGAGCGAGCCTTCGCCGAGCGTGCCGAGCATCGCGCGGATCTCGGCTTCGCCCGGCCCGATGTGCCGGCGCACGAAATCGTCGCGCTGCTCCAACGCTTCGAGCGCGGGCCGCGCGCCGCCGGGGATGACGTTCATGGCTTGCGCTCCGTTGGCCTCAGGCCTTGCCCTCGGTGAATTTCTTGTAGGCAGCCGCGTCCATCAGGCCGGCAAGCTCGCCGGGATCGGACAACGCGATCTTGAAGAACCAGCCCTTGTCTTCCGCCGACTGGTTCACGAGCGCCGGCTCTTTCGCGAGCGCCTCGTTCACCGCCGCGACGGTGCCCGACACCGGCGCATAGATCTCGCTCGCCGCTTTTACCGATTCGACCACGGCGATCTGCCCGTTCTTGGCGACGGTGGCGCCGACCTTCGGCAGCTCGACGAACACGACGTCGCCCAACTGCTCCTGCGCGTAGTCGCTGATGCCGACGGTGCCGACGGTGCCGGCCACTTCGATCCATTCGTGCTCTTTCGTGTATTTCTTTGCCATGTCTGTTCCCCTCCGGTCCCTTATCCCTTCGCGTAACGGTGCGGCACGAACGGCATCTTGACGACGGCGCCGGGCCGCGCCTCGCCGCGCACGAGGAAGTTCACGCGCGTGCCCGGCTTCGCGGCCTCGGGCGCCACATAGCCCATCGCGACCGGTCCGCCGGCCGTGGCGCCGAAGCCGCCGCTCGTGACCGTGCCGACCGGCTTGCCGCTCTCGTCGGTGATCTCGGTGCCCTCGCGCGCCGGCACGCGGCCTTCGGGCCGCAGGCCCACGCGCCGGCGGGCGGCACCTTCCGCGAGCTCGCGCCGGATGCGCGCGGCGCCGGGAAAGCCGCCCTGCTCGCGCCGGCGGCGCGCGATCGACCAGGCGAGCCCCGCCTCGATCGGCGACGTCGTCTCGTCGATGTCGTGGCCGTAGAGGCAGAGCCCGGCTTCGAGGCGCAGCGAATCGCGCGCGCCGAGGCCGGCGGGCGCCACTTCGGCCTCCGACAGGAGCCGGCGCGCGAACGCGTCCGCGCTCTCCGCCGCGACCGAAATCTCGAAGCCGTCTTCGCCCGTGTATCCCGAGCGGCTGACATAGACCGGCACGTCGCCGGCGCGGAGATCGGCGCCGGCCATGAATTCCAGCCTCTCCGCGCCCGGCACGATGCGCGCGATCGCCGCCGCGGCGGCCGGCCCCTGCAACGCGAGCAGCGCGCGCGCCGCGAGGATTTCGAGCGTGCAGCCGCGCGGCGCGAGGTGCCGCTCGAGATGCGCGAAATCGTGCGCCTTGCGCGCGGCGTTGACGACGAGGAACAGCCGGTCGGCGCGGCGAGTCACCATGAGATCGTCGAGGATGCCGCCCGCCTCGTTGGTGAACTGCGTGTAGCGCATGCGATCGACGCCGAGGCCCTCGATGTCGCCCGGCACCAGCGTTTCGAGCGCCGCCTCGACGTTCGGCCCGCGCAGCACGGCCTGGCCCATGTGCGAGACGTCGAACAGCGCCGCCCTGGCGCGGCACTGCTCGTGCTCTTTCAGGATTCCGGCAGGGTATTGCACCGGCATCTCGTAGCCGGCGAACGGCACCATGCGAGCGCCGAGCGCCTTGTGCAGCGCGTGGAGCGGCGTCGTCTCGAGTGTCTCGCCCTGGGATTGCGTCAAGATCAGGCCCCGGTCCGCGGTTGCGCCGCTCCGCGGCCCGCGACCGCGAGCTTCGGAGAGAACGCCCCACTCTGTCCGGGGACCTGAGAGATTCGCCGCGCGCCCGTTTCGGCATGGGCGCCGCTTTCTCCTTCGGTGGAGGCGCGCCCGGGCCGATCGCGGCCCGCGCTCGCCTCGCTTTCCAGAGTCGCCTCGCCCGACGGTCCGTTTGCCTGAGAGTTTCCGGGGCGGTTGCTCCTTCGGCGTCGAATCCGCGTCTTCGCGGACTCGCTCTCTCCCGTCGAGGTCTTCGGCCGTACGAGAACGCGATTAGCTAGCGCGCCGCCCCCTCTTGTCAAGCAGCGGGATTGCGAAAAAGACGCTCACCGCGCCGCGGCGCGGCGATTGTATTCGAGCTGGCGGTCGTCGAGCTGGAAGCCGGCCCAGGTCTCGTATTCGAGCCCGGAATAGCCGCGGCGCAGGCGATAGTATTGCCAGCTCCGCTCGGTGTGCTCGACCGCGCGGTTGCCTGAGAAGCTGACGCGCAGCGGGAATTCGCGCTTGGTCAGCACCGTGCCGCGGCGGTCGGTGACGCTGATGAAATACGGCACCTCGGCCACGTCGCCGCTCATCGCCGGGCCCTTCTCGACCACCATCGTGACGTAGACGTCGCCCTCGAGCTCGGTGTTGAGCTGATCGTTGTACTTGCAGGTGATGCGGATGTTGCGCATCTGGGCGGTGAACTCGACGTTCTCGGGCGTCTCGGGCGCGCCGGCGCGGAACTTCGTGATCTTGCCGGCATCGGCGAGTATCGCGACGCGCGGGCAGATGCCGCGATCCTTGGGGATGCCGCCGCAGCCCGCCAGCAGGCCCAGCCCGAGCAGCCCCAGGGCCGCCATCCTGAAACGCTTCATCGAAACCCCGCCGTTCCCTGCCGCCGGCGAAAAAGGCGCCGGCCCGTTTCTCGTTACGCTCAGAGCCCGTTGTGCGTGCCGTCGCAGAACGGCTTGTCTTTCGTCTGCTTGCATTGGCAGAGCCAGACCTCCTCGGTCTTCTCCTGCTTGAAGACCATCGGCCGGTGCGCCGTCGTCTTGTGCGCGCCGTCGCAGAACGGCTGCTTCTGGGAGAGCCCGCAGGAGCACCACGCATAGGTCTTGCCCGCCTCGAGCGTGAGGCCGGCCGGCTCTTTCTTGGCAATCGCAGGCGCCGTCATGATCTCTCCCCGTCTTTCCTGGCTGCTGGGCTTGGCGAAGGCCGCGGACTTTAGGGAGCGCGTTCCGGACGAACAAGCGCGAATTCCCGCGCCGGCGCAGCGGCGAAAATCGCGGCATCGGCGCGGCTTGACACCCCTTTTCGCCTCGCTATATTCCGCGCGTTCCGGCCCGGGGCGCCCTGGCCGGACTATTATTTTTTTGAACGGCGCCAATCGGTTAGCATCATGGTTCAGGCCGTCATCCGCACCGGCGGAAAGCAATACCGCGTCGCCGCGAACGACGTGATCAAGGTCGAGCGCCTGGCGGGCGACGCCGGCGACCAGGTCGTGTTCGGCGAGGTGCTCGCGGTCACCGGCGGCGACGGCGCCGCGGTGGGCGCGCCGCTCGTTTCGGGCGCCTCGGTTGCCGCGCGCGTGATCGCGCAGGACCGCGCCGACAAGGTGATGATCTTCAAGAAGCGGCGCCGGCACAATTATCGCCGCACGAAGGGCCACCGCCAGCACCTCACGGTGCTGCGCATCGAAGAAATCCTCACCGGCGGCGCGAAGCCCTCGCAGCCGGCCAAGATCGAAGCCAAGGCCGAGACGAAGTAACGGTCGCGGCAGCAGGAGCAGGACGATGGCACACAAGAAAGCAGGCGGCTCTTCGCGCAACGGGCGCGATTCCGCGGGTCAGCGCCTCGGCGTGAAGCGCTTCGGCGGCCAGTCGGTGGTATCGGGCATGATCCTCGTCCGCCAGCGCGGCACGGTCTATCATCCGGGCCCCAATGTCGGCATCGGCAAGGACCACACGCTGTTCGCGCTCGTCCCCGGCACGGTGAAGTTCTACCGCAAGGCCAAGGACCGCAACTTCGTCACGATCGTCCCGGCCCCGGGCGGCGCCGCCGAATAACGCCGTCCGCCGCACACGCACATCTGCGAACAGGGGGACGGCCCGGCGCCGTCCCCCTTTTCATTTGCGCACACCATGAAATTCCTCGACGAGGCCAAGATTTTCGTGAAGTCGGGCGACGGCGGGCCGGGCGCGGTCGCGTTCCGGCGCGAGAAATACGTCGACATGGGCGGTCCGAACGGCGGCGACGGCGGCCGCGGCGGCGACGTGATCGCCGAGGCCGCCGAGGGCCTCAACACGCTGATCGATTTCCGCTACCGCCAGCATTTCAAGGCGGATCGCGGCGAGCGCGGCATGGGCAAGGACATGCACGGCGCCAGCGCCGAAACCGTCGTCATCAAGGTTCCGGCCGGCACGCAGATCTTCGAGGACGACAAGGAGACGCTGGTCGCCGATCTGACGAAGCCGGGCCAACGCATATTGCTCGCCAGGGGCGGCGACGGCGGGCGCGGCAACGCCGCGTTCAAGAGCTCCACCAACCGCGCGCCGCGCAAGGCCGAGCCCGGCTGGCCCGGCGAGGAGCGCTGGCTGTGGCTGCGGCTCAAGCTGATCGCCGACGCCGGCATCGTCGGCCTGCCCAACGCCGGCAAATCGACGTTCCTCTCGATCGTCTCGCACGCCAAGCCCAAGATCGCCGACTATCCGTTCACGACGCTGCACCCGCAATTGGGCGTCGTCTCGCTCGACGGCGGCGAGTTCGTGCTTGCCGACATTCCCGGCCTCATCGAGGGCGCGCACGAGGGCAAGGGCATCGGCGACCGCTTCTTGGGCCACGTCGAGCGCTGCCGCGTGCTGCTCCATCTCGTCGACGGCACCGCCGACGACGTGCAGGCCAGCTATCGCACGATCCGCGGCGAGCTCAAGGCCTACGGCCACGGCCTCGCCGAGAAGCCCGAGATCGTGGCGCTCAACAAGATCGACGCGCTCGACGCCGCCGCGGTCAAGGAGAAGCAGACCAAGCTGCGCCGCAGCGCCCGGAAACCCGTGCATCTGCTTTCGGGCGTGAGCGGCCAGGGACGCGACGAGGTGCTTCAAGCGCTGTTCGCCGTGATCCAGGAGGCGCGCGAGGCCGAACGCCGCGCGCAGCAGGCGGCATGAGCGCGCCCGACCGCATCGCCGAGGCCAGGCGCATCGTCCTCAAGATCGGCTCGGCGCTGCTGGTCGACGATCGCGCCGGGCAGATCCGCCGCGAGTGGCTGGACGCGCTCGCCGACGACGTCGCCGAATGCCGCAATGCCGGACAAGAGGTGGTGATCGTCAGCTCCGGCGCCATCGCCTCGGGCAAGCGGCTGCTCGGCCTCGCCGGCGGCGAATTGCGGCTCGAGGAGAAGCAGGCGGCGGCCGCGGCCGGCCAGGTGCGGCTCGCGCACGCCTATCAGGAAGCGCTGGCGCGGCACGACATCACCGCCGCGCAGGTTCTCGTGACGCTGAGCGACACCGAGGAGCGCCGCCGCCACCTGAACGCGCGCGCGACGCTGCTGACTCTGCTCGAGCTCGGCGCGGTGCCGGTCATCAACGAGAACGACACGGTGGCCACCGAGGAAATCCGCTTCGGCGACAACGACCGGCTCGGCGCGCGCGTGGCGCAGATGGTGAGCGCCGACACGCTCGTGCTGTTCTCCGACATCGACGGCCTCTACACCGCGAACCCCAAGACCGACGATGCGGCGAAGCACCTGCCCGAGATCCGCGAGATCACGCCCGAGATCGCCGGCATGGCCGGTGCGGCGATCAACGCCGACAGCCGCGGCGGCATGATCACCAAGATCGAGGCCGCCAAGATCGCGTTCGGCGCCGGCTGCCGCATGGCGATCGGCGACGGGCGCATCCTGCATCCGCTCAAGGCGCTGCGCCGCGGCGCGCGCTGCACCTGGTTCCTGCCGCCGGCCGAGCCGCGCACGGCGCGCAAGCGCTGGATCGCCTCCGCGATCCTCTCGGGCGGCGCCGTGACCGTCGACGACGGCGCGGCCAAGGCCCTGCGCGGCGGCCGCAGCCTGCTGCCGGCCGGCGTGATCGCGATCGAGGGCCGCTTCCGGCGCGGCGACGCGATCATGGTGCGCGACAAGGCCGGCCACGAGCTGGCGCGCGGCCTCTCCGCCTACTCGGCCGAAGACGCGGCGCTCATCAAGGGCCGCAAGAGCGCCGAGATCGAGGCGATCCTCGGCTATCGCGGCCGCGACGAGCTGATCCACCGGGACGATCTCGTGCTGACGGAAGGGCGCGGGTGAGCTATGCTTCCGCAACGGATTCCGATGCGATGACCGCGCTCCGCGCCACCTCGCCCGCCGACCTCGCCGAGACGATGAAAGCCATCGGCGCGCGCGCGCGCGCGGCCGCGGCCAAGCTCAAGCTCGCCGCCACCGAGCGCAAGAATGCGGCGCTGCGCGCGGCCGCCCAGGCGATGCGCGACGAGACCAAGGCGATCCTCGCCGCCAACGCCCGCGACGTGGAGGCGGTGAAGGCGCGCGGCGCCACCGAGGCCTTCGTCGACCGCCTCTTGATGACCGAGGCGCGCATCGCCGGCACCGCCCGGGGCCTCGACGACGTGGCGGCGTTCCCCGACCCGGTCGGCCAGGTCATGGCCGAATGGAGCCGCCCCAACGGCCTCGCGATCCGGCGCGTGCGCGTGCCGCTGGGCGTGATCGGCATCATCTACGAATCGCGGCCGAACGTGACGGCCGATGCCGGCGGCCTCTGCGTGAAGGCCGGCAACGCCGCGATCCTGCGCGGCGGCTCGGAGAGTTTCCACACCTCGCGCGCGATCGGCGCCTGCCTCGCCAAGGGCCTGCGCGAGGCCGAGCTGCCCGAGGACGCGATCCAGCTCGTGCCGACCACCGACCGCGAGGCGGTGGGGCACATGCTGACGATGAGCGAATACATCGACGTCATCGTGCCGCGCGGCGGCAAATCGCTGATCGCGCGCGTGCAGCAGGAGAGCCGCATTCCGGTGATCGCGCATCTCGACGGCAACTGTCACGTCTATGTCGACGGCAAGGCCGATCTCGCGATGGCGCGGAAGGTGGTGCTCAATGCCAAGATGCGCCGCGTTTCGGTCTGCGGCGCGGCGGAAACCGTGCTGTTCGACCGGGCCTGCACGGGCACGCATCTCGCGCCGGTCGTCAAGGACCTGCTCGACGCCGGCTGCGAAGTGCGCGGCGACGAGGCCGTGCGCGCCGCCGACGCGCGCGTGAAGCAAGCGACCGAGGACGACTACTACACCGAGTTCCTGGAGCCGATCATCGCCGCCAAGGTCGTGGACGGCGTGGGTGCCGCGATCGCCCATGTCGAGAAATACGGCTCCCACCACACCGACGCGATCGTGACCGAGGACGCGGCCGCGGCCGAGCGCTTCACGCGCGAGGTCGACAGCGCGATCGTGCTCGTGAACGCCTCGACGCAGTTCGCCGACGGCGGCGAATTCGGCATGGGCGCCGAGATCGGCATTTCCACCGGCCGCCTGCACGCGCGCGGCCCCGTCGGCGCCGAGCAGCTCACCTCGATGAAATACGTGGTGCGCGGCAACGGGCAGATCAGGCCGTGAAGCGGTAAGTGACGGGGAAGCCGACCCTCGCGCCTCCGGCCGCGACGCGCTGGCACCCCGGCCCGCCTTCGCCGTTCCGCCGCGCCCGGGTGGGCCTGCTCGGCGGCTCGTTCAATCCGGCGCATGTAGGCCACCTCCACATCGCGCGGCTCGCCCTCGAACGGCTCGGCCTCGACGAGGTGTGGTGGCTGGTTTCGCCCGGCAATCCGCTGAAGCCGGTGGCCGGCATGGCGCCGCTGGCCGAGCGCTTCGCCTCGGCGGCGGCGCGCGCCGGCCGCGCCATGCGCGTGACCGATATCGAGCGCGATCTCGGCACGCGCTACACGGCCGAGGCGCTCCAGCGCTTGAAGGCGCGCTATCCGCGCCTCTCCTTCGTCTGGCTCATGGGCGCCGACAACCTCGCCCAGATCCCGGCCTGGAAGGATTGGTCATCGATTTTTCGCACGGTTCCCGTTGCCGTCTTCGCGCGGCCCCTCTATCTTGCAAGCGCGCTGTCAGGTGCTGCTTCCGTGCGGTTCCGGGACGGCCGTCTGCCCGAAAGGGCAGCGCGGAGCTTGGCCCGGCACCGGCCGCCGGCGTGGATGTTCATCCATTCCCGCCTGGTCGCAGCGTCGGCCAGCGCGATCCGCGCCCGGAAGCAAGCCTCTCGAGGCTAGCGTTCGGGACCAGGCCAACCGCAGAGGGGGCCGCCCCTCGGAGCACCGCAGCGGCCGCCCCCAGAGGAGAGCAGCGCCATACCCAAGCTGAAAAGCGGCACGCCGTCGGCCGAGGAGCAAGTTCGGTTGATCACGGCGTCGCTCGACGACGACAAGGCCGAGGATGTGGTCGTCGTCGATCTCGTGGGCAAAGCCAGCTTTGCCGATTACATGGTCATCGCCACCGGCAAGTCGGACCGGCAAGTGGGCGCGATGGCCGACCACCTCGTCCAGAAGCTCAAAGCGCAGGGGATCAGGCAGGTGCCGGCCGAGGGCATGGCCCAGCGCGACTGGGTGCTGCTCGATTCGGGCGACGTCGTCGTGCACCTGTTCCGCCCCGAGGTGCGGAGCTTCTACAACCTCGAAAAATTGTGGTCCGACGAGCCGGCGCAAGCCCGCGCCGCCGAGCGGATCGCCTAGCACGGCCTTTCCCGCGTAGGGGCGCGCTGCGCGCGCCCTGCTCGAGCGGCAACGGCCTCGATCGTGAAAAGTGGGCGCGCGCAGCGCGCCCCTACGCGCGAGTCGCCCTCAGCCCCACGCCATGATCACGATTATCGCCGTCGGCCGGCTCAAAGCCGGCCCGCTCAGGGATCTGTGCGACGAGTTCCGCCGCCGCCTTCCGCTGCCGCTCGACCTCCGCGAGGTGGAGGAGCGCCGGCCGGTTGCGGGCGACGAGCGCAAGCAGCGCGAAGGCGAGCTGATCCTGAAAGAACTGCCGAAAAGCGCCCTCGCCGTGGCGCTCGACGAGCGCGGCAAGGGCTACGACAGCGCCGGCTTCGCCAAGCAGTTCGCGGCGTGGCGCGAGCGCAGCGGCGACAATCTCGCCTTCGTCATCGGCGGCGCCGACGGCCTCGCGACCGCGGTGCTCGAAAAAGCGGCGGCGCGGCTCGCGCTCGGAACCATGACCTGGCCGCACATGCTGGCCCGCGCGATGCTGCTGGAGCAGATCTACCGCGCTCACACGATCTTGACCGGCCACCCCTACCACCGTGCCTAGCGCCGCCGGGCGGCAACACACATCCGCCACAGTTGCTGGCAAAAAGGTCGGGGCGTGCGGCGCACGGGGCGCTGTATCGCGCCCGCCGCAAGGCCTATATAGCGGTCGTCTCAAGGATTTATCGGGCCTCGACACCACCCCATGAGCCAGGAACGACCGCCTGTCCGCCGCCCCGCCTTGCGCCCCGTCGTCCTCTGCGTGCTCGACGGCTGGGGCCACCGCGTCGAGTGCGAGGACAACGCGATCTGCCAGGCGCATCCCTCGCATTGGGAACGCCTCGTGGCGGAGTGCCCGCATGCGCTGCTCGACGCCTCCGAGCTGCATGTCGGCCTGCCCGAAGGCCAGATGGGCAATTCCGAAGTCGGCCACATGAACATCGGCGCCGGCCGCGTCGTGATGCAGGAGCTGCCGCGCATCGACAGGGCCGTGCGCGAGCATGCGATCCCGAAGCTGCCCGCGTTCCGGGATTTCGTCGCCAAGCTGAAAGCCAGCGGCGGCACGGCGCATGTGATGGGCCTGCTTTCGCCCGGCGGCGTGCATTCGCATCAGGCGCATTTCGCGGCGGTCGCGCGCGATCTCGCGGCGGCGGGCATCCCGGTCGCCGTGCACGGCTTCCTCGACGGGCGCGATACGCCGCCGCGCAGCGCGCTCGACTACCTCGCGCAGTTCGAGAGCGATATCGCCGGCCGGAGCGGCATTCGCATCGCGACGATCGGCGGCCGCTATTACGGCATGGACCGCGACAAGCGATGGGAGCGCGTGGCGCTCGCCTACGAATCGCTGGTCGAAGCCAGGGGCGAGGCGGCACCGTCGGCCCGGTCGGCAATCGAGGCCGGCTATGCACGCGGCGAGAACGACGAGTTCGTTAAGCCCACCGTCGTCGCCGGTTTCGCCGGCATGCGGGACGGCGACGGCATCGCGATGATCAATTTCCGCGCCGACCGCGCGCGGCAGATCCTCGCCGCGCTGCTCGACCCGGCATTCTCCGGCTTCGCGCGCAGGCGCGTCGTGAAATTCGCGGCCGCGCTCGGCATGACCGAATATTCCGAGGCGCTCAGCCGCTTCGTGCCGGCGCTGTTTCCGGCGCAGGCGCTGACCGACACGATCGGCGAGATCGTCGCGAAGCAGGGCTGGAAGCAGCTCCGCATCGCCGAGACCGAGAAATACGCGCACGTGACGTTCTTCTTCAACGGCGGCGAGGAGCGGCAGTTTCCGGGCGAGGAGCGCATCCTCGTGCCCTCGCCCAAGGTCGCCACCTACGACCTGCAGCCCGAAATGTCGGCGCCCGAAGTGACC
>JAEULD010000254.1 GCA_016792765.1 Candidatus Odyssella sp.
CGGGCCTCATGGTGCTGATGGCCGCCGACAAGTGGGCGAAGCTCGCGCCGGCGCAGCAGAAGGCGATGGGCGAAGCGGCCGCCGAGACCGAGGCGTGGGCCAGCAAGATGACGTGGGACGTGGCCCAGAAATCGATCGCGCTGCTCAAGGAAAAGGGCATGGAGATCGTCGAGCCCGATCTGGCGCCGTTCAAGAAGGCCGCGGCCGAAGCGCTCGCCTCGCTCGACGGCCAGCTCTGGACGAAGGGCACGATCGAGAAGATCCAGGCGGTGAAATAGCTCGGACCCACGATTGCGTCATCCTGAGGCCGCCCATGCGGCCGAAGGATCTCTGGGCAGGGAGAGTCCGCGTCGAGAGATCCTTCGCTTCGCTCAGGATGACGCTGTCGGTGCCACTCGCGCCATGCTGAAACTCCTCGATCGCGCCGTGGCGGCGCTGATCGGCCTGATCGCCGCGGCGCTGCTCGTCACGGCGTTCGGGCAGGTGATCGCGCGCTACGTGTTCAACCGCCCGTTCACCTGGGTGCTGGAGCTCGACGTGGTGCTGCTGGTGTGGCTCACGATGCTCTCCGGCTACGTCGGCGTGCGCCGCAACCTGCACATGGCGGTGGACTTCGTCGTGGCGAAGTGGCCGCCGGGCGCGCGCCGCGCGGCGGCGCTGGGAAGCCTGCTGCTCTCGGCCGGATTCACCGGCGTGCTGCTGTGGGCGAGCTTCCCGGTCATCGACGCGATGGAGGGCATGGAATTCGTGGCCCTCGGCGCGGCGCAGAACTGGATGTATTGGTCGCTGCCCGCGGGCGCCGGGCTGATGCTCGTCGCGTTCGCCGCCGAGCTGTGGCGCCGCGCGCGCGGCAGCGACGCGGGCGGCGGAGCGCCGCACGGCGGAGCGCCGCACGGCGGGACGCCGCCATGACCGGCCAGCTGCTCCAGCTCGCGCTGCTGCTCGGTGCGTTCCTCGCGTTCATGGCGCTCGGCATCCCCGTCGTGTTCGCGATGGGGCTTTCGTCGCTGGTATTCATCCTCGCCGCCGGCGGCTCGGTGCCGCTCAACGTGCTCGCGACGTCGATGATCCAGGGCATCGACAGCTTCGCGTTCCTGGCGATTCCGTTCTTTTTCCTGGCCGGCGACCTCATGAACACGGGCGGCATCACGCGCCGCCTGCTCGCCTTCGCCGCCTCGCTCGCGGGTCACATCCGCGGCGGGCTCTCGCACGTCGCGATCCTCGGCACGATGGTGTTCTCGGGCGTCTCGGGCTCGGCGGTGGCCGACGCCTCGGCGATCGGCTCGGCGATGATCCCGGCGATGAAGAAGGAGAACTACCCGCCCGCCTACGCCGCCGCCGTCGTCGCCGCCGCGGCCACGATGGGGCCGATCATCCCGCCGTCGATCGCGTTCGTCGTCTTCGCGCTGGTCACCGACGTCTCGGTCGGGCGCCTGTTCCTCGCCGGCGCGATCCCCGGCCTGCTGATGGGCGTGTATCTGCTGATCACCGCCTGGTGGATCGCGCGGCGGCGCAATTTCCCCCGGGCGAAGCGCGCGCGCGCCGGCGAGGTCGTGCGCAGCTTCGCCGACGCGCTGCTGGCGCTCGCCATGCCGGGCATCATCATCGGCGGCATCGTCGGCGGCGCGGTGACGCCGACCGAGGCCGGGGCGCTGGCCGCCGTCTATGCCGGCCTCGTCGGCCTGTTCGTCTACCGCGAGCTCAGGCCGCGCGACGTGGCGCGCATCGTCACCGAATCGGCGATCAACTCCGGCCTCATCCTGCTGATGATCGCGGCGTCGGGCATCTTCTCGTGGCTGGTCGCCAATCTCGCGCTCGGCGAGACGCTGGTGAAGTTCTTCACCTCGCTGACCGACAGCCGCTGGGTGATGCTCGTCATCATCAACGTCTTCTTCCTGATCTGGGGCCTGGCGCTGGAGCCGGCCGTGGCGCTGATCACGCTGGTGCCGCTCCTCGTGCCGGTGGCCAAGGCCTACGGCATCGACCTCGTGCAGCTGGGCGTCGTCGTCGTGCTCAACCTGATGATCGGCCAGCTCACGCCGCCCTCGGGCGTCGTCACGTTCCTCACCGCCCAGATCGCCGGCGCGCCGCTCGAAAAGGTGTTCCGCGAGGCCTGGCCGTTCACGGTCGCCCTCGTCGCCGTACTCGCGCTGGTGACCTTCATCCCCTCGCTGGCGCTGTGGCTGCCGGAGATGCTGATGGGGAAATGAGGAGAACCCCGAAGGGGTTCCGACCCACAGCCTAGGGTTGCCGCGCAGCGGCTACCCTGGGATCGCGAGCGAAGATGCCTTCAACCCTGTAAGGGTTGTGCCCGCGGCGCCGGCGTTCGACGCAACCCTTTCAGGGTTGAATGGAATTGCTGCATTCCCCCAGGGTAGCCGCTGCGCGGCAACCCTGGGCTCCGGGGCGGAACCGCTTTGCGGTTCTTCGTTCGAAGCTGGTTGACCTCCCCTGCGAAAGCCGTACTCCTCCGTGTCGGCTTCACGAATTCCTCCCGGCTTTGACTCAGATCAAAGTTTCGCTGCGCTGGGCGGGCTTCCTTCGCGCGAGGAGTTCCGCCGTGCCAGACGCCGACGCCGTCATCTCGAGCGCGTTCGCGCGCTGTCTCGCCCGCGCCGACGCGCGCACGGCGCCGTTCCGGCATTGGCTGCTGGCCGACGTGCTGCCGCCGGACGTCGCGCACGCGCTGGCGGGGCTCGCCCTGCCGCCGCCGATCGACGCCGAGACGCACGGCAAGCGCGAGACGCACAACCAGCAGCGCGTGTTTCTGGCCGGCGAGCGGCTCGCCGAACCGGCCGCGGCCGCGTTCGTGCGCGCGTTTCAGGCGCCGGACACCGTGCACCGGCTCGAGGCCGCGACCGGCGCCGCGCTCGGCGGCACCTCGCTGCGCGTCGAATACTGCCAGGACACCGGCGGCTTCTGGCTCGAGCCGCACACCGACATCGGCGCGAAGCTTTTCACGATGCTGATCTATCTCTCCGACGGGCCGGGCGCCGCCGACTGGGGCACCGACATCTACGACGGACCCGCGGCGTGGGCCGGGCGCGCGCCCGCCGACTTCAACCGCGGCCTGATCTTCGTGCCCGGCGCCGACACCTGGCACGGCTTCCGCCCGCGCGACATCCGCGGCGTGCGCCGCTCGCTGATCGTGAACTACGTCGTGCCCGAATGGCGCGCGCGCCACGAGCTCGCGTATCCGGAGACCGCGGTGGCCTAGGCGCGGCTAGACCGCCTGCGCGCGCTTGCGGGCGAAGGCGTGGACTTCGCGGCGGAGCAGCCGGAACTCGCGCCGCTCGGTCGCGCGCCGGCGCGCGGCGAGGCAGGCGAACACCTCGCCTTCCCAGGCGCGGAACTCGCCGGGCGAGAGGCCGTAGCGGCGCATCGCCTCCTCGAAAGAGAGAAGATTCCCGCGCACCGCGGCCACCACCTGGGCCTTGCGCTTGTCGTTCCAGCGCGCATCGCGCGCCGGAAGATCAGCGAGGGTGAGCGGATGGCCGTCCGCGCCGATCACTCGGGCCGGACGGCGGAAGTTGAGCCGTTCGAGCATCGCACGTCTCCGACACGCAATTCCCATTCCCCTGACCGGAGTGGCTTGACGCCATCTATCCCCGAGCATGGGCGCCTTGAGGCGCCTTCTGATGCGATGCAGTCTGGCGAAACCCCGAGAAAAAAGCGCGACCTTTCGTAGTTAAGGGTCACTTACTTGACGTTTTACCTGTGGAATTCTCGCGGCCGGCGCGGCGGCGCGAAGACACGCCGTTCGGCGCGCCGCCGCTCGGCGGCGCGTCCGGCCCGGCCCGGCGCGAAACGCGCGCCGCTCAGATCGCGCGGCTGCGGCTCCGGCGCTGGCCGACGAGGCTCAGCTCGCGCATGCGGCCCGTGCGCCGGCGCTCGGCCACCTCGCGCCCGACTTCGCGCTCCCACGCGATGAACTCCTCGAGCGAGAGGCTGTAGCGCTGCAAGGCCTCGTGCAGGCTCAGGAGGCCGCCGCGCACCGCCGCCACGACCCGCGCCTTGCGCCGGCGCACCCACCGGACATCGGCATGCTCGGGCAAGTCGTCGGGGCCGATCGCCTCGCCGCCGGGGCCGGCCACGCTCGCGATACGAACCGGGTTCAATCGTTCTGCCATGAAAAATCCCTCCGCCTGGAATGTTGCAACGGAGATGCCGCGCGCCCCGATTCGGTTCCGCGAAATCGCGCGCCGGACCGCATTTTTCGCGGTTAAAAATCGCATTCTATCGAGGGTTAACTTGCCGTCCTTTGGCCAACATTGAACGCGCATTCGGACCTGCGGAAACCGCGCGCGGCGGCGCGGCTCAGGCCTGCGGCTCGCCATGCGTGCTGTGCGGCTTCGCCGACTCGCCGGCCTCGACGCGGCAGTTCGAGAGCTCGATGTGCTCGAGCAGCGCTTCGGCGGCGCGCCTGGTGTCCGCCTCGGTGTCGCGCGGCCAGCGCCAGCCCGGATACCTGATCTTGAAGCGGAGCCCATGGGCGATGATGCGGAGGATGCGGTCGCGGGACATGGCGGTTCGGCACGGGAAACCGCGCCGAGCAAAGCCGAAGCGCCGGCGCCGCGTCAAGAACAAAAAAAGAACATACGCGGCCCCGGCGCGGGCGCCATCCCGCGCGGCGCCGCGGCCCCCGGTCGCGGAACGGGCCGGTTGCGCGGCGGCGGGGAATGTGCATATTCCGCGCCCTCCATAGCTCCTTGCCGGTCCCTTACACGCATTTCGACGCTGCGGGGTTCGGCTAGAGCCGGGCGGCTTTGTATTCCGGATTGTCCGGGATGAGCGCCGGTTCGCGAACAGCCAAAGGGAGTGCTTATGCCGCTGTACGAGAGCGTGTTCATCGCTCGCCAGGACATTGCGTCGACCCAGGTCGACACGTTGGGCGAGCAATTCACCAAGATCGTCGAAGGCCTGAACGGGAAGGTCACCAAGCGCGAGTATTGGGGCCTGCGCAATCTCGCCTTCCGCATCAAGAAGAACCGCAAGGGCCACTACGTCCTCCTCAACATCGACGCGCCCGCCCCGGCGATCGCCGAGATGGAGCGCAACATGCGCATCAACGAGGACGTGCTGCGCTACCTGACGGTGAAGGTCGAGGCGCTCGACCCGAATCCCTCGCCGATCCTGCAGCGCGACCGCGAGCGCGAGCGCGACCGCGACCGCGACGGCCGCACCGGCTGGGACGAGCGCTCGGCGGCGGAAGCCGCGGGCAGCCGCCGCGGGCGCTTCGGCGACGACCGTCCGCGCCGCTTCGACGACGACCGCCCTCCGCGCCGGCGCGATGACGGCGACGGCGGCGACAAGCAGCACGGAGGCGAATAATGGCTCCCCCAGGTGGATTCGGCGGACGGCCCGGCGGCGGCGATCGCGGCGGGCGTCCGGGCGGCGGCGGCGGCGCGCGGCGCCCGTTCTTCCGGCGGCGCAAGAGCTGCCCGTTCTCGCGCAAGGACGCGCCCAAGATCGACTTCAAGGACGTGAAGCTGCTCCAGCGCTTCGTGTCCGAGCGCGGCAAGATCGTGCCGAGCCGCATCACGGCCGTGTCGGCCAAGAAGCAGCGCGCCCTCGCCCAGGCGATCAAGCGCGCGCGCTATCTCGGCCTGCTGCCCTACGTGCTGAAGTAGGGGGCGCGCGATGGCACAGATTCAAGTGATCCTGCTCGAGCGCGTCGAGAACCTCGGCCAGATGGGCGACGTGGTGAAGGTGAAGCAGGGCTATGCCCGCAACTTCCTTCTGCCGCAGCGCAAGGCCCTGCGCGCGACCAAGGACAACGTCAGCTACTTCGAGAGCCGGCGCGCGCAGCTCGAGGCCGACAACCTCCAGCGCAAGAGCGAGGCCGAAGCGGTCTCCGGGAAGATGGACAAGGCGCGCATCATCGTCGTGCGCCAGGCGGGCGAAAGCGGCCAGCTCTACGGCTCGGTCAGCGCCCGCGACATCGCCGACGGCCTCACCGCCTCCGGCTACACGGTCGAGAAGCGCCAAGTCGTCATCGACCGGCCGATCAAGATGATCGGCATCCATACCGTGCGCGTCATCCTGCATCCCGAGGTGAGCGTCGGCGTGCTGGTCAACGTCGGCCAGTCCGAGGAAGAGGCGAAGCTCCAGGCCGAGCGCTTCGACCGCGGCGAGAGCCCGGTCGTGCTGAAGACCGAGGCCGAGGCGGCGGAAGCCGCCCAGGCCGCCGCGGCCGCCGTGTTCGACGCCCCGGCCGAGGAGACGCCGGCCAAGGCCGAAGCGGCGCCCGAAGCGCCCGCCGAGGAAGGAAAGAAGGCCAAGAAAGAGAAGAAGGCGAAGTAACGCCCCTTCCCCCGGCCCGTCGCCCGGGCAAGAAGGGGAAAAAGTTCCCTAGGCAATCGCCGTTCTGGCGCAACGCCGGGCCCCAAAGCCCGGCGTTGCCGTTCCGTCCGTCTGCGCCTAAATTTCCCAAAATGCGCCCGCATGAGAAGGCGCATCCGGGACGTAGAAGGGTCGGAAATGCTGCTCGCGCGGTTGCTCGACAAAATCGTGCACACCGGCCAGCTCACGCTGGTCGGGCCCGATGGCCGTGTGCAGACGTTCGGCAAGAACCACGGCCCGCGCGTCACGATGCGCATCGCCGACCGCGCCACCGCCCATCGCCTCGCGCTGCGCCCGAAGATGGCCTTCGGCGAGTCCTACATGGACGGCAATCTGACGATCGACGACGGGACGATCTACGACCTCCTCGCCCTGCTCGCGATCAACATCCAGCGCTACGAGGACCTGCCGCTGGCTCGCGCCCTCAGCCGCGCCGGCATGCTCGTGCGCCATCGCCAGCAGGCGAACCATGCCGGCCGCTCGCGCCGCAACGTGGCGCACCATTACGACCTGTCCGGCCGCCTCTACGACCTCTTCCTCGACAAGGACCGGCAATATTCCTGCGCCTATTTCACGAACAACAACAAGACGCTGGACGAGGCGCAGCACGACAAGAAGCGCCACATCGCCTCCAAGCTGCTGCTGGGGAAGCCCGGCCTCAAGGTGCTCGACATCGGCTCGGGCTGGGGCGGCCTCGGCCTCTACCTCGCGCGCGTGGCCGACGCCGACGTCACCGGCATCACGCTCTCGACCGAGCAGCACAAGGTCTCCAACGACCGCGCCCGGGCCGAGGGCCTGGCCGACCGCGCGCGGTTCGAGCTGCGCGACTACCGCCACGAACACGGCCGCTACGACCGCATCGTCTCGGTGGGCATGTTCGAGCATGTCGGCGCGCGCCACTACCGCGCCTTCTTTCGCAAGGTGAAGGAGCTCCTGAAGGACGACGGCGTCGCCCTTCTCCACTCGATCGGCCGCATGTCGCCGCCGGGGACGACCAACCCCTGGCTCCGGAAATACATCTTTCCGGGCGGCTATGCTCCCTCCCTGTCCGAGGCGATCGCCGCGATCGAGCAGGAGGGGCTCTGGATCACCGACATCGAGATCCTGCGCATCCACTACGCCGACACGCTGCGCGAATGGCGCCGCCGCTTCCAGGAGAACCGCACCGAGGTGGCACGCCTCTACGACGAGCGCTTCTGCCGCATGTGGGAATTCTACCTCGCCGGCTGCGAGGTCGCGTTCCGGCACATGGACCAGATGGTGTTCCAGATCCAGCTCGCGAAGCGGCAGGACGCCGTGCCGCTGACGCGCGACTACATGCTCGACTGGGAACGCGCGAACATGGCGGCGTGAGACGCGCGTCGCTGCCCGTCATCCTGAGGCCGCGCTTGCGGCCGAAGGATCTCTCGGCAGCGGAGCCTCGGCGTCGAGAGATCCTTCGCGTCCGCGAAGGGCGGGCGCTCAGGATGGCGTCGAAGCAGCGCCGCGAGATTTCCACAGTTTTCGTTGATAACGCTGTCGATAAGAGCGGCCGGTTTCGGGACGGCGCGAAATTCGGAAAATCGGCGGATGAAGGCGCCGGGGCGCACGCCTAATCTGCCGTGCGAAAGAGGACAAGGCATGGAAGGCTCCGCACCCGGCGGCGAACCGCGCACGCTGTTTCGCGTGCCGCCGCACAATTTCGAAGCCGAGATGGCGCTCCTGGGCGCCCTGCTCACGAACAACCGCGCCTACGAGAAGGTGGCGGAGTTCCTCTCGCCCGAGCATTTCGCCGACAAGCGCCACGCGCGCATCTTCGAGGCGATCCGGAAACTCGTCGACGCCGGGCAGATCGCCGACGCGGTCACGCTCAAGGGCTTCTTCGAATCCGACGGCGCGCTCGACGAGATCGGCGGCCCCGCCTATCTCGCGCGGCTCGCGGCCTCGGTCGTCTCGGTCGTCAACGCCGAGGATTACGGCCGCACGGTGCACGACCGCGCGATCCGCCGCGACCTGATCTCGATCGGGGAAGACATCGTCAACCGCGCCTACGAGGTCTCGCTCGACGCCACCGCGCAAGAGCAGATCGAGATGGCCGAGCAATCGCTCTACACGCTCGCCACCGAGGGCGCCTACCAGACCGACTTCAAGGATTTCGGCCAGGCGCTCGGCGAGGCGCTCAAGATGGCCGAGGCCGCGCTGAAGCGCGACGGCAACCTCGCCGGCGTCGCCACGCACCTCGACGACCTCGACAGGCAGCTGGGCGGCCTCCACCCGTCCGACCTCGTCATCATCGCCGGCCGCCCCGGCATGGGAAAATCGGCGCTGGCCACCAACATCGCGTTCAACGCCGCCTCCCGCTACCGCGAGGAGCAGAACGAGCGCGGCGAGCCGTTCGTCGCCGACGGCGCCGTGGTCGCCATCTTCTCGCTCGAAATGTCGGCCGAGCAGCTCGCGACGCGCCTCATCGCCGAGCAGACCGGCATCGGCTCGCACGACATCCGCACCGGGCGGATTTCGACCGAGGACTACACCAGGCTCGTCGAGGTGACGAACCAGCTCCAGCACATCCCGCTGTTCATCGACGACACCGCCGGCCTCACCATCTCGCAGCTCCGCACGCGCGCGCGGCGCCTGAAGCGCCAGCACAATCTCTCGCTGATCATCATCGACTACCTCCAGCTCCTGCGGCCGGCGCCCGGCACCCGCCCCGAGAACCGCGTGCAGGAGCTGTCCGAGATCACGCGGACGCTCAAGCAGCTCGCCAAGGAGCTGAACGTGCCGCTGATCGCGCTCTCGCAGCTCTCGCGCGCGGTCGAGCAGCGCGAGGACAAGCGCCCGCAGCTCGCCGACCTGCGCGAATCGGGCTCGATCGAGCAGGACGCCGACGTCGTGATGTTCATCTTCCGCGAGGAATACTACCTGCGCCCGAAGGAGCCGCCGCCCGACGACCCGAAATACGCCGAGTGGCAGACGAGGCTCGAACAGGCGCACAACAAGGCCGAGATCATCGTCGCCAAGCAGCGCCACGGCCCCACCGGCGTCGTCAAGCTGTTCTTCGAGGAGAAGCTCACCCGGTTCGGCAATCTCGAC
>JAEULD010000256.1 GCA_016792765.1 Candidatus Odyssella sp.
GACCACACCGGCGCGTTGCCGCCGTAGAACAGCCCGTCGGGATATTCCCACTGCCCGGTGCTGACGGCGGCCTGGAACGTCGGCAGCCCGCGCTTCTGGATGTAGGCGGCGATCGCCGCGTCGGACGCCTTGCGCGCCGGCCCGTCCCAGTCGGCAGGCGTCAGCAGCGCATGGATCTCCGCATAGGGCGCGTTGTGCGGCGGCGGCGTCTTGTGGTCGCGGAAATTGCGGTTGAGGTCGACGTTGTTCTCGTTGACGCGCCGTTCGTGGGCGAAGCCGTGCGGATTGATCGCGTGGATCAGCACCAGCGCCGTGCCCTTCGGCAATTCCTTGTGAAGCCCGTTGCGCAGCATTCCGACCTGCGCGCCGGAGCCGCAGAAGCCCTCGACGCCGTGCGTGCCGCTCGAGACGAAAACGACGTTCTCGGCCGCCGCCGGGCCGAAGCGCGCGACGTCGGTCGACAGCTCCTCGCCGCCGGGTCCCTTGCCGTTCGGATTGACGTGGCGGGCCGGGCCGACGCCGGCCGCCTTGGCCGCCTCGACGAATCGGCTGCGCGCGTCGGCGTAGGTGCGGCTGAAATATTCGCTGGCTTTGGTCATGGATCCCAGATGCGTTGCAACGGTGCCGAAGGCGGCACCCTATCAGAGATGCGCCGCCGGACGGTCATGCATTTTGCGCCACGGGGCCGTCGAGTGCGCCCCGGCTCCGCGCATGTGCGCCGGGCTAGAGATCGGTCCGCACCGCCCACAGTTCCGGAAACAGCCGGATTTCGATCTGCTTGCGGAGATACACGGCGCCCGAGGTGCCGCCGGTGCCGCGCTTGCTGCCGATCACGCGCTCGACCGTGTTCGCGTGGCGGAAACGCCAGGTCTGGAACAGGTCATCGACGTCCATCAGGCTTTCGGCGAGCTCGTAGATGTCCCAGTGCTTCTCGTTCTCCTGATAGACGCGCCGCCAGGCGGCGATGACGGAGTCATTGGGCTCGCGCATCTGGCTCCAGTCGCGCTCGACGCACGCCTTGTCGATCGCGAAGCCGCGCTTGCTCATCAGGATGATCGCTTCGTCGTAGAGGCTCGGCCGCTCGAGCAGCGCCGTGAGCCGCGCGTAGATGTCGGGCCGGTGCTCGTGCACCTTCATCGTCGCGCGGTTCTTGTTGCCGAGGATGAACTCGATAGAGCGGTACTGGTACGACTGGAAGCCCGACGAGCTGCCGAGCCCGTCGCGGAAGCGCATGTAGTCCGACGGCGTCATCGTGTTGAGGATCGCCCACGACTGGAGCAGGTTGTCGAAGATCCGCTTCACGCGCGCGAACATCTTGAACGCGGGCCTGAGCTCGCCCTTCTGGATCAGCGGCACCGCCGCCTCGAGCTCGTGGATCATCAGTTTCATCCACAGCTCTTTGGCCTGGTGGATGGTGATGAACAGCATCTCGTCGTGCGTGCCGGTGACCAGCGACTGCGAATTCAGGATGCGGTCGAGCTGGAGGTAGTCGCCGTAGGTCATCCGGTCGCGGAAATCCGCATGGAATTTCTCGCCGGCGAGGCGGCCTTCCAGCTCGGCCATGCCGCTGTTCTTGGGATCGGCCATATTTGATTGCCTCCAAATCGCGAATACGCTGCGGCGCGCCATCGCTTGCGGGCCGACGCGGCGGGAGTCTACCCTGTCCGCACTCTGCATTAAACGGCGGCTCAACCGGGGGAAATTGGGCGCTGCGCCGCAGCCAGCACAGGGAGTGAGCAATGACAGGCGAAATCAAATACCTGCTCGGCGAAGAGGACATGCCGAAGCAGTGGTACAACATCATGGCGGATTTCAAGAACCCGCCATCGCCGGTGATCCATCCCGGAACGATGCAGCCGGTCGGGCCCGCCGATCTTGCGCCGCTGTTCCCGCAGGAAATCATCCTGCAGGAGGTTTCGCAGGAGCGTTACATCGACATCCCGAAACCGGTGCGCAACATCTATCGCCAGTGGCGCCCCTCGCCGCTCTATCGCGCGCGCCGCCTCGAGGAGGCGCTCGATACGCCGGCCAAGATCTACTACAAGTACGAGGGCGTGAGCCCCGCCGGCAGCCACAAGCCGAACACCGCGATCGCGCAGGCGTTCTACAACAAGGTGGAGGGCGTGAAGCGGCTCACCACCGAGACCGGCGCCGGCCAGTGGGGTTCGTCGCTCTCGCTCGCGGGCGCGTTCTTCGGGCTCGAGGTCGAGGTCTTCATGGTGAAGGTCTCGTACCAGCAGAAGCCCTACCGCCGCGCGTTCATGGAGACCTTCGGCGCCACGGTGCATGCGAGCCCGTCGGAGATCACCAATGCGGGCCGCGCCGTGCTGGCGCAGAACCCGAACTCGACCGGCTCGCTCGGCATCGCGATCTCCGAGGCGGTCGAGCGCGCGGTGCAGCGCGACGACACGAAATACTCGCTCGGCTCGGTGCTGAACCACGTGCTCATGCACCAGACGATCATCGGCCTCGAGGCGATCAAGCAGCTCGAGATGGCCGGCGACTATCCCGACATCGTCGTCGGCTGCACCGGCGGCGGCTCGAACTTCGGCGGCATCGCGTTTCCGTTCATCGGCGAGATGCTGCGCGGCGGCAAGAAGGTCGACGTCATCGCCGTGGAGCCGGCCGCGTGCCCGTCGATCACGCGCGGCAAGTACGCCTACGACTTCGGCGACACCGGCAAGATGACGCCGCTGGTCAAGATGCACACGCTCGGCTCGGCCTTCGTGCCGCCGGGCTTCCATGCCGGCGGCCTGCGCTATCACGGCATGGCGCCGCTGGTGAGCCAGCTCGTCGAGGAGGGCTACATCAAGGGTGTCGCCTATCACCAGACGCAGTGCTTCGCGGCCGGCGTGCAGTTCGGGCGCGCCGAGGGCATCCTGCCCGCGCCCGAGGCCAATCACGCGGTGAAGGGCGCCATCGACGCGGCGCTGCAATGCAAGCGCGAGGGCAAGAAGAAGACGATCCTCTTCAACCTCTGCGGCCACGGCAATTTCGACATGCAGGCCTATGCCGACTACGCCGCCGGCAAGCTCAAGGACGAAGACTACAACCAGCAAGAGCTGGCGATGGCGCTCGCCGGCCTGCCGAAGATGCCGGTCTCCGCGTAGCCGGCATCGCGGCATATTCGCTTGAACGCCGTGGGGGCGGGTGTAGAACCCGCCCCTGCACGTTTCCGGCCTGCGCCTTGCCATGGACTACGCCCCCACCCCGTCCGGACGATCGCGGAAGCCGCTGCTCGGCGGCGCCGTCGGCGCGCGCGCGATCATGGACGGGCGCGAGGTCATCGTGCTGGGCTCCAACAACTACCTCGGCCTCGCCAGCCATCCCGAGGTGATCGCGCGCGCGAAGGAGGCGCTCGACCGCTACGGCGCCGGCCCCGCGCTGAACCCGCCGCTGGCGACGACGCCGGTCCACGAGGCTTTGTGCGCGGCGCTCGCGAAGTTCCACCGCACCGAATCGGCGCTGCTGTTCAACTCGTGCACTTCGGCCAATGTCGCGGTGGCCTGCACATTGGTCGGCGCCGGCGACCGCATCTTCAGCGACCGGCTCAACCACGCCAGCATCATCGACGGCTGCCGCCTGAGCGCCGCCGAAAGCCGCGTCTACAATCACGGCGACTTCGCCCATCTCGAGGCGCAGCTCGCCGCGCCTGGGGGCGCGCCCGGCGCCGGCAGGAAGCTCGTCATCACCGACGGCGTGTTCAGCATGGAGGGCGACGCGGCCGATCTGCGCCCGTTGATCGACATCTGCCGCCGGCACGATGCCGCGCTCGTCGTCGACGAAAGCCACGCGGCCGGCGTGATCGGCCCGGGCGGGCGCGGCACGGCGGCTCTACGCGGCTGCGAGGGCGAGATCGATCTTTTCACCGGCACCCTCTCGAAGGCGTTCGGCGCGTTCGCCGGCGGCTACGTGGCCGGCCCCGCCGGGCGCATCCGCGAGCTGCACGACCGCGGGCGCTTCTTCATGTTCACGACGGCGGTCAGCCCCAGCGCCGCCGCCGGCGCGCTGGCCGCGGTCGAGATCGCGCTGCGCGATCCCTCGCTCGCCGAACGCCTGGCCGAGAACACGCGCCGCCTGCGCGGCGGGCTCGCGAAGCTCGGCTTCCGCCTCCTCGGCGGCGACAGCCCGATCACGCCGGTGATGATCGGCGACGAGGCCAAGGCGGCCGCGTTCAGCGACGCGCTGATGGAAGCCGGAGTCTATGTCGGCTCGGTCCGCTTTCCCGTCGTGCCGCGCGGCGAGGCGCGCCTGCGCGCCCAACCCTCCGCCGCGCACGGCGCCGCCGACATCGACGAAGCGCTCGCGGCGTTCGAGCGCGTCGGCCGGCGTCTGGCGTTGATCTAGAAACTGTCCCGACATGACGCGGGCGCGGCCGCGTAGGGGCGCGCTGCGCGCGCCCTGCCTCCGCGCTTCGAAAGCCGGAGCGGCGCACAGCCGGCCGCTCGCGACTGGCCCTGCAAGCACGGTGGCCGCTGGGCGCGCGCAGCGCGCCCCTACGTTGCAGGCGCCCGATCCGCCTATCGAAACGTGCTCCGGTCGTCGCCCTCTCCTTGTCGTCCCCGCGCAAGCGGGAACCCATCGCCCCGCAACCATGCGACGGCGGCGGGCGCGGCGCTTGCGGACACGCGGGTTCCCGCTTCCGCGGCAACGACAAGATGAGTATGCCTAGCGGACACAAACCTGGCGGCACATCATGGCTGTGGATTTTCAGAAGGCGCTCGATCACTTCTGGGCGGCGCGGCAGCCGGACGGGCGATATTCGGCGGACTTCGAGACGACGCTGTCCGAGAGCGAGGCTTACCGCATCAATCTCGCGCTGCTCGAGCGGCACGCGGCGCGCGGCGAGAAGCAGGCCGGGTGGAAGGTGGGCCTCACCGCTCTCGCGATCCGCAGCCAGTTCGGCTTCGCGGAGCCGGTGTTCGCCTGCCTGTTCGAGAAGGGGCGCTGGCGGAGCGGCGGCACCTGGCCGCTCGCCGGCATCCGCGCGCCCGGCTTCGAGAACGAGCTGTGCCTTTTCCTGGGCGAGAGGCTCGCGGGCCCCGGCATCACGCCGGAGCGCGCGGCGCGCGCCATTCGCGGCGTGGCCCCGGCGATGGAGATCATCGAGACGCGCGGCAATCCCACCCGCGCCGGCTGCCTGCCGATGATCGCCGACAACGGTCAGCAATACGCGTTCGTCACCGGCGCCGAGGTGCCGTTCGATCCGGCCCGGCACGATCTCGGCAAGACGCAGCTCGATCTCTACATCGACGGTGTGCACCAGGAGCGCGCGTTCGGAACGGCGGTCATGGAATCGAGCCCGCTCGCCTCGATCGCGTGGCTGGCCAACAAGCTCGCCGATTTCGGTTGCGCGCTCGAGCCGGGCCAGGCGGTGATGACCGGCTCGTTCACGAAGCAGTACAAGCTCGATCGGCCGATGCGCGTCGAGGCGCGTTATTCGCCGTTCGGCAGCGTGACCGCCACCTTCGTCTGAGCGGCCGCGTTGCCACGGTCCGGTCGATATTCCGGCCCCATTCTGCCTTGAGCGCCGCGTTGCCAAGGTCGAAGAAACGGTTCGCAGTCCCGCCGTGATCGCGTCCACGCAATTTCGATTCGATTCGCGCCGGAGGCCGCGCCATGCGCCGGCGCCGTAGCGCGCGCGGGCCGCCGGCGCTCGCGGCCGGCATGAGCCTGTTCCTCGACGTCGACGGCACGCTGCTCGACATCGCCGCCACGCCCGACGCGGTCGCAGTCCCCGACGGGCTCGTGGATACGCTGAACGCGCTGCATTTCGCGCTCGACGGCGCCGTGGCGCTCGTCAGCGGCCGCCGGCGCGCCGATCTCGTGGCCCTCTTCCGCGGCGCGGGCGTGGCGATGGTGGCCGAGCATGGCGCCGCAGCCACCATCCCGCTGCCGTCGAGCCGGCCGGGGCGCGGCGGCCGCGTGCCGCCGCCGCTCGTGGCCGCGCTGCGGCGGTTCGCGGCACGTCATCCCGATACGCTGCTCGAGCTGAAAAGGCACGGTGCGGCGCTGCATGTCCGGCGCTCGCCCGCGGCCGCGACCGCGGCGCGCCGCCTCGCGGAGTCGCTGGCCGACGCCCATCGCGGACGCGTCCGCCTGCTGCGGGGCAAGGCCGTGTTCGAGTTCGTTCCGGCGGAGGTTTCGAAGGGCCGCGCGATCGAAGCGCTGCTCGAAACGCCCCCCTTTCGCGGCCGGACGCCCTACGTCATCGGCGACGACGTGACCGACGAGGACGGCTTCGCGGTCGCGAACCGGCTGGGCGGAATCAGCCTCAGAGTCGGCCCGTCGGATATACGGATGGCGAAAAGCGCCGCGCGCTATACGATCGCGGGGCCGGGTCCGCTCCGGACGTGGCTGCGCAACGCGGCCGATCGCCTTTCGTCCGATAAAGGAGCCGCACGCGGGAACTTTCCGGCGCGGCGCGCATTCTAATCAGGGGCCGATCTGCGCCGCACACGGTCCGGGGACGGGCCGCCCCGCCGTTTGCAGGACCGTCCGCGAACAACCGGGTTCTTTGCATGAAGCGCGTCGTCGTCGTCTCCAACCGCGTTGGCCTGCCGAATTCGGCCGATTCCGCCGGCGGGCTGGTGACGGGCGTGCGCGCGGCGATGCGCGGCCGCAGCGGCCTGTGGTTCGGCTGGTCGGGCAAGGTCGCGACGCCGGCCGGCGATACGCACGAACTCGTGCGCGCCGACGGAATCGACTATGCGACGGTCGATCTCGACGACGCCGCGCACCGCGACTTCTATCTCGGCTTCGCGAACGGCACGCTCTGGCCGCTCTGCCACTTCCGCCTCGGCCTGATCGAATACGCCCGCGAACAGGCCGACGCCTACGAGGCCGCCAACGAGCGGTTCGCGCGCATCCTGATGCCGCTGCTGCGGCCCGACGACCTCGTCTGGGTGCACGACTACCATCTGATTCCGCTGGCGCGCGCGCTCCGGCGCCTCGGCAGCCGGCACCGCATCGGCTTCTTCCTGCACATTCCGCTGCCGCCGCCGCGCGCGCTCGCGATCCTGCCCAATCATCGCGAGCTGTTCTCGTCGCTGCTCGATTACGATCTCGTCGGCTTCCAGACCGACGAAGACACGGACGCGTTCCGCGCCTATTGCCGCGGCGCGCTCGGCCGCCTCGTCCGGCCGGACGGAACCGTGATGGGGCCGCATCGGCGCACGGCGAGCGGCGCCTTCCCGATCGGCATCGACGCCGCGGCGCAGCAGCGCATGGCAGCCGACGGCGCGAACCGCGCCACGACGCGGCGCCTCGTCGACAGCCTCGCCGGCCGCAGGCTCATCATCGGCGTCGACCGACTCGACTACAGCAAGGGCCTGGCGAACCGCTTCACCGCGTTCGGCCGCCTGCTCGCGACGCGGCCGCAATGGCGGAGCCGCGTCACGTTCCTGCAGATCGCGGCGCCGTCGCGCATCGAGATCGGCCGCTATCGCGAGGCGCGCCGCGAGCTGGAGCGGCTGGCCGGCAAGATCAACGGGCGCCACGCCGAGTTCGACTGGCAGCCGATCCGCTACCTCAACCGCGGCTACCGCCCGGCCGCGCTCGCCGGCTTCTTCCGCGCCGCCCATGTCGGCCTCGTCACGCCGCTGCGCGACGGGATGAACCTCGTCGCCAAGGAATACGTCGCCTCGCAGGACCCGGCGGATCCCGGCGTGCTCGTGCTCTCGCCGTTCGCCGGCGCCGCCGCCGAACTCGACCGCGCGCTGATCGCCAACCCGTTCGACATCGACGGCGTGGCCGACGCGCTGCATCGCGCGCTCCTCATGCCGGCCGAGGAGCGGCGCGAGCGCTGGGCCGCCCTGCACGCGACGATCGCGCGCAACGGCGCGGAGCGCTGGCAGGAGGCCTTCATCGCCGCGCTCGATGCCGCCGCGGCGCCGCTGCCGTTCGCATTCGCCGCCGCCGCGCCGTAGCGCGCCGTCCACCGCGCGATTGACTCGCTCAGCCCGCGAACATACTATCTGGTCAGTATGTTGATGGGCCCGGCACCGGCGCCCGCATCCACCCTCCCATTCGCCAGCGGTTCGCAAAGCCCTGCCGTGATCGTCATGCAACTCGAACCCTTCGGCGGGCGGCGGCCTGCGACCAAGAAGGCCCAGCGCGAAGCCAGCGTCGAGGGCCTGCTGGCGGCCGCGCGCGCGCTGTTCGTCTCGCAGGGGTACCGGCACACGACGGTGGACGCGATCGCCGAAGCCGCGCATCTCACCAAGGGCGCCGTCTATTTCTATTTCCGCAACAAGGAGGCGCTGCTCTCCGCGCTGCTCGACCGCGTCGAGACGATCGTGCTCGGCGGCATGAACGAGCGCATCGCCGCCGCCGGACCGGGCGCCGCCCCCCGCCTCGCCGCCTTCATGCACGGCCAGGCGCGCCTCGGCGTCGAGAGCCCGGAAGACGTGCTGCTGCTGATCCTGATGTCGCTCGAATTCGCCGGCACCGGCGGGCCCGTCGAGGCGCGCATCCGCGCGATCTACGACCGCCTCTACAAGGCCATCGAAGGCGTCATCGCGCTCGGCAAGCGGCGCGGCGAGATCCGGCGCGACATCCGCACGCGCGAGCAGGCCGCGATCATCATGGCCCTGCACGACGGAACCTTCCTCGAGTGGTATCGCCGGCGTCAGGCGCTCGGCGGCCCCGAACTCGTGCGCGCGCTGCGCACGACGATGCTGTCCGGCCTCCTCGAGACCCAAGCCCCGGAGACGAGCTGATCATGGAAAACCAGAAGATTCCCGGACACGATCTCAAGCCGATCAAGGTGGCCGGATCGCAGCTGCGCATGTACAAGCGCAACGATCCCGACATGCCCGAAGACTATCGCCGCTTCATGGTGAAGCTGCTGAAGCACGCGCATGTCGAGAACTGCGGCAATCCCAACTATCGCACGGTGATCGCCAACATCGCCGATGCGGGCCTGCGCTACGCGCCCGACGGCCGTGCGATGATGATCGAGGCCGAGATCGTGAAGCAGGAGGTTGGGCACGGCCAGTTCGTCGCCGACATCATCGCGAGCCTCGGCGAGGATCCCCACAATCCCGATTGGGTCGGCCAATACGCGTTCGAGCTGCCGCTGAAATCGTGGTGCGACATCTCGCTGTTCCACATGCTCATCGACCGCGTCGGCCTCTATGTCGGCATCGAATGGATGGGCAGCACCTACGAGCCGCTGGCGCGCATCTCCGAGCAGCTCGAGAAGGAAGAATATTTCCACGCGACCGCGGGCTTCCGCCACATGAAGCGCTTCGTGAAGACGCCCGACGGCAAGCGCGAGGCCCAGGACCTGCTGCACAAATGGTGGCCCGCGGCGCTCGACATGTTCGGCAAGTCGGATTCCAAGAATTCGTCGCAATACGTGAAGTGGGGCATCAAGGCGCACACCAACGCCGAGCTGCGCGACAAGTACATCGAGGACACGGTTCCGCTGATCGTGGAGCTGGGCCTCGACGTTCCCGACAACAGCGCCAACCGCCGCTTTCTCTGAGCGGCGACGAGACGCCCCGCGCCGGCGCAGGGCCGACGCGCTTTGGAGGAGGACCGCCGGACCGGCGGCGGCGCGGGGCACCGAATACATGCAAGGGAGGACGAGCGTGGCTTACAGCCTAGCGCGCGAGGGCGGCGTCGGCATCATCACGATGAACAATCCGCCCGCCAACGCCTACAACAAGACGACGCTGCTGGAGCTGCAGCGCTGCATCGACACGGTGCGCAACGACGAGGCCGTGCGCTGCGTCGTCGTGAAGAGCGCGAGCGAGAAATTCTTCTCGGCCGGCGCCGACATCTCGACGCTCAAGGGCACGACGCCCGGCGCGCTCGCCGACTTCCTCAACATGGCCCACGAGACCGTGACCATGATCGAGCGCACGCCCAAGATCTTCATCGCCGCGATCGCCGGGCATTGCATCGGCGGCGGGCTCGAGCTCGCGCTGGGCTGCGACCTGCGCTTCGCGTCGGAGGGCAAGTACGGCGTCGGCCTCGGCGAGGTGAATCTCGGCCTCTCCCCCGGCATGGGCGGCACGCAGCGGCTCGCGCGCCAGATCGCGCCGGGACAGGCGCTGCACCTCATGATCACCGGCGAGATGGTCGGCCCGCAGCGCGCCGCCGAGCTCGGCATCGTCGAGCGGCTCTTCCCGGCGGAGAGCTTCTGGGGCGACGTGATGGCCTACGCGACCAAGCTCGCGCAGGGGCCGAGCCTCGCGCACGGCATGATCAAGCTCTCGGTACGCCAGGGCCTCGGCGGCTCGCTCGCCGAAGGCCTTTCCTACGAGCGCGCGAACCAGTCGCTGCTGTTCCTGTCGCACGACGCGCAGGAAGGCATCAAAGCCTTCCTCGACAAGCGCAAGCCGGCGTTTCAGGGCAAGTGACGACGGACGCCGGGATACCGGCGCCACGCGAGGGAGGAAGCATGCCGGCCAAGATCGAAACGTTCACGCCCGCGGCGCAGCGCTCGAGGTACTGGAACCGGTACATGGAGACGCTGCCGCGCGCGAAGCTCGACGCGCTGCATCTCCGGAAGCTGCAGCTGCTGCTGCGCTATGCCTACGAGCACAGCGCCTTCTATCGCGCGACGTTCGACAAGGCGGGCCTGAAGCCCGGCGACGTGCGCTCGCTCGACGACTTCAAGCGCAAGGTGCCCTTCACCGACAAGAAGGATTTCGTGCACCTCCAGCAGGAGCGGCCGCCCTATGGCGACACGCTGGCGGCGCCGTTCGAGCTGTTGGCCCATCACTGCGAGACGTCGGGAACGACCGGCGTGCCGCTCGCGATCCCCTATACGATGTACGACACCGAGCGCTACGGCGAGAGCTGGTGCTACGCGTTCTGGGCGCTCGGCATCCGGCCCGAGGACACGGTCTACTTCGCCTTCAACTGGGGGAATTTCGCCGGGCTTTGGTCCACCTATTGGGGCGTGCGCCGCTTCGGCGCGCGCGTCATCTCGGGCGGCGGCGCCGACACCAAGGGCCACATCGCCAACATCCTGCGCATGAAGCCGACCGTGCTGTGCGCGACGCCGACCTACGCGCTGCGCATCGCGCATGCGGCCAAGGAGATGGGGCACGACATGCGCGCCTCGTCGGTGAAGTTCGTCGTCGGCGGCGGCGAGCCCGGCCCGTTCGCGCTGCCGGCGCTGCGCCAGGCGCTCGACGATGCGTGGGACGCGCGGAGCTGCGACCAGATGGGCATCGCCGAGATCGACGCGTTCGGCGTCGGCGACGCCGGCCGCAACGGCGTCCTGGTCAACGAGATGAACGTGTTCTGCTGGTCGATCGACCCCGACACGATGCGGGAGGTGCCCGACGGCGAGGTGGGCGAGAACATCGTCACCAGCTACGTCAATTCGGCGCAGCCGCTGATCAACTACCGGACCCACGACCTCGTCCGCCGCATCCCCGGCGGCGCCGACGGCCGGACCTGGACGCGCTTCGAGGGTGTCATCCTCGGCCGCACCGACTTCATGATCACCGTGCGCGGAACCAACGTGTACCCGACCGCCGTCGAGAATCTCATCGGCGAGGTCAAGGGCGTGAGCAGCCACTATCAGATGATCCTCTCGAAAGAGGGCCCGCTCGACCAGATGGAGATCGAGTTCGAGCCCGTGAAGGGGATCGGCGAGGCGGCATGGCCCGCCCTGGCCGAGGCGCTCGCGCGCCACATTCACGCTGCGCTCAAGGTGCGCATCGACTGCCGGGCGGTGCCGGTGGAATCGCTGCCGCGCTACGAATTGAAAACCAAGCGCATCGTCGACAAGCGGCCGAAGGAACTGCGCCGCGCGCTCGACAGATTCTAGTTCAGGGAGCAAGCCGCGATGGCGAAGACCGCGAAATCGAAGCGCATGTGGAAGAAGGACGATCCGGACATGCCGGAAGAATACCGGCAGTTCCTCGTCAAGCTGCTGAAATTCGGCCACGTCGAGAACAACGGCAACCCGAACTACCGCGCGCTTCTCGCGCGCATCGCCGAGGCCGGCTTCCGCTACTCGCCCGACGACCGCACGCTGGTCATCGAATCCGAGATCGTGCGCCAGGAAGTCCAGCACGGCCAGATCGTCGCCGACCTGATCCGCGGGCTCGGCGAGGATCCGCACACCGACGCTCCGCTGAAGCAGTACCTGTTCTCGATTCCGCTCCAATCGTGGGTCGACATCTGCTGGTTCCACGGGATCGGCGACCGCGTGGGCCTCTATGTCGGCGTCGAATGGGTGGGCTCGAGCTACGAGCCGCTGGCCAAGGCCGCGCCGAAGCTCGAGAAAGAGGAGCGGTTCCACGCCGAGATGGGCATCAAGTTCGCGCGCGAGGTGGCCAAGACCAAGGAGGGCAAGCGCCGGCTGCAGGAGGGCCTCGAGCAGTGGTGGCCGGCGGTGCTCGACATGTTCGGCAAGTCGGACTCGCGCAATTCCGAGATCTACGTGAAGTGGGGCATCAAGGCCCGCTCCAACGAGCAGCTGCGCCAGGACTACATCCGCGACACCGTGCCGATCCTGGAATCGATCGGCCTCGAGGTTCCCGACCACCGCGCCAACCGGCGCTATCTCTGACGCGCGCCGGATCGCGATGCCGCGCTGGGAACAACACACGGCCGCCGCACGCCGCTCCCTGTTCTGGAACGCGCGCATGGAGCGCATGCCGCGCGCGGAGCTCGACGCGCTGCATCTCGCCAAGCTCCGCGGCCTCGTCGCCTTCGTCTACGAGCGCAGCCCGTACTACCGGCGGAAGTTCGACGAGCGCGGCCTGAAGCCGCGCCACATCGCGACGCTCGACGACTACAAGCGGCTGGTGCCGCTCACCGACAAGCAGGACTTCATCCGCCTGCAGTCCGAGCGGCCGCCTTACGGCGACACGCTGGCGCTGCCGTTCGACCTCGTCGCGCATCACGTCGAAACCTCGGGCTCGACCGGGCTGCCGCTGGCGATCCCGCTCTCGGCCTACGACACAGAGCGCTACGGCGAGAGCTGGACCTACGGCTTCTGGGCGCACGGCATCCGCCCCGAAGACAGCTTCTACTTCGCGTTCAACTGGGGAAACTTCGCCGGCTTCTGGAGCTGCTATTACGGCGCGCGGCGCATGGGCTGCCGCGTCATCTCGGGCGGCGGCGCCGACAGCCAGGGTCACATCAAGAACATCCTGCGGCTGAAGCCGACCGTGCTGATTTCGACGCCGACCTTCGCGCTCCGCCTCGCGACGGTCGCGAAGGAGATGGGCGTCGACCTGCGCGACTCCTCGATCCGCTTCACTTATCACGCGGGCGAGCCCGGCCCGTTCGCGCTGCCGGCGATGAAGCGCCAGATCGACGAGGCCTGGGGCGCCGATTCCGGCGAGTTGCTCGGCATCGCCGAGATCGAGGCCTTCGCGCCCGGCTGCCCGGAGCGCGACGGCGTGCACGTCAACGAGATGAACGTGTTCGCCTGGTCGATGAACCCCGCGACCGGAGCCGAGGTCGGCGACGGCGAGGTCGGCGAGAACATCATCACCAGCTACACCAATTCCGCCCAGCCGCTGCTCAACTACCGCTCGCACGATCTCGTGCGATCCGTCGGTGGCTGCGCGTGCGGCCGCACCTGGCGCAAGCTGCCGGGCGTGGTCCTCGGCCGCACCGACTTCATGGTCACGGTACGCGGCACCAACGTCTATCAGACCGCCGTCGAGAACCTGCTCGGCGAGCACACGGGCGTCTCGCCGTTCTTCCAGCTCGTGCTCGAGCACGCGGACGGCAACGACCGCATGACGGTGGAGTTCGAGCCCGACCCTGCCGTCGCGCGCGCCGACTGGGACGCGCTCGCCCGCGCGGTCGGCGACCGCATCCACAAGGCGCTGCACGTGCGCCTCGAGGTGAACCCGATGGCGCCGGGCACGCTGCCGCGCTACGACCTCAAGACCAAACGCATCATCGACAAGCGGCCGAAGGAACTGCGCCGCGAGCTCGACCGCTGAGGACCGCCATGCTGAAGCCCGCCGAAATGATCGCCCGCCTCCGCCGCGCCCGCCGGCTCGTCCACGAGATTCATGTCGGGACCGACATCCCGCAGATCCAGTCGATCCTGCGCCATGCCGACCAGAACCTGCATTGGGCGCTCTGGAATCTCGGCGAGATCGACGAGCTGCGGCCCGATCTGCCGGGGTCGGTCAAACCCGCCGCCCGGGCCAAGCCGAAGCCGGGCGCGCGCAAGCGCGCCAAGAAGCGCTGACCCGGAACGCGCCATGACCGACACACGCTACGAGTTCCTCGCCTTCGACCGCCGCGACGAGATCGCGATCCTCAGGCTCGACCGGCCGGACGTGTTCAACTCCTGGAACGCGAAGATGCGCGAGGAGTTGCGCGACGCGGTGCGCGGCCTCGTCGAGGACGACGCGCTGCGCGTGCTGATCGTCACCGGCACCGGCCGCGCGTTTTCGGCCGGCGAGGACGTGCGCGGCATGGGCGACCTCTCCGCGGTCGGGCCGCGCGGCTTCCGCCGGCGCGTGCGCATGATCCACAACGTGTTCGACGACATCGAACAGATGGAAGTGCCGGTGATCGCCGCGATCAACGGCGTGGCGGCCGGCGGCGGGCTCGAGCTCGCGCTGTCCTGCGATTTCCGCTTCGCGGCGGACATCGCGCGCATGGGCCTGCCGGAAAACAACGTGGGCCTCATCCCCGGCTCGGGCGGCATTTCGCGGCTCGTGAAGCTGGTCGGCCCCGCCAAGGCCAAGCGGCTGGTGATGACCGGAGAGATCGTGCCCGCGGCCAAGGCGCTCGAGCTCGGCCTCGTCGACGAGGTGCTGCCCGCCGACAGGCTGATCCCGCGCGCGGTCGAGTTCGCCGAGCTGCTCGCGAAGAAGGCGCCGCTCGCGCTCGGCACGGCGAAGCTCGTCATCAACCAGTGCGTCAACGTCGATATCGAGACCGGGCGCAATTTCGAGCGCATCGGCCAGAGCGTCCTGAAGCTGACCGAAGACCACAAGGAAGGGTCGGCGGCGTTCGTCGAGAAGCGACCGCCGCGCTTCAAGGGCCGATGACGGCCGCCGCGCCGCCGCTTTCCCGCTGGGAAACGCTCGCCGACAGGCTCGAATCCGTCGCCGACGAGCTGATGGCGGCGGCGCCCGCCGCGCCCGACGAGATCGAAGTGCAGCTCATGGAGCTGCATGCGGTCTCGATCCGCCACGTCGCGCGCCGCCTGCGCCTGTTCACGGACGCGCCGCCGGCGTAAGAGCCCGCTGCGAGCGTCGAGATCGACGGCAGCGCGCAGCGCCCGCTCAGCCGCGGAAGAAGCCGCCGTCGTCGTCGGCCCCGCGCCCGCCGCCATTGCCGTCGGCGCCGCGGGCCTCGATGCGGCGGGCCTTGGCGGCCTCCGCCGGCGCCGCGAGCGGCGCACCGGCCTTGGCCGCAGGCGCCCTGCCCGCCGCGCGCTCGCGCGACAGTTCTTCGAGCTCGCGCTTCCACCAGCGGTTCTCGTCCCAGTCGCTGCTCCCTTTGCGCCGCGCGGGCGCCTCGCCCTCCGCCGCAGCCGGCGGCGCGGCCTTCTTCGGCGCCGGAGGCGCGGCCGCGGGTTTCGCCGACCGCTCGCGCTTCATCTCCTCCAGCTCGCGCTGCCACCAGCGATTCTCGTCCCAGTCGTTGCCCGACGCGGGCCTCACCGCCGGCGCTGCGCCGTCGCGGTCTTTCTTCCACTCCGCCAGTTCCCGCTGCCAGATGCGGTCGGTGTCGTAGTCGCCGGCCGCGGGTTTCGCGGGCGGCGGCGGCGCGGCCGCAGCGGCGGGCGCGCGCGCCCCGGCGCGCGGCGCCGCCGGTTCGGCCCCGGCGATGTCGTAGGCGGCGAACGCGACCGGCTTGAACGCGACGCGCTCGTATTCCGCGCGCTTCGGGAACGGCTGCGTGGCGTCGAAACCCACCTTGGGGCCGACATAGTTCGGGAACGACGGGTTGAGCCCGTGGCCGAACGCGTTGTCGATGCGCACGATGCCGGTCGCGGGGTCGAGCCGCGTCGCCATCGCCCATTCGACGTCCTGCGCATTGCGGATATCGACGTCGTCGTCGACGACGGTGACGATCTTGAGCGGCGGAAACGCCGCGAACGCGGCCAGGATCGCCTGCTTCGACCAGCCCGCATGCTGCGGCGCGATCTGCACGACCGCGTGATAGAACCCGCCGCCGCCATGGGTGAAGTACACGTCGCGCACGCCCGGCACCTGGCGGCGGAGCAGCGCGAGCGCGTTGGCTTCGCCGAGCAGGCCGACCGAGTTCCAAACCTCGGCGCCGGGCAGGATCGTCTGGAACACCGGCGCCGCGCGGCGATGGATGCGCCGCACATGCACGACCGGCCGCGGCGCCACCGTCGCGTAGTACCCGGTCACCTCGGCGAACGGGCCTTCGGGCGCCACCTCGCCCGGGATCATCTCGCATTCGAGCGCCCACATCGCGTGCGCGGCCATCTCGACGTCGGATTCCGTTCCGGGCACGAGCTCGAGCGGCGCCCCGTGGAACTCGCTCGCGATGCCGAGCTCGTCGCGGTCGATCGGCGCGGCCTCGGCCGGCGCGGCCGCGGCGAAATGCAGGCCCGGGCCGACGCCGCAGTTGAGCGTGATCCAGAGGCTGCGCCCCAGGCGCCCGGCCCGCTCGAGATAGGTCTCGAGGTGCCGGCCGGCGTCGATGTTGACGTGCAGCGTGTTGCGGTTGACGACCTGGAAGCGCTGGATCGAGGCGTTGCGGATGCCGCTTTCGGGATCCTTGGCGATCACCACGGCGGCGGAGAAGTAGGGTCCGGCGTCCTTGAGCGCGTGCACCGGCACCGGAATCTTGCCGAGATCGACGTCGCGCTCGGTGACCTCGAGCACGGGGCCGGATTTCGCCACGGCGGGCTCGACCGGGTCGCGCTGCCATTTCGCGATGCTGTCGGCGACATATTGCGGCAGCGCGCGCTCGTCTTTCCGTACGAGATCGGCGAGCAGGCCGCGATTCCAATAGAGCCCGGCGAAGACCGGCCAGCGATGGCCCTTCACCTTCTCGAACAGCACCGCCTTGCGTCCGCCTTCGAGGTTCGCGGCGACGCCGGCGAGTTCGTGGCGCGGGTCCACTTCCGAGCGCACGCGCGCGAGCCGGCCCTTGGCGTCGAGATCCGCGATGATCGCGGCGAGGTCGTGGAGATGATTGCCGGCCATGTGCGCGTTCCGCTGCCCCGATGGCGGGCGCACGCGGCGCGCCCTGCCGGCGAAGCTTAGCCCCGCCCCGGTTGCACCGGAAGGGGATCGTCGCCCGCCCGGGCGCTTCACCGCAGGCGCAGGAAATCGACGAACGCCAGAATCATGTCGACGTGCACGCCGTCGGCGGCGAGCGGAAGCTGCACGCTCTCCATGCGGAGGAAGTCGCGGTGCGGTCCGGCATAGGGCGTCTGGTTGAGGATCGGCCGTCCGGTCTCGACGATCTGCCGGAGGTTGTCCCAGATCCGGCTCGGCGGACGCTGGTCCGGAATCGCCGACATCCACTGGCCGGTGCGGTCTTCCGCCATGTGCCGGCGCACTTCGGTGCCGACGAGGCGATAGACGAAATCGAGCGGCTCGCGCCGCACGCCGTGGATGACGACATGAGGCAGCAGCGCGGGAATGTCCGCAGGGTCGATCATCGCCCGCGACGGCAGGCGGCCCGCGCAGCGCGACGTCCAGTAGTCGTAGCCGCGCCGCACGATGGCGGAGCGAAGGCCCGTGACATCGAGCCCGTGGGCGCCGGGCGAGCCGGGCGGCGGACGCTCCTGCGCGCCGCGCGTCACGGACGGGCTATTCCTTGCGGAAGCGCCGGACCGGGCGTTCCTCGGCGCCCTCCGCCGGCTCTTCGCCCCAGCGCTTGACGATGCCGAGCTCGAAGCCGAACAGGTCGAGCGCGCGGCCGACGGTCTGGTTCACGATGTCGTCGATGCTTTTCGGCTTGTGGTAGAAGGCCGGCACCGGCGGCATCACGATGGCGCCCATCTCGGAAACGGCGGTCATCGTGCGCAGGTGGCCCATGTGCAGCGGCGTCTCGCGCACCATCAGCACGAGGCGCCGGCGCTCCTTCAGCACCACGTCGGCGGCGCGCGCCAGCAGCGTCGCGGTCGTGCCGGCCGCGATTTCCGACATCGACTTGATCGAGCACGGGGCCACGATCATGCCCTCGGTCCGGAACGACCCCGACGAGATCGAGGCGCCGATGTCCTGGATCGGATGCACGACGTCGGCGAGCGCGTGGATTTCCGCCACCTTCATGCCCATCTCGTAGGCGAGCGTGACCTCGGCCGAGCGCGACATGACGAGGTGGGTCTCGACGCCGCCCGCGCGCAGCGCTTCCAACACGCGGACGCCGTAGATGATCCCCGACGCGCCGCTGATTCCGACGATGAGTCTCTTGGATTTCGCCATGGCGCGGACATTAGGCCCTGCCCCTTCGCGCGGCAATACGGAGCCCGCCCGCGGGGGTTTTCCCGGCCGCGCAAACGGGCTATATCCGGCGCGTTCGGCCGCACACAGACAGGAGTCGCGCCCCCATGGGCATCGATGAGCTCACCAACAAGATCAAGGAGAAGGTCGGCACCAATTCGGGCCTCGATGCGACCGTGAAGTTCGATCTCGGCAGCGACGGCGTCATCTTCGTCGACGGCAAGTCCACGCCCAACGCGGTGTCGAACGACGACAAGGACGCCGACTGCACGATCACGATGACGCTCGAGAATTTCCTGAAGCTCATCGCCGGCGACCTCGACCCCACCACCGCCTACATGTTCGGCAAGCTCAAGATCTCCGGCAGCATGGGCGTGGCGATGAAGCTGTCGAAGGTGATCTGAGCGCGGGAGGCGGTGATGCAGCGACCGCGCTACGTCGAAGCGGGCTCCGGCCCGGCCGTCGTGTTCGCGCACGGCACGCTCATGGACGACACGATGTTCGCGCCACAGGCGGCCCATCTCGGGGACCGCTACCGCGTGGTCTCGCTCAACCATCGCGTCCTGTCCGGCAAGAACGCCAGGCACACGCTCGACGATCTGGTGGAGGATTGCCGCGAGGTGCTCGACGAGCTCGGCATCCGGCGGTGCGTGCTCGGGGGCATGTCTCTCGGCGGCTTCATGGCCATTCCGTTCGCGCTCAAGTATCCCGAGCGGCTCGATGGCCTGATCCTGATGGCGACGACGTCGACGGACTATCCCAAGGAGGAACAGGACAAGTTCTTCGCCAAGTTCGGCGAGATGAACATCGACGGGATGGTGACGCCGGCCTGGGCCGAGTGGGTAGCGCCGTACGTGTGGGGCGAGACCACGATGAAGCGGAACCGGCCGCTGGTCGATCATTGGATCGATGTCTGGACGTCGAGCATCCCCGCGCGGTCGGTCTATCACCAGGGCCTCGCCTGGATCCCGAAGAAAGACGACACGCCGCTGCTCGGCCGCATCAAGACGCCGACGCTGGTGTTGCACGGCGAGGAAGATCACCCGATTCCGCTGGATCGGGCCGAGCGCATGGCGCGCGCGATACCCGACAGCACTTTCGTTCCGATCGCGGCGGCCGGCCACACCTGCAATCTCGAAGCGCCGGGGCCGGTCAACGCCGCGATCGACCGCTTCCTGGCGCGAATCCATCCGGGTGCAAGGCGCTAGGCGGCGGCCCTGCGCCGCGGGCGTGCCGCCGGGCCACTTGCGCAGACGCAGCCGAGCAACGATCATTCCGGCATCAGAGGAGCGCTTGCCCATGCGTAAACTCCTTCTAGCCCTCGCCGCCTTCGTGGCGTTCGCCGCCGCCGGCGCCGCGGAATCCCAGGCGCCGATGCGCCTCGCCGGCAACATCGCGTTCAGCACCAAGTCGGTCGGCTTCATCGTCGGGGTCGAGTGGGGCAGCGGCACCGTGACGCTGCGCGGCGGCCGCGTGATCCATCTGCGCGTGCGCACGCTCAAGGCCGGCATGATCGGCCTCGAGGCGGTGCAGGCTTCGGGCCGCGTCTACAATCTCGACCCGCGCCGCCCCGGCGACATCGCCGGCACCTACGCCTCGATCGGCGGCGGCATCACCGTCGGCGGCGGCATCGGCGCGCAGCGCATGAAGAACGAGAAGGGCGTGATCATCGAAATCGACGAGACCGCGCAGGGCCTCGCGGCCAAAGTCGCCGGCGCCGGCGTCGCCATCGAACTCGCGCGCTGACGCCGCGATGGCCAAGGTCGAACGCGGACCCGAGCAGAGCTTTTTCGCGGACCCCGCGCTCGACCGCGCCATGGGCGTGATCATGGCCTTGGCCACGGAGGTCTACGTGCTGCGCGACCGGCTGCGCGCGCTCGAGGACGAATTGGCCGCGCGCGGCCTCGTGCCCAAGGAAGCGCTCGACGCCGAGCCCGCCTCCGCGGCGCTCGCCGCCTCGGCCCCCGACCGCGCCGCCTTCGTCGCGCACCTGCTCGAGCCGCTGCTCGGCGAGGCCGCGTCGAAGTCGCTGCCGACGGGCGCGCCCCATGCGCGGAGCGAGCTCGATTGAGCGGGCCCGGCCGCATCGACGGGCGCGGCTTCGCCGCCGCCCAGGCCTTCGTCCTCGAGGCGAAGCTGTTCTGGACGACGCGCCTTTATGCCGCCCTGCGCGCCGAGTACGAGGCGCGGGCCGCCGGCGCGCCGCGGCCCCCGGCCACCGCGCGCGACGTCGCCGATCTCGTCGCCGACGGCACGCTCTACCGCACCTTCGCCTGGTTCGAGCGGCACCTGCAGCGGATGAAATACGCGGCGCGCTACGGCCTCCAGCCGTGGCACGAGCAGGACCGCGCGGCGCTCGAGCGCCGGCTCGATCCCGCCGCGCTGCCCGAGGGCCTGCTCGAGCTCGATCCGGCGCAGGGCCCGCCCGACTACGACACCGCGCTCGACATCCACCAGCATCCCGGCGGCATCCACACCGATCCGATCGCGGGCTTCGTCTACGAGCGCGGCGCACGCACGACGACGCCGCTCGCCGGCGCCCGCCACCGCGACCTGCACGACCGGCTCGTGAGCTTCGTCGCCGAGAACGGCGGCGCGCCGCGGCGCATGCTCGACATGGGCTGCGGCTTCGGGAAGAGCACGGCGCCGTTCTACCGCGGCTTCCCCGAGAGCAGCGTCGTCGGCATCGACGTCGCGGCGCCCTGCCTCAAGCTCGCCGCCCACGACGCCGCGCGCGCGCAGGCGCGCAACGTCGCGTTCAAGCAGCGGCGCGCCGAGACGACCGGGTTTCCCGACGCGAGCTTCGATCTCGTCACCTCGACGATGCTGCTGCACGAGATGCCGCCCGCGGCGATCGCCGCGTCGTTCGACGAGGCCAAGCGCGTGCTGGCGCCGGGCGGACGCATGATCCACCTCGATTTCCACCACCTGCCCGATCCGTTCCTGCGCTTCGTCCATTACGGCCACGGGCGGCGCAACAACGAGCCCTACATGGAGCCGTTCGCCGCGATGGACGTGGTGCGCGTGCTGGAGGCGAAAGGCTTCCGGAACGTGCGCGTGCTGCCGTTCGAGGAGGCCGAGGGAACGCTGGCACCCGGCTACGCGCGCTGGCGCTTTCCCTGGACGATCGTCGCCGCGGAGCGCTGACGGCGCCGCCGCCGGCACGGCCGTTCCGCCTTGTCTAGCGCGCGTCAGACATGACAGGATGCGCCGATAACCGCCTTGAGGGAGGCTTCAACAATGAAACGCCATCTTCTTCTCGCCAGCGCCGCGGGCCTGATCGCGGCGTCGGCCGCGGGTCCGGCGGCCCTTGCGCAGGCCGTGGAGATCACGCTGATCCATCCGTTCCCCGACTCTCTCGTCTACACGAAGAGCTGCAAGGAACTGGTCGGCAAGCTCAACGCCACGGGCGCGGTGAAGGTCGCCGTGCGCGGCGGCAACGAAGCGATCCCGATGATGAACCAGCCGAACGCGGTGCGCGACGGCATCGTCGACATGTCGTGCATTCCGACCGCGTTCTACGCACAGTCGATTCCGGAGAGCGACGCGATCGCGACCTCGAACGTGTCGCCCGACGAAGTGCGCAAGAACGGCGGCATGGCGCTCATCGACAAGCTGCACGGCCGCAACATGAAGATGAAGTATGTCGGCTGGATCGATTCCGGCGTCGGCTTCTACATGTTCATGTCGAAGCCGCCGAAGTTCAAGCCCGACGGCCTGCCGGATTTCGCCGGCGTCAAACTGCGCGACAACCCGATCTACAGCGCGTTCTTCAAGGCGCTCGGCGCATCGGCGCACAACATGCCGGCGACGGAAGTCTACTCGGCGCTCGAGAAGAACGTCGTCGACGCCGCGGCCTGGACCTCGATCGGACTGATCCAGTGGAAGTGGGACAAGTTCCTCCAGCACCGCGTGGGGCCGGAGTTCTTCCAGACCGACATCGCGGTGATCATGAACCTCGCCAAGTGGGACGGGCTCCCCGCCGCGGCCAGGGCCGCGGTCGAGAAGACGGTGATCGAGCACGAGGGATCGTCGCGCGTGGCGCGCCGGAAGGAGCGCGACGAGGAACAGGCCGCTCTCAAGAAGAACGGCATGACGTTCCACGAGCTGCCGGGCGACGGGAACAAGAAGTGGCACCAGCTTTCGCAGGAAGCCGCGAAGCAGCGCATGCTGGACCGCCTGAAGGCGGCCAACCGCCCGACCGACGACGGCGAAGCGATCTGGAAGGCCTATCACAAGTAGCGCCGGTGCGAAGGGCGGGCCGCGGCCCGCCCTTCTCGCTTGCGCAAGCGCCATGCTCGGCAGGATCGACGCCGCCTATTCCTGGGTGCTGCGCGCGATGCTCGGCATCGCCGCGGCCTACCTGTTCCTGCAGATGGCGGCGATCGTCTACGTCACGCTGTTCCGCACCTTCGGCTGGTTCTACACGCCGGCCTCGTTCGCCTTCATCGAGTACGGCTTCATCTACATCATGATGCTGGGCTCGCCGTGGCTGGTGCGCACGCGCGGCCACGTGTTCATCGAGCTGATCACCGGCTCGGTCGGGCCGCGCACGCGGCGCTGGCTCTCGCGCACGATCGCCGTCGCCTGCACGCTCGCCTGCCTGTTCCTGATGGTGTTCGGCGGCGTCGTCGCCTGGCAGGATTTCGTCCGCAACGAAATCGACGTCCGCTCGATCGACATTCCGCGCTGGATCGTCACCGCGAGCCTGCCGGTGGGCTTCGGCCTCATGGCGGTGGAGTTCGCGCGCTTCGTCTTCGGCAACGACCTCATGCATCCCGACAAGATCGGGACGTTCGGCTGACGGTGGCGCCGCCATGATGGAGTGGTATTGGGCGGTCGCCGCGCTGTTCGGCTCGATCCTGTTCCTGATGCTGATCGGCATCCCGGTCGGCCTCGCCTTCCTCGTGTGCAACGTCGGCGCCGCGATCTACTGGTTCGGCGGCACCGGCACGCTCTGGGAGCGCATCGGCAAGGGCGTGGGCCTGCTGGTGCAGAACGGCTTCCAGGTGGTCGCCTCGCCCAACCTCGTTCCGGTCGCGATGTTCCTGCTGATGGGCGAGCTGTTCTTCCAGACCGGCCTCGCCAACCGCATGTTCACCGGCATCGACAAGCTGATGGGGCGGCTGCCGGGGCGCCTGTCCTACGTCACCGTCGCGGGCGGCACGGCGTTCGCCGCGCTGTCCGGATCGTCGATGGGTTCGGGCGCGCTGCTCGGGACGCTGATGGTCCCGGAAATGACGAAGCGCGGCTACAACAAATACATGTCGATGGGGCCGATCCTCGGCACCGGCGGCATCGCGATCCTCATTCCGCCGTCGACGCTGGCCGTGCTGCTCGGCACGCTCGCCGAGCTCGACATCGGCAAGCTGCTGATCGCCGGCGTGCTGCCCGGCGTCATCCTCGCGGCGATGTATGCGGTGATGATCGCCGCCTGGCTGAAGATCGACCCCGGCGCGGCGCCCGCCTACGACGTGGAAGCGCCGCCGCCGCTGGAGAAGATCGCGATTTTCCTCCGCGACATCCTGCCGATGCTGTCGATCATCGTGTTCGTGATCGCGATCACGGTGCTCGGCGTCGCCTCGCCGATCGAATCCTCGGCCTTCGGCGCGGTCGGCGTGCTGATCCTGGGCGTGATCTACCGCGCCCTCACGGTCGAGAACATCGCCAAGTCCTGCCTCGCCGCAACGCGCATCACGGTGATGGCGCTCGTGATCATCTTCGGTTCGGCGACGTTCAGCCAGATACTGGGCTTCTCGGGCGCCACGGCGGGCTTGATCAAGTGGGCGACATCGTTCGAGTTCACCCCGCTCACGATGCTGCTGATCATGTTCGGCATCATGATCGTGCTCGGGATGTTCATGGACCAGCTCTCGATGATGCTGCTGACCGTGCCGATCTTCTTCCCGCTCGCCAAGCAGTACGGCTGGGACCTGATCTGGTTCGGCATCATCCTGATGATGAGCTTCGAGATCTCCTATACGACGCCGCCGTTCGGCCTGCTGCTGTTCGTGATGCAGGGCGTGGCCCCGCGCGGGACGACGTTCGCCTCCATCGTCGCCGCCTCGCTGCCCTTCATGGCCTGCGCGTTCCTGCTCGTGGGCTTGATCGTGGCGGTGCCGCAGATCGCCACCTGGCTCCCCTGCCAGTTCGAGAAGAACGTCGAGGCCTGCCTCGGCGGACGATCGAACTTCGGCTACTACCTCGCCGCCGCCGCGCTCGCCGTCTGCGCGGCGATGTACCTGCTCACGCGGCGGGGCGCGGCGCGGCCCGCCGCTGCCCGCGTCAGCGAACGGTGAGCACGACCTTCCCCCGCGTGCGGCCGGTGCCGACCATCGCATAGGCCTCGGCCGCGCGCTCGAGCGGGAACGTGGCCGTGACGTGCGGCTTCAGCGTGCCGTCGGCGGCGAGCTGGCCGACGCGCTCCATCTGCGGCCGTGCGGCCTTGACGATCGCGTGCACGATCTTGATGTCGGCACGCGGCGGCCTCTGGGGCAGCGGCGCCGCGTTGAGCCACACCAGCGTGCCGCCGGGCTTGAGGCAGGCCATCGATTTGTAGTGCGCCTCGCCGCCGAGCGTGTCGAGCACGAGGTCGCAGTCCTTGACCGCGTCGGCGAAATCCACGGAGGTATAATCTACCGCCTCCTGGGCGCCCATCGACTTGACGAATTCGTGGTTGTCGGCGCGCGCCGTGGCGATCACGTGCGCGCCGCGCTTGCGCGCATACTGGATCGCGAAATGCCCGACGCCGCCGGCGCCGGCATGGATCAGCACGCGGTCGCCGGCGTTCACCTGCGCCGCGAATTCGAGCGCGGTGAGCGCGCTGGCGGCGGCGACGCCGAGCGACGCCGCCGCGATATGCGTCAGCGCCTTCGGCTTCCTGGCCACGAGCGCGGCGTCGGTCACGTGCGTTTCGGCATGCGTGCCGTCTTTCAGGCGATCGGCGATGCCGAACACGGCGTCGCCCGGGCGGAGATCGCTGATGCCGGACCCCACCGCCGCGATCACGCCGGAGAAATCGCGCCCGAGGATGCGCGGCAGCTTCAGGGCGCCGTACTGGTTCATCGAGCCGTCGCGCATCTTGATGTCGGCCGGGTTCACGCTCGCCGCATGGACCTCGACGACGACCTCGTTCGGCGCCGGCATCGGCTCCGGCGTCTCGACGAACTCCATCACCTCGGGGCCGCCGAATGCGCGGATCAGGACCGCTTTCATGGGCCTAGCCTCCGCAGCGGGCCGCAGGGCCCGCGCCGCCGTCCGCCCGCACTCCGATCGCCCGCATGTCCTGTCCCTTCGCACGGACGCCAAGGTGCCCTCGGCACGAGCCTGCGCAAGTGGCATCCTCGATCTTGCGCGCCGCTCTCACTCTTGCCACTTCGGCCCGGAGCGTGACAAGCGGCGGCAGGAACGCCGGCACGGATCGAGGCCGGAGGCGGAGCGGCCCTGCCCGCGGCGCTCGCGCAGAACCGCTGGCGCCGGGCCCGGCGCTCCACTAGTTTCGCGGCCGGACCTGAGGGGCGGACGGCTCTCGGCTGCCGCTTCGGGCGCGCCGGGCGCCCACGCAGCGAAACGGGGGGAGAACCATGAAACTGTGTCGCTTCGGCAAGAATCGGATCGGCGTCGTCGATCTCGAGGCCGGCGTCGTGCGCGACGTGAGCGGAGTCCTGAAGCTGCTGCCCGCGGCGCGCTATCCGCTTCCGCGCACCGACCTGCTCGTCGCGAACCTGCCGAAGGTCAAGGCCGCGGCGGCCAAGCTCGCCAAGCGCGCCAGGCCCATTCCGCTGTCGAAGGTCAAGCTGCTCGCGCCGGTCGCCAATCCGGGCAAGATCATCGGCGCCCCGATCAATTACGCCGACCATATCGCCGAGGCGCAGTCGGACAAGGGCATCGGCCACGGGCGCGATTTCTCGAATCCCGAGATCGCGCGGTGGGGCATGTTCCTCAAGGCGGGCTCGGCGCTGGTCGGGCCGAGCGAGGGCGTCGCGATCCGCAAGCCGTTCACGACGATGGAAAACCGCAACGACCACGAAATCGAGCTCGTGGCCGTGATCGGGCGGAAGGGCACGCGCATCAGGCGCGAGGACGCGCTGAAATACGTCTCGGCCTACACGATCGGCCTCGACATGACGCTGCGCGGCCCGCAATTCGCCGGTTTCCGCAAGTCGATCGACACCTACGCGGTGCTGGGCCCCTGGCTCGTCACGGCGGACGAATTCGGCGATCCGAGCGACGTCGGCCTCAAGATCTCGGTCAACGGGGAGACGCGGCAGGATTCGCGCACGAAATACCTGATCTACGACATCCCGCGCCTGATCGAATTCGCGTCGAGCTTCTACACGATCGAGCCCGGCGATCTCATCTACACCGGCACGCCGGCCGGCGTCGGTCCGGTCAAGGCCGGCGACGTGATGACCGCCGAGATCGAGCGCATCGGCGCGATGTCGATCGCGGTCCGCGACGCCTAGCAGCCGCCGGGCGCGGCCGGCCGGTGCGCCGGCCGTGCCGCGCTCACGCCTTCCGCTCGTTCGCGCGCGCCGCTTCGCCCATGTCGTTCCACACCATCTGGTCGACGAGCTTGCCGGCACGCACCGTGAAACGGTCGATGAACCGGATGCCGTCGAAGGCGGCGCCGTCGTTCCATTCGCCGTAGAGCGTGCCGAAGCAGTAGACGTGCGTGCCGGTCGGCCCCGGCGCCGCGTCGAAGCGGTCGTAGCGCTTCTTGACCCAGCGGTAGCGCGGCCGCGACCACGCGACCAGCGCCTCGAGCTCGGTGAAGCGCTGGTTGCCCGGAAACGTCATGACGAATCCGGGCGCCAGGAAGCGCTTCGCGCGCTCGAGATCGCGCGCCTCCATGGTGTCGAGATAGGCGCGCACGACGTCGCGCGCGAGAACGAGCGGGTCGGGCGTGGTGTCGGGCATGGGGCGCTCCGGGCTTGCTGGGCCGTGACTGTCGGTCTAGGTACAGCGCCGTGTCAACGGTCGGGCGCCGCATGCCGCTTACACTGGCCGAGAAGCTCTGCGCCAAGGCCGCCGGCCGCGAGGCCGTCGCGCCCGGCGAGATCGTGACCGCGCGGGTCGATCTCGCGATGATCCACGATTCGGGCGGCCCGCGCCGCGTCGAGCCGATGCTGAAGGAGCTGGGCGTCGGGATCTGGGATCCGTCGCGCGTCGTGCTGATCACGGACCACTATGTGCCCGCGGTCGACGCCGAGAGCGCCGCGATCCTCGACCTGACCCGCAAATTCGCGCGCCGGCAGGGCGTCGAAGCGTTCTACGACATGCAGGGCATCTGCCACGTCGTGCTGCCCGAGCGCGGGCATCTGGCGCCCGGCATGTTCGTGGCGGGCGGCGACAGCCATTCGACGACCGGCGGAGCGTTCGGCGCGTTCATGATCGGCATCGGGGCCACGGAGATGGCCGGCGTGCTCGCCACCGGCGAAATCTGGGTGCGCGTTCCGGAGACGATGCGCGTCGAATGGACCGGGCGTCTGGGACACGGCCTCGCGGCCAAGGACATCATGCTGTTCCTGTGCGGCCGGCTCGGCATGGACGCCGCGAACTACAGGGCCGTGGAATTCGACGGCGACGCCGTGCGCGCGCTGCCGATGAGCGAGCGCATGGTGCTCACGAACATGGCCGCCGAGCTCGGCGCCAAGGTGGGGCTCGTGCCGCCCGACCGGACCACGATCGACTACGTGACCGCGGCCGGCGCCCGCCTTGGCGGCCGCGTCGGCGCCGATTGGGAGCGCTGGCGCAGCGATGACGGCGCGACGTTTGCCGAGACGCATCGCTTCGACGCGGGCGCGCTCGCGCCGCAGGTGGCCGCGCCGCACAGCCCCGAGAACGCCGCCGACGTGACCGCGCACGGCACGGTCGCGATCGATCAGGCCTATATCGGCGCCTGCACCGGCGCGAAGCTGTCCGACCTGCACATGGCCGCCGCGGTGCTGCGCGGCCGCAAGGTGGCCAAGGGCGTCCGGCTGCTCGTGGCCCCCGCCTCGGCGCGCACGACTCAGCAAGCCGCCGCCGACGGCACGCTGGCGGCGCTCACCGAGGCCGGCGCGATCCTGCTGCCGTCGGGCTGCGGCGCCTGCGCCGGCTACGGCGCCGGCATCCTCGCCGAGAACGAGGTGTGCATCTCGGCGACCGCGCGCAATTTCAAGGGCCGGATGGGGCACGGCACCTCGAAGGTGTATCTCGGCTCGCCCTACACCGTCGCCGCCTCCGCCGTCGCCGGGCGCATCGCCGATCCGCGCGCGCTGCTCGCCGAACGGTCCCGATAGCCGTGGTTCCGCATGGCAGCCGCGCGGAGGGCGCGCTAAGGTTCGGCCGCATATGACCGCTTCTGCCTCCCTTGCCGCCGAAAATACGCTCGCCGCCACCGCTACGGGCCATGCCTGGGTGTTCGGCGACAATGTCGACACCGACGTGTTGGCGCCGGGCCTCTACATGAAGGGTCCGGTGAGCGAACTGGCGAAGCACTGCCTCGAGGCGCTCGATCCGCGCTTCGCGCGCGAGGCGCAGCCGGGCGACATCGTGGTCGGCGGGAGCAATTTCGGCATGGGCTCGTCGCGCGAGCAGGCGGCAATGGCGCTGAAGGCGCTGGGCATCGCCGCCGTCGTCGCGAAGAGCTTCGCGCGCATCTTCTATCGCAACGCCATGAACCTCGCGCTGCCGGTGCTGGTGTGCCCCGAGGCCGGCGCGATCGCGGCCGGCGACCGCCTCGTGCTGCACGCGGCAGAGGGCCGCCTCGACGATCTCACCCAAGGCCGCGCCTTCGCCTGCGAGCCGATTCCGCCGCACCTCCTGGCGATGATCGCCGACGGCGGCCTGCTGCCGCATCTCGCGAAGAAGCTCGGGGCGCGCGCGTGAGCGGCAGCGATCTGCGCGCGCTGCTGGCGGGCCCGCCGATCGTGGTGGCGCCCGGCATCTACGATGCGCTCACCGCGCTGCTGGCCAGCCATGCCGGCTTCAAGGCGCTGTATCTTTCCGGCGCGAGCATCGCCTATACGCGATTCGGCCGGCCCGATCTCGGTCTCGTCGGCATGGACGAGGTGGCCGAGACCCTGATGGCGATCCGCGAGCGCGTGGGAACGCCGATCGTCGTCGATGCCGATACCGGCTTCGGCAATGCGCTCAACGTGCAGCGCACGGTGAAGCGCTTCGCGCGCGCCGGCGCCGACGCGATCCAGCTCGAGGACCAGACCTTCCCGAAGCGCTGCGGCCATCTCGACGAGAAGCGCGTGGTGCCGGCGGCCGAGATGGTCGGCAAGATCAAGGCCGCGCTCGACGCGCGTCCCTCGGCCGACGTGCTCGTCGTCGCCCGCACCGACGCTGTCGGCCCCGAGGGTCTTCCGGCCGCGCTCGACCGCGCCGAGGCCTATCGCGACGCCGGCGCCGACGTGCTGTTCATCGAGGCGCTGCGCTCCGACGCCGAAATCGCCGCGGCGATGCGGCGATTCCGCGACCGCATCCCGCTGCTTGCCAACATGGTCGAGGGCGGCAAGACGCCGATGAAGTCCGCGGCCGAGCTGCAGGCGCTGGGCTTTTCGCTGGCGATCTTCCCGGGCGGCACCGTGCGTTTTCTCGCGCGCGGCCTTGCCGACTACTATGCGAGCCTCGCGCAGCACGGCACCACCGCGCCGATGCGCGATCGCATGCTGGATTTCGACGGCCTCAATGCGCTGATCGGCACGCCCGAGATGCTTGCGCTCGGGAAGAAATACGAGGGATAGGGATTGATCGCACCGAAAAGAGGCGTTTGCCGCGTAGGGGCGCGCTGCGCGCGCCCTGTGGCCTCAGGCAATCGGCTCGATCGCGGAGAGAGGGCGCGCGCCGCGCGCCCCTACGCGTGAGCCACCCATGATCGATCCCGTCACCCTCGCGGTCTTGAAGGGCCGGCTCGAGCAGATCGCCGACGAGATGGACGCGACATTGTTCAGGAGCGCGTTCAATCCGATCATCGCCGAGGCGCACGACGCCTCGCACGGCCTCTACGACGCGCGCACCGGCGAGACGCTGATCCAGGGCAAGTCCGGCCTGCCGATCTTCGTCGGCGCGATGGCCTTCGCGGTGAAGGCCGTGATCGACAAGGTCGCGCAAGACGCGGCTCGGGCCGGCGGCGCGCTTTCCGACGGCGACGTCTTTCTCTTCAACGATCCCTACGACGGCGGCACGCATCTTTCGGACTTCAAGCTCGTGCGCCCGTTCTTCCGCGACGGCCGTGTGTTCTGCTACCTCGCCTCGGTCGGCCATTGGCACGATGTCGGCGGCAACGTGCCCGGCAACTACAATCCGGTCGCGACCGAATGCTACCAGGAAGGCATGCTGATCCCGCCGGTGAAGCTGTTCGCCGCCGGCCGCCTGAACCAGGACATCGTCGACATCGTGATGGCCAATTCGCGCCAGCCGCGCAGCCTCTACGGCGACCTCAACGGCCAGATCAACGCGCTCGACCTCGGCGCGCAGCGGCTCGCGGCGCTGCTCGACGAGATGGGCGCCGCCACCGTGACCGAGGCGCTCGCCGAGCTGAAGGCGCGCGCGGCGCGGCTGATGCGCGCGAACATCGCGGAGCTGCCCGACGGCACCTATTCGGCCGAGGACTGGCTCGACAACGACGGCATCGTCGATGCGCCGCTCAGGATCGCGCTCGACATCGTGAAGCGCGGCGACACGATGAAGCTGGATTTCTCGCGCACCGCCGCCGCCTGCGCCGGCCCGGTGAACATCGCGCGCTCGACGGCGATCGCGAGCTGCTACGTGGCCCTCAAGCACGTGTTCCAGGACGTGCCGGCCAATGCCGGCTGCCTCGAGCCGATCGAATTCGCGATCCCCGAGAATTCGCTGCTCTCGGCCACGCGCCCCAAGCCGGTCGGCGGCTACACCGAGACGATCCTGCGCGTCATCGACGTCGTGTTCCAGGCGCTGGCCGCGGCCGCGCCGCACAAGGTGAACGGCTGCGCCTACGGCACGATCAACGCGCTGTCGCTCGCCGGCCATCGCAAGAACGGGCAGCGCTGGGTGATGTTCTCGTTCTTCGGCGGGGGCCATGGCGGCCACCCCGAGGGCGACGGCCTCAACCACGGCAACGCGCCGATCTCGACCGCGACGATTCCCCCGGTCGAAATCCTCGAGGCCGCCTATCCGGTGATGTTCACGCAATGGGCGCTGCGCCCCGACAGCGGCGGGCCCGGCCGCGCGCGCGGCGGGCTCGGCGCCGTCTACGAGGTGACGCCGCTGGATGGCGAGGCGGATGCGTTCCTGTTCGCCGAGCGCGGCCGCTTTCCGCCGCGCGGCGTGTGCGGCGGCGGCGACGCGGCGATGAACGGCTTTCGCTTCGAACAGGACGACGGCTGGCACGCGGCGCCGATGGCCTCGAAGATGGTCGGCATCCGCCTGAAGCGGGGCCAGCGGCTGCGCATCGAATCGCCGGGCGGCGGCGGCTACGGTCCCGCCGCCGAGCGCGATCCCGCGAAGATCGCCGAAGACGTACGGCTCGGCTATGTGACGGCGGAAGCGGCCGCGCGCGACTACGGGCCGAACGCGAAATGACCGCGGACCCGAGCGCGAACAACCGCAGTCGCATCACCGTCGGCGTCGATGTCGGCGGCACCTACACCGATCTCTTCTTCTACGACGAGGCGACCGGCAGGTCCTCCACGGCCAAGGTTCCCTCCACGCCCGGCAACCAGGCGATCGGCTTTCTCGACGGGCTCGCGCAGCGCGCGAACGACCTGTCGCGGATCGGAACGATCGTGCACGGGACCACGGTCGGAACGAACGCGCTGCTCGAGCGGAAGGGCGCGCCGATCGGCGTCGTCACGACCAAGGGCTTCCGCGACGTGCTCGAGATGCGCCGGCGCGACCGGCCGCGCACCTGGGGCCTGTGGGGCCAGTTCGCGCCGGTCGTTCCGCGCGACCGCCGCATCGAGGTGAACGAGCGCACGCTGGCCGACGGCACGATTCTGACGCCGGTCGACCCCGCCGAGGTCAAGGCGGCGGCGAAGCTGCTGCTGGAGCGCGGCGCGCAGGCCGTCGCCGTGTTCTTCCTCAACAGCTACGCCAACGGCGCCAACGAGCGCGCGGCGGTGGCGGCGCTGAAGGACGTGTGGCCCAACGACTGCATCAACGCCTCGTCCGACATCCTGCCCGAGATCCGCGAATTCGAGCGCGCCTCGACGACGGCGCTCAACGCCTACCTCCAGCCGGTGGTGGGCGCCTATATCGGCTCGCTCGAGGAGCGTCTCCGCGGCGGCGGATTCGGCGGCCAGTTGCTGATCGTGCAGTCGAACGGCGGCGTGATGACCGTCGACACCGCGAAGAGCCGCCCGATCCGCACCGCGCTTTCCGGCCCCGCTGCGGGCGTGATCGCCGGCGCGCACATCGCGGCGGCGGCGGGCTTCCCGAACGTGATCACCGGCGACGTCGGCGGAACGAGCTTCGACGTGGCGCTCGTCGTCGGCGGCCGGAGCGCGCTCGCCGCCGAGACGAAGATCGATTTCGGCCTCGTCGTGCGCACGCCGATGATCGAGATGACGACGATCGGCGCCGGCGGCGGCTCGGTGGCCTGGGTCGATCGCGGCGGGCTGCTGCAGGTGGGGCCGCAATCGGCGGGCTCGGATCCCGGGCCGGCGTGCTACGGCAAGGGCGGCGGCGCCGCGACCGTAACCGACGCCAACGTCGTGCTCGGCCGCATCAACGCCGAGCGGCCCATCGGCGGGAAGCTCGCGCGGCTCGACGTGGCGGCGTCACGCGCGGCGCTCGACGCCGATGTCGGCAAGACGCTCGGCCTCGGCACGATGGAGGCGGCCGAAGCCGTGATCCGCGTCGCCAATGCGCTGATGGCCGGCGCGATCCGCCTCGTCTCGATCGAGCGCGGGCACGATCCGAAGCGCTTCGCGCTGATGCCGTTCGGCGGCGGCGGGCCGCTGCATGCCGGCGCGCTGATCCAGGACGTCGGCCTCGCGCAGGCGATCGTGCCGCGCTTTCCCGGCGTCACCAGCGCGCTCGGCTGCATCGTCGCCGACATGCGCCACGACTTCGTGCGCACGATCAACCGCCCGCTCGACGCGCTCGACGTGCCGGCGCTCGACCGCGACATCGTCGCCTTCGCCGGCGAAGGGGCGTCGCTGCTCGACCGCGCCGAGGTGGCGTTCGCCGGCCGCGAGACGCAGATCGAGTTCGACATGTCCTATGTCGGGCAGACGCACACGGTTTCGGTGCCGCTCGTGCTGCAAATCGCGCGCGGCGCATCGGGCGTCACCGGCGAGGCGATCCGCGCCGCGTTCGATGCGGCCTACGCCCGGGCCTACGGCCGCCTGCTGCAGGGCGTTCCGGTGCGCCTGCTCAACCTCCGCGTCGCGGTGATCGGCCGCCGCCCCCCGTTCGACCTCGCCGCGCTGAAACCCGATCCGGCCAACACGCTCGACGGCGCGCGCCGCGGCAGCCGCAAGCTCTGGATCGACGGCGCCTGGCGCGACGCGCCGGTGTTCGCACGTCTCGATCTGCCGGCCGGCGCCACGATCATGGGGCCCGCCGTGCTCGAGCAGCCGGACACGACGATCTTCGTCGATCCCGGCCTGTCCGCGCGCGTCGACGCGCTCGGCAACGTGATCCTGGAGCGACGCTGATGGCGCTCGAACTTTCGCGCATGAACCCGGCGACGACGGCGCTGCTGCTCGTCGACCTGCAGAACGACTTCCTGCATGCGAAGGGCGCCTATGCGCGCGCGAACTGCTCGGCGCCGGCTCTGGCCGCGCTGCCGGCGCGCGTCGCCGCGGTAGCGAAGGCGGTGCGCGCCTGGGGCGGCTGGACGGCAGCGACGCTGTTCACGCTCGTGCCGGGCCGCGGCGGCGAGCCGTTCGTGGCTCCGCATCTCCGGGCGCTGCGGCCGTTCCTCGCCAAGGGCGATTTCGCGCCCGGAAGCTGGGGCCAGGACGTGATCGACGATCTGAAGCCGGTCGACTTCAAGATCGAGAAGGTCGCGTACTCCGCGTTCCACCAGTCGCGGCTCGAATTCGTGCTGCGGAAGGCCGGCGTCAAGACGCTGATCTTCGCCGGCATCGTCACGAACGGCGGCGTCGCCTCCACGCTGCGCCACGCGCACGTGCTCGAATTCGAGACGCTGCTGCTCTCCGACGGCTGCGCGGCGTTCCGGCCCGACGTGCACGAGACCACCGTGGCCGCGCTCTCGGCGATCTCGCCGGTCGCGACCTGCGCCGAGCTCGCCGCCGCCCTCGCGCGGCGCGCATGACCGCGGCGCGGCCCGACAACCTCGCCCGCGGCATCGCGTTCGCGGTCGCCTCGATGTTCCTGTTCGCGGTCATGGACGCCATCTCGCGCGTGCTGACGCGCGATCTCGGCCTCGCGGTCGCGCAGATCCTGTGGGTGCGCTTCGTCATCTTCTTCCTGTTCGCGGTGGCCATCGTCGGGCCGAAGCGCTTCCTGCCCTCGTTCCGCTCGGCCTTGCCGCGCATCCAGCTGCTGCGCGCGGTGGCGCTGATCTTCGAGATCGGCATCTTCATCCTCGCCTTCCGCTACCTGCCGATCGGCGACGTGCACGCGGTGGCCGCCGCCGCGCCGCTGGTCGTGCTCGCGCTGTCGGCCGCGATGCTCAGGGAGCGCGTGACGCTCGCGATCTGGCTCGCGGTCGTCGCCGGCATGGTCGGCGTCCTGGTCGTGATGCGGCCGGGCTTGCGCGACTTCAGCTGGTTCCACGCGATCCCGGTGATCGGGGCGCTGAGCTGGGGCTTCTACCAGACGCTGGTGCGCCTCGTCGGCCGGCGCGATTCCGCCGACACGACGCTGGTCTACACTGTCGCGGTCGGCGTGGCCCTCACCAGCTGCGTCGGCCCGTTCTTCTGGAAGGCACCGACGCCGGCCGGCTGGGGCCTGCTCCTGCTCTCGGGCCTGCTCGGCGCCGCCGCGCACCTCGCGCTGATCAAGGCCTACGAAGCCTGCTCGGCGCCGCGCCTGCAGCCCTACGGCTACACGCTCGTTCTGTGGGCGATCGCGGTCGGCTTCGCGGCGCTGGGCGAGTTCCCCGACCTCTGGACGATCGCCGGCGCGGCGATCATCGTGGGCGCCGGCGTGTTCGCGCTGCTGCGCGAGCGGGCGCTGGCCCGGTCGGCGGCCGCCCGCGCGGCCGCGGCCGGACCGGTTTGACCTCCGAGCCGCCGCGGCTAGGATGCGGCATGATCTCGGTCGAGCACGTCTCCATGTCCTTCGGCGGCATCCGCGCCGTGCAGGACTGTTCGCTCTCCGTCGCCAAGGGCTCGATCACCGGCCTCATCGGCCCGAACGGCGCCGGCAAGTCCACGCTGTTCAACTGCATCGCCGGGCTCTATCGCCCGACGGCCGGCCGCATCCTGCTCGACGGCAACGACATCACCGGCAAGAAGCCGCACGAGCTGTTCCATCTCGGCGTCGCGCGCACGTTCCAGGTGGCGCACGAATTCTCGAACATGCCGGTGATCGAGAACCTCATGCTCGTGCCGGCCGGCCAGTCGGGCGAGAGCCTGCTGAGCGCGTGCCTCGCCTGGGGCCGCGTGCGCGAGGAGGAGGCGAAGCTCCGCAAGCGCGCCGAAGAGGTCGTCGATTTCCTGCGCCTCGGCGCCGTCCGCTACGAGCGCGCCGGCAACCTCTCCGGCGGGCAGAAAAAGCTGCTCGAGCTCGGCCGCGTGATGATGGCGGATCCCAAGGTGGTGCTGCTCGACGAGGTGGGCGCCGGCGTAAACCGCACGCTGCTGGCGGAACTCGCGTCGGACATCGAGCGGCTCAACCGCGACCGCGGCTACACCTTCTTCGTGATCGAGCACGACATGGACCTGATCGCGCGGCTCTGCGACCCGGTCATCGTGATGGCCGCGGGCCGCGTGCTGACGCAGGGCAGGATGGCCGACATCCGCAAGGACGACCGCGTGGTCGAAGCCTATTTCGGCGGCGGCGCCCGCAGCGAGGCCGCCTAGATGCTGTCGGCCGAACGCCTCGTCGGCGGCTATGGCGGCGCCGACATCCTGAAGGGCGTCTCGGTCCGCCTCGATCCGGGCGAGATCGTCGTCATCGTCGGCCCCAACGGCGCCGGCAAGTCCACGGTGATGAAGGCCGTGTTCGGCCTCGTGACGCTGCGCGAAGGCACCGTGACGTTCGACGGCGCGGAGATATCGGGGCTGCCGACCGAGCAGCGCGTGCGCCGCGGCCTCGCCTACGTGCCGCAGGAACGCAACGTGTTCGTCACGCTCTCGGTGCACGAGAACCTCGAAATGGGCGGCTTCGTGCGGAAGACGATTCCGCAGGCGGTGTTCGACCGCATCTACGCGCTGTTCCCGGTGCTGGCCGAGAAGCGCAAGCAGCCCGCCGGCGAGCTGTCGGGCGGGCAGCGGCAGATGCTCGCGGTCGGCCGCGCGCTGATGGTCGAGCCCAAGGTGCTGCTGCTCGACGAGCCGACCGCCGGGCTTTCACCGCGCGCGATGGACGAGATATTCGCCTGCATCAAGGCGATCAACGCGCAGGGCGTCGGCATCCTCATGGTCGAGCAGAACGCGCGCCAGGCGCTGGGGCTGGCGCATCGCGGCTACGTGCTCGCCACCGGCGAGAACCGCTACACGGATACGGGGGCCGCGCTGCTCGCCAACCGCGAGGTGGCGGAGTCGTTCTTGGGAGGGGGACACTGACGGGGGCATGATCGAGTTCATCAACAACTACGTGATCCCGGGCCTCGTGCTCGGGAGCATCTATGCGCTCGGCGCCATCGGCGTCTCGATGATCTATTCGATCCTGCGCTTCGCGCATTTCGCGCATGGCGATCTCATGACGCTCGGCGCCTACATCGCCTTCGCCGTCGTCGTGGCGTTCGGCTGGCCGCCGGTGGCGGCGATGCCGCTGGCGCTGGTCGGCACCGTGGCGGCGTCGCTCGCGATCGACCGCTACGCCTACAAGCCGTTCCGGAAATCGCGGCCGATCGTCGTGGTCATCGCCTCGTTCGGCGTCGCGCTGATGATCCGCGCGGCCATCATGCTGATCTGGGGCGTGCAGCCCGAGCCCTACGTCGAAGGCATCAACCCGCCGCTCGAATCGTTCGAGCCGTTCCGCATCCAGGAGAAGCACATCGTCATCGTCGTCGTGACGGTCGTGCTGGTGACGGCCCTGCACCTGCTGCTGACGCGCACCAAGATCGGCAAGGCGATGCGCGCGATGAGCGACGACGCCGATCTCGCGCGCGTCACCGGCATCGGCACCGAGCGCGTGATCGCCTGGACCTGGGTGGTGGGCGCGGTGCTGGCCGCCGCCGCCGGCATCCTCACCGGCATCGACACGCTCCTGAAGCCCTACATGGGCTGGGACCTGCTGCTGCCGATCTTCGCCGCCGCGATCCTGGGCGGCCTCGGGCGGCCCTACGGCGCGATCCTGGGCGGCCTCGTGCTCGGCGTGATCCAGGAGCTGTCGAGCTATCCGCTCCTCAGCGACGAGCCGTTCATCTCGCCCGGCTACAAGATCGGCATCGCGTTCGCGATCCTGGTCGTCATGCTGATCTGGCGGCCGCAGGGCCTGCTGCGCGGCCGCGTGCTGTAAGGAGCAAGTGCCATGGAGATCGGCGGGCTACTCCTCTACCTGATGGCGCTGGTGACGATGGGCGGCATCTACGCGGTGATGGCGCTCGGCCTCAACCTCAACTGGGGCATGACCGGCCTCTTCAACGTCGGCATCGCCGGCTTTTTCGCGGTCGGCGCCTACACCTCCGCCCTGCTGACGACGCCGCCGATGCTGGCGCGGAGCGGCGCCGACGTGGGCGGGCTCGGCCTGCCGATTCCGCTCGGCTGGATCGTGGCGCCGCTGCTGGCCGCGGCCGTGGCCTGGGTGGTGGGGCGCATCTGCCTGCGCCTGCGCAGCGACTATCTCGCGATCGCGACGATCGGCATCGCCGAGATCCTGCGCCTCGTGGCGCTCAACGAGCAGAAGCTCACCGGCGGCCCGTTCGGCATCAAGAGCATCCCGCGCCCGTTCGAAACGATGGACCGCCCGTGGGGCGAGATCGCGCTGATGGCGCTGGTGGCGCTGCTCGTCTTCGCCACCTACCTGTTCATGGAGCGCGCGCGCAATTCGCCGTGGGGCCGCGTGATGCGCGCGATCCGCGACAACGAGACGGCGGCCGGCGCGATGGGCAAGGACGTGGAGGCGTTCCGCCTCCAGGCCTTCGTGATCGGCTCGGCCTTCATGGGGCTCGGCGGCGCGCTCACCGCGCACTACCTCAAGGTGCTCACGCCCGAGGCCAGCGAGCCGCTCTACGCGACGTTCCTCGTCTGGGTGATGCTCATCGTCGGCGGCAGCGGCAACAACAAGGGCGCCGTGCTCGGCGCGGTGCTGATCTGGCTGCTGTGGACGGCGAGCGAACTCGTCACCGGCGCCCTGCCGACCGAATGGGGCGTCCGCATCGCCTACGTGAAGATGTTCCTGGTCGGGCTGCTGCTCGTCGTCGTGCTCCAGGTCTTCCCGCAGGGCCTGCTGCCCGAGCGCCCGCCGAAGCTCGCCGGCGAGGCCGCTCCCCGCTGAATCGGGGGCCGCCGCCCGAACCCTTGGCTTTTCTTGGCTTAACTTGGCTTTGCTCGTCTATTTCCGGCCTCGGACTTGGCTTTCCGCCTCGCCGACCTTGGCTTTCCTTGGCTTTTTCGACCGGACACCTTGGCTTTTCTCACCATCCGGTCGCGCCGCGGCAGCGGTTTCGGCGAGGGCAATGCGGACGAGGCCGCCTGCAGCCGCGCTCGCACGGCGGCGGCCGATGTTTGCTCCACGTCTCCGCGCGGGTTCGAACTTCCGCCCGGCGGTATGGACGCGCCCGGCTCGCGCAGCCGAGGCCGCGCAGCATGCCGCTGCCCGATCCGCGTGCGTGATCGACGATGTCCAAACAGCCGCGCACAGCGCGTCGCCGCGCTCCGCCCGCCCGGTCGAACCGGACCATTGGCCCGTTCAATGGAACATTTCAAGAACAATGTCAAGCCCGCCGCACAGGCGAATTGCGGGCCCCTGTGCGACCGCGGTCCCAAAGTGCCGCGACAACGAAAAGCCCCGCGCCGTTGCCGGCGCGGGGCTTCGTTTCGTCCGTCGTCTCGCGATGCGTCTAGCGCAGCGTCGCGATCTTGTTGTCCTTGCCGCCCTTGATCTCGTAGACGTCGACGACGCCGGAGACGTCGCCTTCCTTCGAGAACACGTGGTTGCCGGCGGCGCCGTGGTAGGTGATCTTCTGCTTCTTCGCGATCGCCTCCTTGGCCTTCTTCCACTCGCCGGGGCCGATCACCACGCCGCCGATCGAGCCGACGCGGCGCAGCGCGTCGCGCACCTTCGTGCGGTCGGTCGAGCCGGCCACTTCGATCGCCAGAGCCAGCATGAACGCCGCGTCGTAGCTGTGCGGCGCATAGGGCTTGCCGACGAAGTCCTTGTTCACCTTCGTGATCTCGGCGTTGAACATGTCGAGCGCCTTGCTCGACGGGTCGCCGCCGACGAGGTGGATCATGCCTTCGAGATTCTTGATCCCGATCTGCTGATAGACCTTGTCGTCGCGCGTGCCTTCCGAGCCGATGAACTTCTTGAAGAAGCCGCCCTCCAGCGCCTGCTTCAGGATGATCGGGCCGGACGAGTTCGCGTAGCCGATGACGAAGAGATAGGGCGGCTTGTCCTTCGCGAGCGTCGCGAGCTCGGAGCGGAACGACGTGGCCTTCTCGTTGTGCTCGAGATCGGCCGTGATCTTGCCGCCGAGCTTCTTGAACTCGTCGCGGAACGAGCTGGCGAGGCCCTTGCCGTAGTCGTTGTTCATGTAGGTGAGCGCCAGCACCTTGATGCCGCGCTTCTGCACCAGGTAGCGCGCCGCGGTCTGGCCGATGAACGCGTCCGACGGGCAGGTGCGGAACACGAAGTCCTTGTCGGCCAGCGTCGTGAGGGCCGGCGAGGTCGAGGCCGGCGAGATCATGACCGTGCCGGTCGGGATGCCGGAGCCTTCGGCGGCGGCGATCGTGGCGCCGCTGCACAGCTCGCCGACGATGCCGGCGACCTTGTCCACGTCGACGAGCTTCTTGGCGGCGGCGGCCGCGGCCTGCGGGTTGCACTGGCCGTCGGCGATGACGATGTCGAGCTTGCCGCCCTTGCCGATGCCGCCCTGCTCGTTCACGTGCTTGACGGCGAGCTTGGCGCTCTCGACGATCGGCGGCACGAGCGACGCGATCGGGCCCGTGATGCCGAACAGGCCGCCGATCTTCACGTCCTGAGCCTGGGCCGGCCCGACGGCAATCGCCGCCGCCAGCGCCAGGGTCGATACGAAACGTTTCAACATTAGTCCCTCCGGTTGTTGTCCTTCCCAGATTTCTGCGCGGCGCCTCGATCCCGCCCCGCGCTGGGCCGCATTCTTCCCCAACCCGCCCCCTTCCGCCAGAGGCAAGCGGCCCCCGCCGCAATCGACAAGCGGCAGGGCGGACCCTAGAGTACCCCTCCCCCGCCGAGGGGCCGTTTCCGCCGCCCGAGGGCCGCCGCGCCGCGCCGCATGAACCTCAAATTCCTCAATGTCTGCGCGGCGCTGGGTGTCGTCGCCCTCACCGTGTACGTGCTCATCATCGGACAGTCGTTCCTGCAGCCGCTCGTGGTTGCGGTGATGCTGTGGTACCTGATGATCACGCTGCAGCAGACGATCATGGCCACGCGCCGGTTCGGCTTCGCCATCCCCTACGGGCCGGCGATGCTGCTCGCGATCGCCGGCGTGGCGGCGGCCATCTGGCTGCTCGTGGCGCTGATCAATTCGAGCGTCAGCGAGCTGATCGCCTCGGCGCCGCAATACCAGGACCGCTTCCAGCAGCTCGTGCGCCAGGGCGCGCAGCTCATGGGGCTGCCGCAGGAGAATCCGATCGAGGGGCTGATCGGGCGGATCAACATCCCGACCATGGTCCAGCGCACCGCCTTCGCGCTGGCCAGCCTCACCGGCGATCTCGGCCTCATCCTGATCTACACCGGCTTCCTGCTGCTCGAGCACCGCACCTTCGGCCGCAAGCTCGAGGCGATGGCGCGCACCGAGGTGCAGCACAAGGAGGTGCGGACCGCGTTCCAGGAGATCAGCCACGACATCAAGACCTACGTGCGGATCAAGACCGTGCTCGGGCTGATCACGGCGCTGCTCGTCTACGGCATCATGAAGGCCGTGGGCCTGCAGCTCGCCGAGTTCTGGGCCGTCGTCACCTTCATCAGCTATTTCATCCCGACGGTGGGCGCCATCATCAGCGTGCTCGGGCCGATGCTGCTGCTGATCGTGCAGTTCACCGACTGGGTGCTGATCGGCTCGGTCTCGATCGCGATCGTGGCGATCCAGGTGGTCATGAACAACGCGGTCGAGCCGAAGCTGGTCGGCCGCTCGCTGAACCTGTCCTCGCTGGTGATCATCGTCTCGCTCGTGTTCTGGGGCCTCGTCTGGGGCGTGCTCGGCATGTTCCTGTGCGTGCCGTTCATGGTGATCATCAACATCGTGCTCTCGAAATTCGAGGCGACGCGGCCGATCGCCATCATGCTCTCGGCCGACGGCAACATCGGCGTCCGCGCCAACGCCGCGAAGCCGCCGCCCGCCCCCGCCCGCGCGCCCGGCGCGGATTGAAGCAAGCAAGAAAGATAACAGGAGCTGGGGAGCCGGGGAGAAGTAAGGCTCACCACCAAGACACCAAAACACGAAGAAGACGGATTGCGCGCCAAGGGGCGCGCGAAGGAAAGCTACCGCTCTCTCATTCGCGCCGCCCCTTGGCGGCGCATTCGTTCTTCTTGGTGTCTTGGCGCCCTGGTGGTGAGCCCGTCTTATTTCCTTCTCCCCGACTCCCCGGCTCCTGTTCACTTTCCTTTTTTGCTGCTTCGCTTGCCAAGGCGCGCGGCGCGCCGTTAAGGTCGAACGATCGCGTGCGCGAGAGCGAGGGAGACGTGGCGCGGCAGATCCTGTCCTTCGAGCGGGTCTCCACCCGACTCGGGGGCGACACCATTTTCGACGAGCTGAGCTTCGCGGCCGACGAGGGCGAGTTCCTCTGCATCCTCGGCCCGTCCGGCTGCGGCAAATCCACGTCGCTGCGCCTCATGGGCGACCTGCTGCCGGTGCAGGGCGGCCGCGTCACGGTGGACGGCAAGGCGCCGGCCGAGGCCTGGCGCTCGCTCGCCTACGTGTTCCAGTCGCCGCGCCTCGTGCCGTGGCGCACCGCGCTCGGCAACGTCGTGCTCGGCATGGAGCTGCGCTTCGACCGCATGGCGAAGGCCGCGATGGAGGCGCGCGCGGCCGAGCTTCTGGCACTCGTGGGCCTCGCGCGCGATGCGCACAAATATCCGGGCATGCTTTCGGGCGGCGAGCGCCAGCGCGTCGCGATCGCGCGCGCGCTCGCGGTCGATCCGCGCATCGTGCTGATGGACGAGCCGTTCTCGGCGCTCGATCTCAACACGCGCCGGCGGCTGCGCGCGGAACTGATCGCGATCTGGCAGCGGACCGGCAAGACGATCGTGTTCGTCACGCACGACATCGAAGAGGCGCTCGTGCTCGCCGACCGCATCCTGTTGCTGTCGAACAAGCCGACCCGCGTGCTGGAGACGCTGAGCATCACCGCGCCGCGCCCGCGCGACATCGCCGCGAGCGACGACCTGCGCGGCCAGCGCGCGCGGCTGCACGACCTGTTCACGCGGCTCGAAGCCGAGCCGGCGGCGGCGTGAAGATGAAGATCGCAGGAGCCGGGATGACGGCGATGTACACGCTCTACTGGGCACCCGGCACGGCGGCGATGGCGCCGCAGACCGTTCTCGAGGAGGCCGGCCAGCCCTACGAGATGATCCGGCTCGACGTGGCCGCGCGCGAGCACGAGCAGCCCGCGTACAGGAAGCTCAATCCCAACGGCCGCATTCCGACGCTCGTCGACGGCGATTTCGTCATCTTCGAGACCGCCGCGATCTGCCAGTATCTCTGCGACAAGCATCCCGAGGCCGATCTCGCGCCGCCCGCCGGCACGCGCGAGCGCGGCCGCTTCTACCAGTGGCTGACCTACATGACGAACACGGTGCAGGCCGGCCTCATCGACTGGTGGCACCCCGATTTCACGTTTCCCGAGCCGGCGCACCAGGCCGCGTTCAAGGCGCGCGCCGAAGAGAAGCTGATGCGCAATTTCGGCGTGCTCGACGCCGGCATCGGCGGCAACCGCTGGGTGACCGGCGATCGGCACACGGTGTGCGACATCTATCTCGCGATGCTCACGCGCTGGACGCGCTTCATGCCGAGAACCGCGTGGCACTTCCCGAACGTCCGCCGCGTCGCCGAAGCCGCCGCCGCACGGCCCGCCTTCCAGCGCATGATGCGCAAGCAGGGCATCGCCTGGCCGCAGCGCTGGCCCGATACGCCCGCCTGATCCTTTCGTTCACGGGAGAAGCAGACATGAAACCGCACCCGCTCGTTCTCGCCGCCGCCGCGATGCTCGCCGCGGCGCCCGCCTTCGCGAAGGACAAGCTCTCCTTCGCCTACCTCCAGGATCCCGTGCTCGAGGCCGTCATGTGGCCGATGCGCAACGGCAAGGTCGTGTCCGACAAGCTCGAGATCGACGGCAAGGGCTATCAGATCCCGGTCCTGATCCAGGGCACCGCGACGAAGCAATGGGACGTGGTGATGACCGCCGTGATGTCGGTGCCGCGGGCCAAGGAGCAGGGCCTGGAGCTGCGCGTGCTCTCGACCGCGCTGCGCTATCACAAGTCCGGCGACGGCGCGCATGTGTGGGTGAAGAAGGGCAGCCCCTACAAGACGATCGCCGACCTGAAAGGCAAGACCATCGCCACCTACGGGCTGCAATCGACCGGCATCACGCTGGTGCGCATGGCGCTCTGGAAGAAGTACGGCGTCAACGTCCAGTTCGAGAACGGCGATTTCAAGTGGCAGCAGCTTCCGGCGCCGGCGCTGCCCGGCGCGCTCGCGACCGACAAGGTCGAGGCCGCGACGCTCATCCACAGCCAGGCCTATCAGGCCGCCAAGAACGGCGATTTCGTGCCGGTCGCGCGCACCGCCGAGGACATGTGGGAGCTGTTCAAGCTGCGCATGGTCTCGGCCGTGAACGTCGGCTACGCCGAGAAGATCGCGGCCAAGCCCGAGCTCTATCGCGAGTTCAACCGCATGCTCAAAGCCTCGATCGACTACACGCTCAAGAACATCGGCGAGGTGTCCGAGGCGGTCGGCAAGGAGACGAAGAACGATCCCGCCTACTTCAAGGCGTGGTTCGAGCAGTATTCCGACTTCCCCGCCGCCGTCGCGCAGAACGACATCGACGCGATGAACAAGGTGTGGGCGCTGTCGAAGGAGCTCGGCATCCTGAAGGACTATCCCGACGCCAAGACGATGATCTGGGAAGGCGCGATCCGGGAGTAGGAATTCCCCTTCTCCCCTTGGGGGAGACGGGAAAGGGATGAGGGGCGGTGCCGCAGACTCCATCGACGACGCGATGAACGGGTGTGAACGCCAGTCGTGGCGCAAGCGCACGTCGAAGCGGCCGACCTCGCATTCGCGGGACCATCCCCTCATCCCCGCCCTTCTCCCCCAAGGGGAGAAGGGTAGGTGATGGTTTCCCGCGAACGGCTCGCCGCGCACGGCTTCACGCTGCTGGTGATCGCCGCGTGGGCCTATGCGGCGACGCAGGTGCCGCCGATCGCGATGTCGGGGCCGTGGACGACGGCGAAGGCGCTGTGGGCCTTCGTCACCGACGCGAACCAGCTGAAGCACATGGGCTGGTCGCTGATGCATGTGGGCGTGGCCATCGCGGTGTCGTTCGTCGTCGGCAACGCGCTCGCGTTCCTCGCGCACTACGTCCCGGCGACGGCGCTCATGGTGCATGGGCGCATCAGCCCGTTCCTGAACGCGTTTTCGGGCATCGGCTGGGCGCTGCTGGCCCTGCTCTGGTTCGGCGCCACGCATCTCACCGTGATCTTCTCGATCTCGATGGTGCTGATCCCGTTCGCGCTCGTGAACATGAAGGAGGGCCTGGCCACGCTCGACCGCGAGCTGATCGAGATGGGGCGCAGCTACACGCGCTCGGGCCTCCGGCGCTTCCTGCGCATCACGATTCCCTCGCTCTACCCGTTCATGTTCGCGACGCTGCGCATCAGCTTCGGCGTCGCCTGGAAGGTGGCGCTCACGGCCGAGCTGATCGGCGGCGGCTCGGGCTTCGGCTATCTGTTCGATCTCGCGCGGCAGGATTACCGCACGCCGATCCTGTTCGTCGTGATCGTCATCATCATCGCCTTCGTCTATTGCGCCGACCGCTTCGTGTTCGAGCCGGTCCAGCGCCGCCTGCAGAGGCACTATGGAACGGGCTGACGCGCGCAAGACGGCCGCGGCGCTGCCGCCGCGCCAGCGGCTGCTGTCGCGCCTGCTCGCCGACGGCCTCGTCGTCGCGGCCGTGCTCGCATGGTGGGCGATGTCGAACGCGCTGCCGGCGAACATCCTGCCCTCCCCGGCGGCGGTGGCCGCCGAGCTGTGGCTGCTGTTCACCGACTGGGTGTATCTCGGCCACACCGCCATGAGCGTGGTGCGCGTGCTGCTGTCGGTGACGCTGGCGCTGGCGATCGGCGGGCTGCTGGCGTTCTGGCCGCTCGGCAGCCCGTGGGCGCGCGCGATCGTCCACGAGCGCATCCAGCCCTTCTTCAACTCGTTCCCCTCGATCGGCTGGGCGATCCTGGCCGTGATCTGGTTCCGCGTTTCGGACTTCACCGCGATCTTCGTCCAGGTCGCGATCCTGATCCCGTTCTGCCTCATCAACATCAGCGCGGGCCTGAAGGAGCTCGACCGCGAGGCGCTCGAGATGGCGCGCAGCTTCACGCGCACGCGCCGGAAGATCCTGTTCAGGATCACGCTGCCGCTGCTGCTGCCCTACATCGTCGGCGCGCTCCGCATCGCCTACGGCGTCGCCTGGAAGATCGCGCTGGTGAGCGAGCTGTTCGGCACCGGCTCGGGCATCGGCTATCTCATGGGCGAGGCGCAGCAGAGCGCAAAACCGGCGTTGCTTTACGCCTGCTGCTTCGCCATCGTGCTGATCTTCTTCGCCGGCGAGAAGCTGGTGCTCGATCCGCTCTCGCGCCGCGTCCGCCGCTAGGCAACCAGGGGAAGAAACGATGGCCGCCATCCGCACCCGCCACATTCCGGGCACGCCGGGCCTGACCGTCGACGAGGCGGGCACCGGCGAGCTCGTGCTGTTCATGCACGGCATCGGCGGCAACCGCACGAACTGGACGCAGCAGGTGGCGCGTTTCGGCGACCATTTCCTCGCCGTGGCGTGGGACGCGCGCGGCTACAACGGCAGCGAAGACTACGACGGCGAGCTCGATTTCAGCGATTTCGCGCGCGACGTCCTGCGCGTCCTGAAGTTCTACGGCCGCACGAAGCTGCACCTCGTCGGCCTCTCGATGGGCGGGCGCATCGCGCAGGATTTCTACGCGCTCTATCCGCGGCACGTGGCCAGCCTCGCGATCGTGGCCAGCTTCACCGGCTTCCAGAACTTCTCCGACGCCGACCGCCGGAAGTTCCTGTCGCTGCGGCTGAAGCCGCTGGTCGAGGACGGCAAGGAGCCGCGCGACATCGCGCCCGTCGTCGCCAGGACGCTGTGCAGCCCCAACGCCACCGAGGAGCAGTATCAGCGCCTCGTCGCCAGCATGGCGGCGCTGCACAAGGGCAGCTACGTCAAGACCGTGAAGGCCACGACCCTGTTCGACCGCACCGCGAATCTCGACAAGATCGCCGTGCCCACAATGCTGATCTTCGGCGAAGCCGACACGCTGACGACCGCCGACATGGGCCGCCAGATGCACGCCCGCATCAAGGGCTCGCGGCTCGTCGTGGTGCCGAAAGCGGGCCACCTCGTGAACCTCGAGCAGCCCGAGGCGTTCGAGGCGGCCCTCGAGCCGTTCCTGTTCGCGCAGCGCGGCCGCGCCGACGCAGGAGCCGCGAAGCGCGCCGCGCGCGCCGCAAGACGGAAACCGGCGGCGAAAGCCAAACGCCGCCGCTGAAACGAAGGAGGACGCCGTGAGACTGCAGGACAAAGTGGCCGTCGTGACCGGCGGCGCGCAGGGTTTCGGCGAGGGCATCGCCCGGCGGTTCGTGGCCGAGGGCGCCAAGGTCGTCGTCGCCGATCTCAACGAGGCGGGCGCCAGCAACGTCGCGTCGCGCCTCGGCAAGCACGCCGCCGCCTGCCGCGCCGACGTGACGAAAGCGGCCGACGTGAAGGCGATGGTCGGCCTCGCGATGAAATCCTTCGGCCGGCTCGACATCGTCGTCAACAATGCCGGCACGACGCACGTCAACAAGCCGATGCTCGAGGTGAAGGAAGAGGAGTTCGACCGCATCTTCGCGGTGAACGTGAAGGGCATCTATCTCGCCGCGCTCGAGGCCGTGCCGATCTTCCGGAAGCAGGGCGGCGGCGCGTTCCTCAACGTCGCGTCCACCGCGGGCCTCCGCCCCCGCCCCGGCCTCACCGTCTACAATTCCTCGAAGGGCGCGGTGAACGTGATGACCAAGTCGATGGCCGTGGAATTCGCGCCCGACAAGATCCGCGTCAACGCGCTCTGCCCGGTCGCCGGCGACACGCCGCTGCTCGCCTCGTTCCTCGGCACGAACACGCGCGAGGCCTTCATCAAGACCGTGCCGCTCGGCCGCCTCTCGACGCCCGAAGACATCGCGACCGGCGCCGTCTTCCTCTGCTCCGACGAGGCGAATTTCTTCACCGGCGTCTGTTTAGAGGTGGATGGCGGAAGGTGCGTTTGACGGGACGCACGGCGTCGATCGCGTAGGGGCGCGCTGCGCGCGCCCTGCCGCCGCAGCCAGACCCGTGGAGTCATGACGTTGCGGCGACGATCGTCTTCGTCGTCGGAATTGCGAAATGTGGCGAGAGGGCGCGCGCAGCGCGCCCCTACGCGATATGGGCCGTGCGAATGAAAACGAGCACCGACCGCATCCTGACGACCCATGTCGGCAGCCTGCCGCGGCCGGACGATCTCGTCGATCTCCTGATGGCGCAGGACGCGGCCGAGCCGCACGAGGCGGCACTGCTGGCGAAGCGCGTGCGCGAATCCGTGGCGGAGACCGTCGTTCGGCAGGTCGAGACCGGCATCGACGTCGTCAGCGACGGCGAGATGGGCAAGGTCTCCTACGTCAACTACCTGAAGCACCGCCTCGCCGGCTTCGGCGAGCCGGCGCCGCTCGAATGGACTCCGGCCGACCTGCTCGCCCATCCCGGCTTCCTCGCCAGCCGGCGGCAGGGCAGCAATCCGGTGCGGCGCGATCCGCCGGCCTGCCGCGGACCGATCGCGGTGCAGGACCGCGCGCCGCTCGAAGCCGATCTCGCCAATCTCCGCGCCGCGTGCGCGCGCGCCAAGCCCGTCGACGCGTTCGTGCCCGCCGCCTCGCCCGGCGTGGTCGCGATCTTCATGCCGAACCGGCATTACCCGAGCGAGGACGCCTACGTGGCGGCGCTCGCCGCGGCGATGCAGGAGGAATACGAGGCGATCTGGAAGGCCGGCTTCGTGCTGCAGATCGATTGCCCCGACCTCGCGATGAGCCGCCACCTCGCCTATCAGGGCCTGTCGCTCGCCGAGTTCCGCCGCATCGCCGCGCGCAACGTCGAGGCGATCAACCACGCGACGCGCAACATCCCGCCGGACGCGATGCGCATGCATCTCTGCTGGGGCAACTACGCGGGGCCGCACACCCACGACGTGCCGCTCAAGGACGTGGCCGACATCGTGTGGACGGCGCGGCCGCAGGCGGTGCTGTTCGAGGCCGCCAATCCGCGCCACGCGCACGAATGGGAAGACCTGAAAGCGGCGCGCATTCCCGACGACAAGATTCTCGTGCCCGGCGTCATCGACACGAACACGAACCACGTCGAGCACCCGCAGCTCGTCGCGCAGCGAATCCGCGCCTTCGCGGACATCGTCGGCCGCGAGCGCGTGATGGCCGGAACGGATTGCGGCTTCGGCACCTTCGCCAAGCTGCCGCCGGTCTATCCCACGATCGCGTGGGAGAAGCTGAAATCGCTGGCCGCGGGCGCGCGGCTGGCGAGCGAGCGGCTGTGGCGACGGTAACGCAATCGAAACTTGACGGCGCGCGGCGCGCGCGGGATGACATCCCCCATCCCCGGAGGAACACCCCATGAAGCTCTATTTCTTTCCCGGCGCCTGCTCGCTCGCCTGCCACATCGCGCTGCACGAGACCGGCGCGAAATTCGAGATCGAGAAGGTCGACATGAAGGCCAAGAAGACCGAGGCCGGCTCGGACTATCTCGGCGTCAACGCGAAAGGCTACGTGCCGACGCTCGAGCTCGACAACGGCGAGAAGCTCACCGAGGCGCAGGTGATCCTGCAATACGTCGCCGACCAGAAGCCGGCCGCGAAGCTGCTGCCCGCGGCGGGCTCGATGGAGCGCTACCGCGTGCTCGAATGGCTCAATTTCGTCGCGGCCGAGATCCACAAGGGCCACACGCCGCTGTTCCGCCATGCCGAGAAGCTGCCGGACAGCTCGAAGCAACCGTTCAAGGACGATCTCGAGATGCGCTTCGCCTGGCTCGCCAAGCATCTCGAAGCCAAACCGTATCTGATGGGCGACCAGTTCACGATCGCCGACATCTACCTGTTCACCGTGCTGAACTGGCCGCGCTATGTCGGCCTCGATATCGGCAAGTGGCCGGCGCTCACCGCGTTTCAGAAGCGCGTCGGCGGCCGCCCGGCCGTGCAGGCCGCGCTCGTGGCCGAGGGGCTGATCAAGAAGGCGGCGTAGCCTGTCCATCGTAGGGGCGCGCTGCGCGCGCCCTGCCGGCGCACGGGAGGCGTTGAAAGGGCGCGCGCCGCGCGCCCCTACGGCTGCAAACGCCGCAGCAGCGCGCCCATCGGCTCCGCCGGCGGGCCGAGGCGCGCCACGTCGCCGTGCGGCGTTTCCACTTCGATGAGGCGGATGCCGGCGAGCGGGCCGCCGTCGTCGCGCGTGGCGTAGGCGATGTTGCGCTCGATGAGCTGGGTCTTGAGCGCGGTGGTCTCCTCGACGCTGGAGCGCGTGTGGAGCGCGTAGAGGAACGCGCGCTGCCGGTGCCGCGCGAGCCAGCCCGCGTAGAGGCCCGCATCGGCGAAGAACGCATCGAGCATGATCAGTCCCTCGATGCGCCGATCGAGGTCGCCGTGCTTCAGGATCTGCGCCGCCGTGCGATAGCCGCCGCTATAGGCCGCGACGACGATCGGCGCCCGGCGCCACGCGGCCTCGTCGCCGCCGAGCACCGCGCGCAGCACGCCCTCCGCCTCGGCGAAGAACGCGGCCGCGCGGCCCGGCTCGACGAACTTGCCCGGCGCCGATTCCTGCGCGTCGCGCGCGAGCTGGGGGGCCACCAGCACCGCGTTGGCGCCCGAGCGGTCGAGCTGCCCGGGCAGGTCGAGATGGCGCGCCACGGTGGCTTCGATCTCGGAGCCGTGCCCGTGCAGGAACAGCACGACGCGGAACGGCTTCGCCGGATCGAAGCCGCGCGACGCGTGGAACAGCACGCGCGCGTCGGAATAGACGGCGGCTTCGAGGTAGTAACGGTTCTCGCCGAGCCGGCGGAAACGCTGGCCGCTGGCCGCGTCGACGCCGTGCCAGAACGGCGCGCCGCGGTGATCGACGGCGGCGGGCCCGACCGGGTACGGCGCGTTGCCGAGTTCGGCGACGAACGTGTGGCCGCGCGCGGATGACGGCGCCGTCAGCACGCGCAGGTCGCGGCGCAGCTCAGCCACGGCCGGCGCGGCGCTGAACGCGGAAGCGGCGAGGCCGAGACAAGCGATCTGCCACGGACGCATCACGCTCCGCTTTACGCCGGCTGCGCCCCCGGGATCGGCTTCAGGAGGTAGAAGAACGCCGGCAGCGCGACGAGGTAGATCGCGGCGGCGGCCAGGATCAGCACCGAGTGGCCGAACAGCACGCTGACGATCGGCACCGTGACCGCGCCCACCACCGAGAAGCAGCCGTTGATGCCCCAGGCCCAGATGAAGAAGCGCTCCTTGCCCAGCCTGGAGAGCATCGCCATGCCGGTGGCGAACGGAAAGCCCATCAGGAAGGCCGGCGGGGCCACCAGCGCGAGGCAGGCGACGATGCGCAGCAGGTAGGGCCACGAGCCGATCGCCTGCAGGATCGGGTCGAAGAAGAACGCGCCCGCCGCCAGCAGCGCCGCGATCGCGACGAAGATCTTCGGCATCAGCGTGCGGCAGCGGTCGAGGTAGCGGCTGGTGAACAGCGAGCCCAGCCCCGTGAAGAACAGCATGCCGGTGATCAGCACCGAGGCCGAGATCGCCGGATTGCCGAGCGCCACGGTGAATTTCGAGATCAGGCCCACCTCGACGATGATGTAGCCGGTGCCGAGGCAGAAGTAATAGATGAAAATCCCGAACTTGCCGGGCACCTTCGAGAAGATCGTCTTCCAGCCCCAGATCACCGGGAACAGCATCAGCAGGAGGCCGAACAGGAAGGCGAGGATCAGCGTCGCCCACAGCAAGAGGTAGCCCCATTCGTCCGACACCGCGTCGAGCTGGTGCAGGAATTTCGGGATGTCGAGCACCTTGATGTAGCCGGCGAAATAGGGCCGCTCGTTGGTGAGCGGGCGCGTGTCGAACACGTAGCGCTGGTCGACTTCGGCGAATTCGCCCTTCAGGTAGCGGGCGATCATCACCTTGTAGAGATTGGCCCAGGAGAGCTTCGGCGGCGCGCGCTTCGGCGCCTCGCCGGGCTTGGCCTCGGTCTTCTCGGGCGGCGCCGCTTCCTTCTCGCCCGGCTTGGCTTCCTTCTCGGGCGCGGCCTCCTCGCCCTCGGCCTCGGTCTCGTCGCCGCTGTGGAAGTAGGAGCCGCGATAGCCGGCGTAGATCGCGTCCTCGTCGCCGAGGTCGATCTTCATGCCGGGCCGATAGAGCAGCTCGAACGACATCTCCTCGGCGTGCTTGGCCAATTTGTCGGCCTCGGCGTCGGAGAAGCCGTCCTTCTTGTAGAGGATCGTCGCCGTGGAAAGGTAGGTGTGGACGATGAAGAACTTCTTCGCGGCTTCGTCGCCGTCGCGCACGCGCGCCGCGGCGATCACGGTCGCCAGGAACTTCGGGATCGCCTTCGGCAGGTCTTCCTTGTTCCAGAGCGTGATCGAGAGGATGCCCGAGGGCGCCAGCGCGTTCATGTAGTCGCCGAGCGTCTCGCGCGTGTAGTTGTACTTCTCGACGATCGCGAAGCCGCCCGGCGAGGAGAGGCCGGTGGAATCCGCGAGCGAGAGATCGATGATGTCGTACTTGTCGCGCTGCGTGCGCGCGTAGAGGCGGCCGTCGTAGCCGATCACGGTGATGCGCGGGTCGTCGAGCGGCTTGCCGGTGAGGTCGGTGATGATCTTCGAGCTGCGCAGGGTCGAGAGGATCGCGGGGTTGCCTTCGGCGACCGTGATCTTGCGCGCGCCCGTGGTGCGCGCGACTTCGGTGGAGATGCCGCCGCCCAGCTGCACGACGAACACTTCCGGGTTCTGCTTCAGCACATAGGGCATGTACATCGGCAGGAACTGGAAATACGCCTTCAGATTGTCGGGCAGCTGCTTGATGATGCCGATCGGGCCGTCGCTGTCGATGAACAGGCCGAGATAGGAGTTCTTCGGCATCTCGGGCAGCTTCGAGGCCGCGTTGTCGGACAGGCCCGGCGCGAAGTGGAAATACGAGCTGGCGAAAACCTCGAGATCGCCGAACGGCCCGTAATTCCGGTAGATGCGCTTGCTGTCCTCGAACTTGCGCGCGTAACTGATGCCCTTGAACTGGTTCACCTCGATCTGCGTGTAGTGGTTCGTGGCCCACACGCTGGCCGCGGCCAGCACGGCGACGACGGCCATGCTCGCGATGCGCCCGAGCGATCCGAACCAGACGAGGGCGCCGACCAGCCAGAGGGCCAGCGGCACCAAGACGATCCATTCCGGCGCCGCGACGTACATCGCGGCGAGGAAGATCAGGCCGCAGAGGCCCGAGGCGACGAGATCGGCGAAGTAGACCTTGCCGAACACCGCCTGCGCGCGCAGGAAGGCGAGCCCGAGGAACAGCGCGCCCGGCAGGAACGGCACGAAATAGCAGACGAACAGCAGCAGCAGGTCGTATTTCTGCTGCGGGTTCGAGATCAGCTCGATCGGGTTGAACCCGACCTTCTGCGCCAGCGTGTTGCCCGCCACCATCAGCGGGCCGAAGGTGTAGAGCGACAGCGCGACGAGCTTGCTCCAGTGGCGCTCGAAGAAGCTCGTGCTGACGCACATGACGGCGCTCATCAGCCCGAAGCCGAGCATCGCCATGCTGACGGTCAGCGAGCCGAAATGGCTCCAGGTGCCGACCGAGAACACCCGCATCACGGCGATCTGGTACGCGATGATGGCGCCCGCGATCAGCCCGACGGTGACGTAAAAGGAAATGGAGAGCCGCTGGCTCTCCATTCCCGTCGTTGCAGCCTGGGTCAAGCGACGACCCTTCTATCGTTTATTGCGGCTTCTTCTCGTCTTCGGGCTTGCTGCCGAAGCGCGACACCGTCTTGCCTTCCTTGTCGTACTTGGTGAAGGCGACGAAGAGGGTCTGCGTGCGGCAGTTCGGGCGGCGCGCCGCGTCTTCGTAGATGTCGCGGCGCGTCGTCTTGCCCTCGGCGTCCTTGGTGATCTTGAGCACGTGCTGGCAGCCCGGATCGCCGATCGGGATGATCATGACGCCGTTGGGCTTCAGCTGCTTCAAGAGCGGCGGCGGGACGTGGTCGATGCCGGCCGTGACGATGATCTTGTCGAACGGTCCCATCTCTTCCCAGCCGTAATAGCCGTCGGCGGCCTTGCGCTTGATGACCGACAGCTCCTGGAAGCGGCCCTTGGCCAGCTCGATCTGCAGCTTGTCGGTGAACTTGGCGAGCGGCGGGATGATCTCGATCGTGTAGACCTGGTCCGTGAGATTGGCGAGCACGGCCGACTGGTAGCCCGACCCGGTGCCGATCTCGAGCACCTTCTCGCCCGGCTTCACCTTCAGCTCGGTCGTCATCTTCGCGACCATGCCCGGGCCCGAAATCGTGACGCCGCAGCCGATGGTCAGGAAGCTCGTCTTGTAGGCTTCGGCCGGGGCGCGGGCGCGGGAGAATTCCTCGCGCGCGGTGAGCAGGAACGCGCGCAGCACGTCGTCGCCCTTGATCGTGCCGTTCTTGACGTAGTTCTGCATCAGGTCCCATTTGCGCGCGAGCTGGGCGCGGTCGTCGCCGCGCGCCTTCACCATGTATTCGATGAAGGCCTCTTTGTCCTTGAGCGGCGGATTGAGCTTGCGGGCGTCGACCTGACCCTGCTGCGGCTTGGCGCCGGGCGCCAGGATCGTGTCGGCAACTTTGGCGCAGCCCCAGTCCTGGGCATAGGCCGGGACGGCGAACGTCGTCGTCGCCGCCAGGATGGCGGCGGAAAGTGCGCGCATCGTTATCCTCTCGTGTGGCTGGAACACTGTTCTCTGAGACCGGTCTCGTTCCGGCGTCCTGTTGGACCCTGGCCGGGCGGCTCACGCGCGGGTTCTAACCCGCGGAGTCTGCACTTGCACCTGTTTTCTCACCGGAGATTACGTCGGAACTGCGGCGGACGTGCCGCGGCGGTGCGAACATGCTTCGGCTCCTTCAGGCGGCGGCCGGGGCGGCGCCGAAGACGCGGGCCGCGAACTTCGGATAGGGGTCGGCGATCTCGCGCGCCACCCGACCGCGGAGCAGCGCCAGCCACTCATTCTGCGGCGGAATCGTTTCGGGAACATTGCCGGGGGCGTCGAAATCGAAGCCGGTTTCGTCGCGCACCCGCTCCAGCGTCACGCCGGGATGGCGGCTGGCCAGCGCGAAGCGGCGCCGTGCTTTATCGAAGGTGAAGAGGCACAGCGGCGTCACCAGCGCGACCGGGCCGCCCGGGCGGTAGACGCCGGCGGGGCTCCAGCCCGGCGCGCTCACGAAATCGACCTTCGGCACCAGCACGCGCCGGCTGTGCTCCTCGCGGAACAGGATGACGCGGGGCACGACGAAGTAGAGATAGGCCGAGCCGAACGATCCGCCCCAGCGGGCCTTCTGGCGGGGATAGTCGCCGACGCCGACCAGGTTGATGTTGGCCTCCCCGTCGATCTGGCCGCCGGACAGGAAAAAGGCGTCGACCCGCCCCTGGCCGGCGCAGTCGAACATGTCGACGCCGCCGTCGGTGCGGAATTCGGGGCTCTCGGCGCCGATCACCGACACTTTCGGGCCGGTGCCGCCAATGCGGTCGTCCAGCGCCCGGCGCAGCAGCGCCGCCGAACCGGGGATCGGCGACGAGACGCCGACCGCGATGTGCCGGCTGCCTTCGAGCAGCCGGCAGACGACGGCGATCAGCAGCTCTTCGGCGCGATAGCTCTCAGCCATTGGACTGCGGCTCGAAGATAGAAATAACACGGAGGTCACGGAGAACACGGAGGTTTTTGGCCGCGTCTCTGGCACGCATCCAGCCTTCCCGGTGTCCTCCGTGCCTCAATCTCTCTTACTCCGCCGCGCGGCGGGCCGGAGTATCGCCGGCCAGGAAGGCGTCGAGCCAGGCGCGGAAGCCTTCGGGGGTGGCGGCGGCCTGGACATAGGCCGCGATCGCGGCGCCGTCCGCCTCGTAGAGGCCGGCCATCCCGCAGGGTAGCGCGCCGCGCGGCGCCAGCGCTACCGCGTCGACGTAAAGCGCCGAGATCACGCCCGCCGACCGCAGCGGATCGGCGTTGAGGTTGCCCGCGGCAATCTGCTCGACCGTGGCGACGGTGTGCCGCGCGGCATGCGCCAGGATGCGCAGCTCGTGGTCGCGCCCGACCCAGAGATTGCCGTCGCGGTCGGCCAGCGGCGCATGGATCAGCGCCAGATCGGGGCGGATCGCCGGGATCAGGACGATCGGATCGCGCATGGCGCGATCCGCCGGGTCGTGTGTTCCCGGTGGCGCAATAGGATTGTCGACGATCTTGTAATCGGCGCGATGGGTGAGGATGTCGGAGCCGATCAGCCCGCGCAGCGGCATGAACGGGATGCCCTTCTCGCCCGCCTGCAGCGCCGCGTAGACCGCCGGGCAGGTCGTGTCGAGCGGGCGCACCGCGCCGGATTTCACCGCCCGAACGAAGCACGGCGCCTGGCCGTATTCGCCGAGGCTCACGCCGCCGCCCTCGACCGTGGCGACGCAGCCGGCGCCGATCAGCACGTCGGCGAACAGCCCGCCGGTCGGCATGTTGACGAGATGGAGGCCGCGCACGCCCTTCCCGATCAGCGCCCGCGCCAGCGCCATCGGCGCGCCGCTGGTATCCTTCATCGCGGCGACGACGGCGCCATCGGCGAGATCGGCCACGAGCGCGTCGACGCTGGCAAGCTGCAGGGTCATGTCGGGAGCATATCTTCCCGCTCGCCCCGGCGCGAGGGGGATCAGACCAGCGGCACGAACGCCACCGGCAGAATCGTCTTCTCGGCGACGCGGCCGGCCTCGTCCTTGGTGACGAGCACGAGATTCTGCGCGAACCGCCCGCGGCCGACCGGCACGACCATGCG
>JAEULD010000260.1 GCA_016792765.1 Candidatus Odyssella sp.
TCCTTCGCGCAGCAAAGGGCTGCGCTCAGGATGGCGCCGAACATGGGCGGGCTCGTTCGAGCCCGCCCTCGTTCGCCGTCACTTGCAATCTTTCCGCGCCTCGAGCTTGTTCTCGGCGGCGAACTTCATCGCCGAGGCTTCGATCATTGGGCGCACCACGTCGCGCATCGGCTCGATCCAGTCGGAGACGATGTTCCACTTGGCGCCGTCCCACTGCTGGATGAGGATCGGGCCATTGCCTTCGTGATCCGAGCAGGAGTTCTTGACCGGCCGCATCATGCCGGCGAAGCCCATCTTCTCGAGCCGCGCGGCATCGATGTTGAGCGACTCCATCGCGTCGCGCACGTCGGCACCGGTGACCTTCGGGCCCTTTTTCGCCACCGCGTCGCGGATCGCCTCGGTGGCGATGAACGCGTTCACGAGGCCGCGGTTGTAGAGCACCTCGCCGACTTTGGCCGCGTCGCCCTTGCCCTTGCCCTTGTCGTAGACGTGCTTCTTGATCTCGGCGTGGATCTTGAAGCCGGCGCCGGGCTGATGGAACGTGGCCGAGAGATAGCCCTTCGCGGCCGCGCCGGCGGGCAGAACGTCGACCTCCGAGCCCGACCACCACACGCCGATCATGCGGTCCATCTTGAAGCCGATCGCGGCGGCTTCCTTGACGCCGACCTGGTTCATCACGCCCCAGCCCCAGAAGAACACCCAATCGGGCTCGAGCTGCTGAATCTTCTGCCAGGTGGCCTTCTGCTCCTGCCCCGGATGATCGACCGCGAGGATCTCGAGCTTGTAGCCGTATTTCTTCGACAGCTCCTGGAGCGTCGGGATCGGCTCCTTGCCGTAGGGGCTGTTGTGGTGGACGAGCGCGATCGTCTTGCCCTTGAGCTTGTCGAGCCCGCCTTCCTTCGAGGCGACGTATTTGATCTTGGCCGAGGCCTGGCTCCAGTAGGTCGTGGGCGTCGTGAACGTCCAGGGGAAATAGCGGCCGTCGGACGCGTCGGTGCGGCCGTAGCCCATCGACAGCAGCGGAATCTTGTCGACCGTCGCCTTCGGGATCAGCGCGTAGGTGATGCCCGTGGAGTACGGGTTGACGATCAGCGCGCCCTTCGTCTTGAGGCGCTCGTAGCACTCGACGCCGAGCTTCGTGTCGTACGACGTCTCGCACTCTTCCCACACGACCTTGACGCCGCCGATGCCGCCGTCGCGCTCGTTGAGCAGGGTCATGTAGTCGGCCATGCCGTTGGCGACCGGGATGCCCGACGGCGCGTATGGCCCGGTGCGATAGACGAGGCCCGGGATGAACAGCTCCTGCGCCGCCGCCGGCACCGTGACGCCGGCCGCGGCCGACGCCGCGAGCACGCCGAGAGTCAGCTTCTTGAAGGACATAGGTAACCTCCCAAGTTGTTCGCTTCTTCGCCGCTGCCTTGCACGCCGCGGTTGGTCAAAACGCTATCATGCACGTCCGGGCGCTGCAAACGCCCTGCCCCTCGAGGATTTGTCCCGGGGGACTTGGGCCCGTCCGCTCAATGCGGGAAGGGCCATAGACGGAGCTTCTCCTTCGCGATCTGCCAGAGCCGCGCGAAGCCGTGCGGCTCGACGATGAGGAAGAAGATCATCAGACCGCCGAACAGCATCAGCTCGATGTGGCGGCGCGTGGCCACGTCGATCTCGATGCCGACCGCGGGCAAGGCGTTCACGAGCAGGATCGGCATCAGCACGATGAAGCCGGCGCCGAGGAACGAGCCCACGATGCTGCCGAGGCCGCCAATGATGACCATGAACAGCACGTTGAACGATTCGGTAATGCTGAATGCCGCCGTCTCGGCGCTATTGAGATAAAGGAACAGCATCATCGCTCCGGCCACGCCGCAGTAGAATGACGAGGTGGCGAAGGCCGAGAGCTTGGTGTGCAACGGACGGATGCCGATGAGTTGCGCCGCGATGTCCATGTCGCGGATCGCCATCCACTGCCGCCCGACGCGGCCGCGCACGAGGTTCTTCGCGACCAGCGCCATGCCGGCGACCAGGGCCAGCGCGAAAACGTACTTGTTCGCCGGCGACGCCGACGGGCTCGACACCATCGGGTTGAGGAACGACAGGAATTCGAGCGTCCCGCCGGGCTCGGCGATGCGGCCGAAAATGCTGCGCGGCGGCGATTCGAGCGTGCCGGACGAGTGGAAGTTCGAAAACCACGGCACCTTGTTGAACAGCCATTGCAGGAAAAACTGCGCCGCGAGCGTGGCCACGGCCAGGTAGAACCCCTTGATGCGGAGGCTCGGCAGGCCGAACAGCACGCCGACGAGCGCCGCGATCCCGCCCGCCATCAGGAAGATGAACAGCAGCCCGAGATCGGGGAAAAAGACCGTGGTGAGCTTGTAGGCGCTGTAGGCGCCCACCGCCATGAACGCGCCGGTGCCGAGCGAGATCTGCCCGCAATAGCCGACGAGGATGTTGAGGCCCAGCGCCGCCATCGAATAGATCAGCAGCGGCAGCAGGATCGCGTTGAACCAGTAGGTGGTGGCGAAGGCCGGCGGAATCACGAATGCCGCCACCAGGAACAACAGCACGAAGATGCGGTCCTGCGCGATCGGGAAGATCGCCTGGTCGGCGGCGTAGCTGGCCTTGAACTGCCCGGCCTCGCGGTAAAGCATCGCCTACACCCGCTCGATGATCTTTTCGCCGAACAGGCCCTGCGGCCGGAACAGCAGGAAGACGAGGGCCAGCATGTAGGCGAACCAGTTCTCGATCGCGTCGATGCCGAGCGCCAGGCCCCAATACACTTCGGCCAGCTTCTCGCCGACGCCGATGATGAGGCCGCCGATGATGGCGCCGGGAACCGAGGTGAAGCCGCCGAGGATCAGCACCGGCAGCGCCTTGAGCGCGATCAGCGACAGGCTGAACTGCACGCCGCTCTTGCCGCCCCAGATGATGCCGGCGGCGAGCGCCACGAGCCCCGCCACCGCCCACACGATGACCCAGATGCCGCGCAGCGAAATGCCGACCGAGAGCGCCGCCGCGTGGTCATCGGCCACCGCGCGCAACGCGCGGCCGACGCGGGTTTTCTGGAAGAACAGCGCCAATACGACGACGAGCACCGCCGCCATAACCGCCGCGAACAGCTCGAAGATGTTCACCGTTATGCGCAGCAGCGCCGCCCAGACGACGCCGCTCGTGCAGAACACCGCGACCGCGGCGCCAAGCGCCACGAACCAGCCGTAGTGTAGCGGCGGCACTTCCTTGCCGGCATCGGCCGCGGCGCGCTTGCGCCCGGCGGCCTCGGCCGAAACGAGCAGCGACACGGCGACGAGCGCGATCGCGCCGACCACGGCCATACTGACGAAGAAATTCTGCGAGCGCAGCGCCGCGCGCGCAGGCCGCGAATCCTCGATCACGATCCAGCCGGCCTGGATGCCGGCAACGCCGACGGCGAGCAGGGCGACGCCGATCGTGAGGAACACGAGCCGTTTCGGCGTGAACAGCGGCGGCGGCGCTCGGTTCGGATCGTGGGTCCGGCGCGCATGGTGCGCGCGCCACCGGTGCAGGACCACCAGCGCCACCAGCGCCGACAGCGCGAACGCGGCGATCACGAGCCAGGGGTTCACCGCATCCGCCGGGATCACGAGCCGCGCATCGGGGATGCCGATGTCGAGCTTCTTGACGTCCGACCCCCAGAGCGTGTCGCCGAAGCCCTCGAGGAAATAGGTGAGGCCGATCGTGGCCATGAACAGGATGATCTGATCCTGGTTCACCATGTGGCGCAGGATGATCCACTCGATCGCCAGCGCGAGCAGCAGCATGGCGAGGCCGGTGAGAATGATCGCCGCCCAGAGCGGCACGCCCTTTTCCATGAGGCCGACGAGCGTGAGGGCCGCGAACAGCACCATCACGCCCTGGGCGAAGTTGAACACGCCCGAGGCCTTGTAGATCAGCACGAAGCCGAGCGCGACGAGCGCATACATCACGCCGGTGAGCAGGCCGCCGATGAACACCTGGCCGAAGAAATCCGGCCGCGCGCCCATCGCGAGGAACGGTTCGAGGAACAGGCTGAACAGGAACTCCATCGCCCGCCCTCAGTGGCTCACGCCGAGATAGGCCTTGATCACGTCGGGGTTCGCGCGCACCACGTCGGGCGTCCCCTCGGCGATCTTGCGGCCGTAGTCGAGCACGACGACGCGGTCGGAGATGTCCATCACCACGCCCATGTCGTGCTCGATCAGCGCGATCGTGGTGCCGAACTCGTCGTTCACGTCGAGGATGAAGCGCGACATGTCTTCTTTCTCCTCGACGTTCATGCCGGCCATCGGCTCGTCGAGCAGCAGCAGCTCCGGCTCCATCGCCAGCGCGCGGCCGAGCTCGACGCGCTTCTGAAGGCCGTAGGGCAGGCGCCCCACCGGCACCTTGCGGATCGCCTGGATCTCGAGGAAGTCGATGATCTTCTCGACCACCTCGCGCTGCCGGATGTCTTCCCGCTGCGCCGGCCCCCAATACAGCGCGTCGGTGATGAAATTGCCCTTCTGCTTCAGGAGCCGCCCGGTCATCAGGTTGTCGAGCGTGCTCATGCCCTTGAAGAGGGCGACGTTCTGGAACGTGCGCGCGATGCCGGTGGCCGCCGCCTCGTGCGGGCGCATCTGCTTGCGCGGCATGCCCTTCCAGGTGATCGTGCCCTCCTGCGGGTGATAGAAGCCGTTGATGACGTTGAGCATCGACGTCTTCCCGGCGCCGTTGGGGCCGATGATCGAGAAGATCTCGCCCTTCCGGATCTCGAAGCTCACGCCGGTGATCGCGCGCACGCCGCCGAAGCGCAGCGATATGTTGTCGACCTTGAGGACGACGTCTCCGATGCGGCGGCGGTGCGCTTCGCTCATGCTGCGAGCGCGCGCGGCGCCTGCGCCTCCGAAACGGCGGCGTCGGCGATCTTGAGATCGGCCTTGAGCGTGCCGCTGCGCCCGTCCTCGAAGCTCACCTTCGCCTCGACGTGGACGGAATCCTTGCCGCCGTAGAGCGCGGCGATGATGTCGGCGTATTTCTCGGCCACGAAGCGCCGCCGCACCTTGCGCGTGCGCGTGAGCTCGCCGTCGTCGGCGTCGAGTTCCTTGTGCAGCAGCAGGAAGCGCTTGATCTGAGAACCGGCGAGATCCTTGTCCTGGGCGATGTCGCGGTTCACCTGCTCGACCGCGGCCTTGATGAGATCGTAGACCTCGGGCTTCTGCGCGAGCTCGGAATAGCTCGTGTAGGCGAGATTGCGCTTCTCGGCCCAGCTCCCCACCGCCTCGAGGTTGATCGAGATCATCGCCGTCGCGAACTCGCGGTCGGCGCCGAACGTCACCGCCTCCTTGATCGCCGGGAAGAACTTCAGCTTGTTCTCGAGATATTTCGGCGCGAACAGCGCGCCGTTCTCGAGGCGCCCCACGTCCTTGGCGCGGTCGACGATCTTCAAGTGGCCGTCGCGATCGAGGATGCCGGCGTCGCCGGTGTGCACCCAGCCGTCGGCGGTCTTGGTCTCGGCGGTCGCCTGCGGGTTCTTGTAGTACTCCTTGAACACGCCGGGGCTGCGGTAGAGCACCTCGCCGGTCTGGTCGAGCTTCAGCTCGACGCCGGGGCACGGCACGCCGACCGTGTCGAGCCGCACCTGGTCGTTGGGCTGCACCGTGACGAACACGGTCGCCTCGGTCTGGCCGTAGAGCTGCTTCATCGGCACGCCGATGGAGCGGAAGAAGTTGAAGATGTCGGGCCCGATCGCCTCGCCGGCCGTATAGACGAGCCGCATGCGCGAGAAACCGAGCGTGTTCTTGAGCGGCCCGAACACGAGCAGATTGCCGAGCCAGTAGAGGAAGCGCTGCCCGACGGGCACCGGCTTCTTCGTGAGAATATCGCTGCCGACGCGGCGCGCCACCTTCATGAAATAGTGGAACAGGCGCCGCTTGATCCACGATGCGTCCTCGATGCGGATCAGCACCTGCGTGAGGATGTTCTGGAAGATCGGCGGCGGCGCGAAGAAATAGGTGGGCCCGATCTCGCGCAGGTCCTGCATCACCGTGGCCGAGGATTCCGGGCAGTTGATGCAGAAGCCGGTGACGTAGGTCTGGCCGAGTGAGAACATGTTGTCGCCGACCCAGGCCATCGGCAGATACGACAGCGTCTCGTCCTTCTCGGAGAGCCCCTCGAGCTCCGCCGACATGCGCGCGATCTTGACGATGTTGTCGAACGACAGCACGACGCCCTTGGGCTGCCCCGTGGTGCCCGAGGTGTAGAGGATGATCGCGGCGTCGGAGCCTTTCGCCTTGCCCGCTTCCTCGTCGTAGAATTCCGGGTGCTCTTTCTGGTGCTCGCGCCCCATCGCGTCGATCGCGGCGAGGCTGTGCAGGAACGGCTGCGTGTAGTGCCGGAGGCCGCGCGGATCGCGGTAGACGATCGCCTCGAGCCGGGGGCAGCGCGGCCTGATCTCGAGCAGCTTGTCCACCTGCTCCTGATCCTCGACCACGGCGAAGCGCGCCTCGGCGTGATCGAGCACGAACTGCATCTCGCTGGCGGCGGCGTCCTGGTAGACCGGGACCGGCACCGCACCGAGCGCCTGCGCCGCGACCATCGCCCAGTAGAGTTGCGGCCGATTGTCGCCGATGATGACGACCTTGTCGCCGCGCGCAAGGCCGAGCGCGGCGAGGCCCGACGCCATCACGCGCACCTCGTCGCGCACCTGGCGCCACGTCCAGGTCTGCCAGATGCCGAGGTCCTTCTCGCGGATGGCCGGACGGCTTCCGCGCAGCCGCGCGTTGATCTCGAGCAGCGCGGGAAAAGTTTCGCCCGTTGCCAACTCGGCCATCGCGCTCAGCTCCGCGCGCGTGAAGGCGGAATCCGGCAACGGCGCGGCACGGAGCGTCGTCCGCCGACGAACGGCGCCTCCGGCGAAGGCGATCTTCGCGCGCACGTTCCCGCGGCGAGCGGCGAACACAAGCCCACGGCATTCCTCCCAGTCGTCTCGAACGGGAATTGTTGTTGTTATTCCCAGACTCGGGCTAGTAGCCAAACGGCCCGGAGGGGTCAAGCCCGCGCGCCGTCACGGGTGCCGCCGGAGCCGCGCTGCGGGAACGAAATCGGCGCCCGCGCGTTCTTGGCCCTTGCCGGGGCGGCGGGTTCCCGCAAGAGTGGCAGCCGTCCGCATCCGCTTTTCACGGAGAACGCCATGAAGCACCTCGCCATCGCCGTCCTGCTCTGCTTCGCCGCCGGGAGCGCCCATGCGCAAACGGCCTCCTGCAAATCCGAGGCCACGGGCAAGAAGCTCGCCGGCGCGGCGCTGACGAGCTTCATGAAGAAGTGCGAAGGCGACGCGGCGAAGGCGTGCGACGCGAAGGCGGCGGAAAAGAAGCTGGCCGGCGCGGCCAAGACGAGCTTCACCAAGAAGTGCGTGAGCGACGCGGTCGAAGGCATGTCGTGCAAGGATCAGGCCGACGACAAGAAGCTGGCCGGCGCGGCCAAGACGAGCTTCCTCGGCAAGTGCAAGGCCGACGCCGAGAAGGCCTGCGACGCCGAGGCGGCCGAGAAGAAGCTCGCCGGCGCGGCCAAGGCGAGCTTCACCAAGAAGTGCGTGTCCGACGCCGTCGGCGAATAACGCTGTCGGCGAGTAGCGCCCCCGGCGCGTGAGCCGCGGCATGTGGCTAAGCGCGCGCGAACCCGGTCCGCGCGCGCGACGACCGGCGGCGACGCTGGAGCGCGGAGCCCGCCGATGATCGAGCTTCACTACGTCCGCACGCCGAACGGGCTCAAGATCGCGATCATGCTCGAGGAGACGGGCCTGCCCTACCGGCTCGTCGCCTACGACATTTTCGCCGGCGACCATCTGAAGCCGGCGTTCAAGCGCATCAACCCGAACCACAAGCTTCCGGCCATCGTCGATCTCGCGCCGGAGGACGAGGGCGCCCCGTACCCGGTGTTCGAGTCGGGCGCGATCCTGCTCTACCTCGCACGGAAATCCGGGCGGCTGCTGCCGGCCGATTTCCGGCGGCACTTCCTCGCGCTGCAATGGCTGACCTGGCAGGTGGCCGGGCTCGGGCCGATGCTCGGCCAGGCGGCGCATTTCGTGCGCTATGCGCCCGAGGGCCAGGACTACGGCGTGGCGCGCTACACGCGCGAGGCGCGACGGCTCCTGAACGTGCTCGACGCGCGGCTCGGCGAGGCGCCCTACCTCGCCGAGGAATATTCGATCGCCGATATCGCCTGCTGGCCCTGGGTGCAGAACATCGGCAATTACGACATGAGTCTCGCCGAGTTTCCCGCAATCCGGCGCTGGTCGGAGGCGATCGCGGCGCGGCCCGCAGTGGCGGCCGCGGTCGGCTCGCCGGCCACCGGCGTGCCGACGGCCTATCTCAAGCGCCGCATGACCCTCACGCCCGAGCAATGGTCGAACATGTTCGGCGACAACCTGCTGCGCGCGACGGAGCGCGGCGGCGGATAGGCGCCGGGACGGGCCAGGCGCGCGACCCGCGTTCCCGCCGCCCCGCAATGCCGAGATCGGGCCTAGAAAGGCCGCTTCAGCTTGGCGATAATGGGATGCCGGGTGGGCGTCGCGGACGCCGGACATCGGCCGATTGAGGGGGAGCAAGACCTATGAAGATCGGATTCCGGACGGCGGCGCTGGCCGCCGCGACGCTGGGCTGTGTTTCGTTCGCCGGCCACGCCGCAGCGCAGGACGTGGTTCGCCACGGGCTGCAGCGCGGGGCGCTGGGCGCGCTGAAAGTCACGCTGCCCCTGGTGCAGGACAAGTACAAGCTCAAATACGATCTCAAGACCTTCAACGACTCCACCACAGTGATCCTGGCGATGGAGCAGAAGGAACTGGAGATGGGCAACCTCACCGCCCAGCACGTCATCCGCGCCATGGACGAAGGCATGAACCTCGTCGTCGTGATCGGCTGGGGCGGCGGCTACAACGTGCTGTTCGGCGGCAAGGACATGGCCTTGGCCAAGGACGATTTCGCCGCGCTGAAGTCGCTGGTCGCCGCGCGCCGCACCGCCGGAAACAAGCTCAAGATCGGCGTGCCCACCGGCTCGCAGCAGCACCTGAAGCTCTCGTATCTCCTCAAGAATCTCGGCATCGACGGCGGCAAGGACGTCGATATCGTCAACATCCCCTTCCCCAATCACGTGCGCGCCGTTGACGGCAAGGAAGTGGACATGGCGATGACCATCGCTTCGTTCGCGGCGCTGGCCGTGAACGCGACCGGCGCGAAGGTGTTCCATCACCTCTACGGCGCCGGCGCCGGACGGTGGGAGATCGGGCAGGCGGTGCGCCGCGACCTCGTCAAGGACAAGCCGGAGTTCGTTCAGCGGATCGTCGCCTCGCACGTCGATGCGATGCGGATGTTCGTCGCCGACACCGCCAAGCAGATCGAGTTCGAGCAGAAGGAATCGACCTTTCCCAAGCCGGTCGTCGAGATGATCCAGAAGGACTTCCTGCGGCTGACGATCAAGGTGACGATCGACGACATCAAGCTCACGGCCAAGCAGATGCACGAAGTCGGCTGGGCCAAGAAGGATCACTCGGCCGATGTCGAGAAATTCGTCGATCTGAGCTTCCTGGCCAAAGCGACCGGCATGTCGGAGCAGGAGCTGAAGGGCTTCTAGACCGTGCCCTTCAGGGGGAGCGTGCGATGACCGATCGGACGTTCTACGAGCGCTTTCTGCGTCCGGCGCTGTTTCGCCTGCCGGGCGAAGTCGCGCACGATCTCGGGAAGCTCACGCTGCGCACGTCGCTCCCGTGGCGCTGGATGGGGCGGCGCCTGCGGATCGCCGATCCGCGGCTTCGCACGCAGGTGGGCGGATTGGCGCTCGACAATCCCATCGGCGTTTCCGCCGGGCTCGACAAGAACGCCGCCGCCCTGCCGGGGCTGATGCATCTCGGCTTCGGCGCCATAACCGTCGGCTCGATCCTCCCCGAGCGTCGGCCGGGCAATCCCAAGCCGCGCCTGATCCGCTATCCGGAACAGGAATCGATGCTCAACTGCTACGGACTGCCCAGCGTCGGGCTCGCGGCGGGGATCGCCAATCTCCGCCGGCGGCGCGCGCCGACGGGCACCATGGTGATCGCCAATATCGACGCGCCGACCGTGGCGCTCTATCTGCGCTCGTTCGAGGCGATCCAGGATCACGTCGACGCGATCGAGCTCGGGCTGCAATGCCCGAACAACCGCGACGATTCCGGCGAAATGCACGAGCCGCGCAATTTCGAGCGCCTGCTGCAGGGCGTCGCCGCGATCAAGCGCAAGCCGGTCTTCGTCAAGATGGGTTTCTACGTGAGCGACGCCGAGCGGCAGAACCGGCTGGGCCTGGTCGAGATGGCCGCGCGCCACGGATTGGACGCGGTCGTCATTCCCGGCATCTACAAGAAGGAAGACCCGGCCGTCTCGCTCGGGATCGGCGCCACCAGCGGCCGCGTGACCTTCGCGCGCAATCTGGCGACGGTGAAAGACGTCGTCGCCGCCGCGCGCGGCCGGATCGCGGTGAAATCCAACGGCGGCGTTTTCTCCGGCGCGGACGCGCTGACCGTCCTGTCGGCGGGCGCGGTGGCGATCGATATCCTCACCGCGATCGTCTATCGCGGCTGGGAGGTTGCCGCACGGATCAATCGCGAACTGCTCGAAGCGATGGATCGGGAGCGCATTCCCGACCTCGCCGCGCTGCGCCTCGCGCCGGCGCGCCGCGCGGACGCGCTCGTGGCCGCCTGACGCTCCGCCGGAGCGCGGACGCGAACGATCACGCGGCGGAGAGGCGATCGCCGGAAACGTGAGCCGGTGCTCGGTTTGGCGCGGGCGCTGCCGAACGCGACGCAGCCCCTGCGCCGATGCGACGCCGCCCGATCGCGTCCGCTACGTCGCCCGGAACCGCACGACGCCGTTCGCCTCTTCGCGCGCGGCGCGGCCGCGGCCCTCGAGGCAGGCGAGATGCGCGAGCGTCTCGCCGAGCGCGAAGCCGATCTGGAAATTGTCGAGATCGGCCCGGAACAGCGCCGGCAGCAGCTCCACGGTCGTCTGGCCCGCGCGCGTCAGCGCCTTGGCCAGCGTGTCGAGCCGCTCCTCGTGATGGCCCTGGAGCTGATCGAGCCGCAGATTGAGCCCGGTGAACGGATAGCCGTGCGAGGGCAGCACGAGCGTGTCTTCGGGCAGGCCGCGGAAGCGCTCGAGCGACGCGAGATAATCGGCGAGCGGATCGGCGAGCGGCTCGGTGGCCCAGACGCCGATGTTCGGCGTGATGCGCGGCAGGATCTGGTCGCCGGCGATCAGCACGCCCGCCTCGGCGCAGTAGAGGCAGGCCTGCTCCGGCGAATGGCCGAGCCCGACGACGACGGTCCACGCGCGGCCGCCGATCGCGATCGTGTCGCCGTGCCGCAGCCGGTTGAACGCGCGCGGCGGCTCGCCCACCACCATGCGGTAGGTGTTGCCGCGCTGCGCCACGTCGGCCACGCGCGGCGCGTCGAGGCCGTGGCGCGCGTAGTGCTTGGCGATGTCGCGCTGGCCCTCGCCCTCGGCGTCGAGCCACAGCATGCGGCCGAACAGCCATTCCGAGCGCGTCGTCCACAACTCGGTCTCGTACTCGCGCACGATCCACCCGGCGAGGCCCATGTGATCGGGGTGGAAATGCGTGCAGACGAGGCGTTTCACCGGCCGGTCGTAGTCGCGACCGATCCGCATCGCCTTCGCCACCTCGCGCCACAGCGTCTTCGTGCGCTTGCTTCGGATGCAGGTGTCGACGATGACCCAGCCCTCGCCGTCTTCCAGCAGCCATAGATTGATGTGGTCGAGCCGGTAGGGCAGCGGCATGCGCAGCCAGTGGATGCCGGGCGCGACTTCGAACGTCTGGCCGGGGCCGGGCTGGCCGGCGGCGTCTCGGAACGGAAAGACGAGTGCGTTCATGCCGGGACCTTGACCTTTGCGAGCAGCCGCTTCAAGGCGCCGAGCACCGCTCCGCGCTGATCGATGTGCGGCGAGTGGCCGCAATTCTCGAGCAGCGCGATCTCGGCGCGCCCGCCGGTGTGCGCCTTGATCGATTCGAGCTGCGCGGGCGTGCCGTATTCGTCGGACACGCCCTGCACGAGCGCCACCGGGCACGCGATGCCGCCGAGCTCCGCCTCAACGTTCCAGCCGCGCATCGAGGGCATGAGCCAGGTGACGTTCCAGCCGTAGAACGCGCTGTCGACGTCGGCATGGAAGCGCGCGAGCTTCTGGCGCAGTTCGCCCTCTTCGTAGGCCGCGCGCGCCTTGGCCATGCTCACGATCCCCTCGCGCTCGAGAAACACGTGCGGCGCCATCGCCAGCACGCCGAGCGCCGGCGGCGCCAGACGCTGCGCGGCGTGAAGCAGCGCGATCGTGGCCCCGTCGCTGTGGCCCAGCAGCACCGGCCGCGCGACGCCGAGCGCCGCGAGCAGCGCCGCCAATTCCTCGGCGCCCTCGTGCATCCAGCGCGCGGAGCGCGGAAACGTTTTCAGCGGATCGGACTGGCCGTAGCCCCAGCGGCTGTACGCGAGGACGCGCAGGCCCGTCGCCTCGTGCACGTGCTTCGGAAAATCGCGCCAGAGTCCCATCGAGCCGAGGCCCTGATGCAGCAGCACGACCACCGGAGAGTCGGCCGCGCCGAGCCCGGTCCATTCGTATTCGAGGCGATGCCCCGCCGCTTCGACGAAGCCCTTCACGCCGCCGCCTCTGCCAAGACCCGCTGCACGTGGCGCCGGATGGAGGCGAGCGTCGCCTCCTTCTGGTCGCGGTGCGGCGAGTGGCGGCATTGCGGGATCAGCACGATCTCGGCGCGGCCGCCGCTCCTGGCGCGGATCGAGTCGAGCTGCTTCGCCGTGCCGTATTCGTCCTGCTCGCCCTGGATCGCCGTGATCGGGCAGCGGATGTGCGTCACGTCGTCCTCGATGTTGAAGCCGCGGATGAAGTCCGGCAGCAGCCAGGTGCAGTTCCAGCTGTAGAACGCGCCGTCGACGTCGTCGTGGAAGCGCGCGAGCTTCTGGCGCAGATCGCTCTCCTCGTACGCCACGCGCGCCTTGGCGATGCTGATCGTCGAGACCGTCTCGACGAACACATGGGCGGCCATGGTGATGACGCCGATCGGCCCGGGCGCCACGCCGCTGCCCGCATGGATCAACGCGATCGAGCCGCCATCGCTGTGGCCGAGCAGGATCGGGCGCGCGACGCCGAGCTTCGTCAGCAGCTCCGGCAGCGCCTCGCGGCCTTCGGGCGTCATGTAGTCGGGCGGGCGCGGGCCGTGCGGGATCGGCTCGGACTTGCCGTAGCCCCAGCGGCTGTAGACGAGCACCGGCAGCGACGTGGCGGCGGCGACGGCAGCCGGGAAGTCGCGCCAGAGCGCCACCGAGCCCAGCCCTTCGTGCAGCATGACGACGACGGGCGAGGACGCGGCATGGCCGCCGTCGCGCGCGGGCGCGCCGACCCATTCGTATTCGAGGCGGCGGCCGCCGGCGGTGACAAAGGGCATGGGCGAGATCGGCTCGTGGGTGGACGACGCCCTTCATTTGCGGCGCCGCGCCGCCCGTGTCCACCCCCTCCGGCGCAGGGCGCCGCCGCCCGGCGCGCCTAGGACTCGGCGGTGCAGGTTGCCTCGCCCTTGCTGCCGTCGGTGCCGATGACGAGCGTGAGCCGGCCGGCCTTGGTGAGCGTCGCCTTGACGCGCTCGCCGCCGGCCTTGCCGGGCTCGCCGAGCACGAAGCGGCGCTCGTCGTCGCCCTGCTCGTGTTCGACGATGTCGGCGAACGGCCGCGCCTCGCCGCCGCGGCGGATCGACACCTTCTTGGCACCGAAGTCGATGACCAGCACGTCTGCCTTGTCGCGCTGCGTGGCGGGGCGCGTCGTGCATTGGCCGTTGGAGCAGCGCGTGACGCTGTCCGGCAGGCACGCCACCTTGGGCGCCTTGAGGAAATCGGCCTGCGCGAGGGCGGGCGCGGACACGGCCGCGGCTAGGGCAAGGCCGGCGAGGAGGCGCGACGGATGAAGCACGGCAAGACTCCGGTGGAGAAACGATGCGACGGGCGGGGAACGGCGCAGCCTGCCCGTTCCCGCGCCCGCACGCCAGCGGGTCGCATCAGGATGCGGCCGTGCAGGTGGCCTCGGCCTTGTTGCCGGCGGCGCCGAAATCGATCGACAACTTGCCGTCCTTGCCGAGCGTCATGCGCGCGGTGCGGCCGTCGGGGCCGTTGCCTTCCTTCATCGTGATCGTGCGCACGCCGCCATCCACCTTGTCTTCGGTGACCTTGCCGACTTCGCGCGCCTGGTCGCCGCGCTTCATCGACACCTGCTTGCCGGCGAAGTCGATGATCAGCACCTGCGCCTTGTCGTTGGGGCTCGCGTCGCGCGTCGTGCACTTGCCGGGCTCGCTGCAGTTCGTGAGGCGGTCGGGCACGCACGCGACCTTGCCGACCGTGGCGAAATCGGTCTGCGCGGCGGCGAGCTGCGGCAGCGCGGCAAGAGCGGCGGCGAAAGCGAGGACGGCGGAGAGCGAACGATTCATGGCGTGCATTCCTGGTGGGTGTCGGGAATGGCATAGACCGCCCGGTCCGCGCGCACAGTGAGGACGATCACACCCAGGCGCGCGGGCGGCCGGAGGGCAGAGCCGATCGGGGTGCGGCCGCTAGGCCCGCAGCGCCACCGGCTCGAGCGACTGACGCCGGTCGATTTCGTTGCGAACCGCCAGCCAGATCCGCGCGCCTTCCGTATCGCCGTGGCTCAGCTTGTTGCTGGCGCGGCTGCCGGCCACCGCCGCCGCGTTGATGCCGTACCAATCGATCAGCGCGCGCGCACTCATGCACACGAAGCGTGTGGCGTCGGTCATGTGTCCTCCCTACGGCGCATTTCGAAACTGTCGATGAGCTTGCCCGGATCGGGGCGCTCCGCCCGCGGCATGGCGGTGGCATCCATCGCGCATTCGAGCGCGGTCCGCAGCAAGGCGCGGCACTCCGCCACCGAGCGGCCGGGATCGAAGGCCTCGATCAAGGCGACGCAGGCCCGAATCGCGGCCGCCTGCGTTTCTGACAATGCCGGCATGGTCCCCTCCACGCTGGCCCGGTAATCGTCCACTCTTTTACAAAAAGCGAGACTTTGCAGGCACTTAAGACAGACGACCCCCGCGAGCCGCCGCGGTCCTCTCCAACCGCGCGTGGGACGTTAAATATATCAATGATGAACAGGTGTGACGGCCATCACACCCCCGGCCAGATTCCGGTCTCCTGGCCCCTATTTGTTGAAGCTCAACTTTCCCTTGGGCTTGTCGCAGGCGGCCGTGCGCTCGCGGCGGCCCTTGGCCGGATCCCAGACGAGGCGCTTGTCGCTGATCGGCAGCGGCGCCTCGGGCTGATCGCCGGGCCGCGCGCCGGCGGTCCAGTCCGGCGGGCAGACCGCGGTGAAGCTCGCGAATCCGCCGGTGCCGCCCTTGATGCGCGGAAAGCCGATGGCGATCAGCGCGCCCGTCTCCGGCACCTGGTCGAGATTGGCGACGCCCTCGGCCTGCATGTAGCCGTTGTTCATCAGCCAGTCCTCGCTGACCAGCGTCGGCGTGGCGTCGGTGTCGAGCGGCTCGTGGCCGTGGAACAGGATATTGCGCTCGAGGTGTAAATATTTGAGCGCGTCGAGCGACACGCCGGGAAACTTGCCGTCGGCCGGCTGGAATCGCGCCGCATCGGGCCAGCGCTTCGACCAGTCCGAGCGCACCATCACCACGCTGCCGGCCGGAACCGCGCCGTGGCGCCGCTCCCACGCCCGCACGTCGTCGGCGGTAAGCGCGTAGACCGGCTCGCGCGCCACCTGCTCCGCGATCGAGATCACCGCGAGTTTGCGCAGCGCGAGCGTCGCCGGCAATTCGTCGATGGCCGGGAAGCATTGGTGCCAGTGCGCCGGCGGATCGAGCTGCGTGCCGAACTGGTCGGTGGCGAACGCGTAGGCACTCGTCTCGAGGCCGAGTTTCTCGTAGGTGAACGCGGCGTAGGGGCTCTTGTCGTCGAGGCGGCCCGTGCCCTGTTCGAACTTCGTGGTCGGCGGGAAGCCTTTCCACACCGGCGCGTCCTGCGTCAGCACGTGCGAGAGCGAGACGAAGCGCGCGCGCGCGAACGCCGTGTCCCACACCGACCACAGGCCGGGCGCGGCCTGGGCCTGCGCCGGCACGGCGCGGGGCAAGACGACGGCCGACGCGGCGGCCACGGCGGTGAGCTTCAGGAGAGAGCGGCGGTCCATCGGTCGGCCTCCATTGACGATCCGTGCGCGCGGCGGGCGCGCTATCCCGGCAGATAGGCGGAGAATTGCGCCTCGACCGCCTTCGCATCCTTCGCGAGTCCGGCGGCCACGCCCTGCGCCATCTCGCCGGGATAGACGTCTTCGACACCCTTCTCGACCGCTTCCAGCGCGGCCTTCGCCACGTCGGCCGGGTTCATCTTGGGCGGCGGCAGCATCTCGGTCATGCGCGTCTCGACCGCACCCGGCATGACGCCGACGACGAGCGTGCCCTGCTTCTTCAGTTCGGCGCGGACGCCCTGCGTCATCGAGAGCGCCGCGGCCTTGCTGGCGCAAAGCGAGCCCATCAGCGGCAGGTTCACGCGCGAGAGGATCGAAAGCATGTTGACGATCGCGCCGCCGCCATTGGCCTTGAGGACCGGCGCGAACGCGCGGCACATCGCGAGCGTGCCGAGGTAGTTCGTCTCGATCTCGGCGCGCGCGTTGGCGAGCGAGGCGATGCCGACGAGCGGCGTGTTGAAGTTCACGCCGGCATTGTTGACGAGCAGCGTCACGTCGTTGCAGCGCGCCGCCGCCGCGGCGATGTCGGCCTCGCGCGTCACGTCGATGGCGATCGGCACGACCGCGCCGCGGTCTGCCGCCGCGACGGCCAGCGAACCGGCATCGCGCGCCGCCGCATAGATGCGCCGGGCGCCGGCCGCGCGCAGCGCCCTCACGAACTGCTCCCCGATTCCCCGATTGGCGCCCGTGACGAGCGCGACGCAAT
>JAEULD010000277.1 GCA_016792765.1 Candidatus Odyssella sp.
CTGGAACACCCGCTTTGCCAGATCGATCGCCAACAGTTTAATCTCCGTCATGGACCTCTCCCTTCTTGGATCGAGTGGTTCTTGCAAACTCACTTTCGACCCGCAGGAGCGGGGAGGTCCATCCCATCATGCTGAGCGGCCCCTCTTGGGGTCGCGAAGCATCTCTCGACGCCGAGTCTCGTTCGACAATAGCCCGGCGTGCGCACCGTGCCATGCCGTCGAGAGATGCTTCGCTGCCGCCCAAGCGGGCGGCGCTCAGCATGGCGGTGTTGTGGAGGGCGCTTCGCGCGCCGCTTGGCGCGCAAACATTCCCTTCTTGGTGGCTTGGTGGCGAATCTTCCTCAGCTTCTCCCCGCCTCCCTACCTCCCTGTTCGCTTCACCTTCCGCCGCTGGCAGGCGGGGGGCGCACGCGGTCTCGTGCGGACCATGAACGATCGCCCCTCAGACACCGAACCGGCGCCTTCGGACCGGCCGGGCACGGCCGATTTCGGCTTCGCCGACGTGCCGGCCGGCGAGAAGGCCGGCCTCGTCGGCGGCATCTTCAGCCGCGTCGCGCGCCGCTACGACCTGATGAACGACCTGATGAGCGGCGGCCTGCACCGCCTCTGGAAGGATTCGTTCGTCGACGATCTCCGCCCGCGCGACGGCATGGCGTTCGTGGACGTGGCCGGCGGCACCGGCGACATCGCGTTCCGCATCCACCGCCGCGCGCCGGATTCGCGCATCACCGTGTGCGACATCAACCCCGAGATGCTCGCCGTGGGCCGCGACCGCGCCGCCAACCGCGGCATCGTTTCGGGCATCGACTGGGTGACGGCCGACGCCGAGCGCCTGCCGCTGCCCGACCGCTGCGCCGATGCGGTGACGATCGCGTTCGGCCTGCGCAACGTGACGGATCGCGCGCGCGCGCTCGCCGACATGCGCCGCGTGCTCCGGCCGGGCGGCCGCTTCCTGTGCATGGAGTTCAGCCGCGTGGCGCTGCCGCTGCTGGGCGAGATCTACGACCGCTATTCGCTCGGCGTCGTGCCGTGGATCGGACAGGTGGTGGCGCGCGACCGCGACGCCTATCGCTACCTCGTCGAGAGCATCCGCCGCTTTCCGCCGCAGGACGACCTCGCCGCGCTGATGCGCGACGCCGGCTTCGAGCGCGTGACGTATCGCAACCTCTCTGGCGGCATCGTCGCCATTCATTCGGGCTGGCGCATATGATCCGCTCCGACCGCTGGAACGCCGTCTATGCCGAGGTCGAGCCGGAGCTGAAATCGCGCCTGCCCGAGCTGATGAAGAACGCCTCGCACCGCTGGGGCGCGATGCGCTGGCCGGCCGACGCCATTCCGCCGGCCGGCGTCAGGCCCGAGAACGTCGCCTACATCTCCGAAGACAGCGGCGAGATCCGCCACCTGTTCGTGGTGCTGACCGGGCGGACGATCGGCCCCTCGCGCGTCGGCGCGGCCTATCCGTTCGTCCCGCACGGCCTTCCCTACGAGGTCGAGATCAAGGCGCTGCATCCGGCCGAGACCGGCATCGAGGGCGAGGTGACGGCGCAATATGCCGGGCACGAATTCCGCTTCTTCGAGCCGCTGTGGGGCGTGAAGCGGAGCCACTACAAGGTGGGCGCGCTGCAGCGCATCCGCTTCGCCGCGTTCGGCCATTCGCTGGGCGCGATGGGCGGCGCGGAGACGAGGCCCACGGCGACCGCCGAGGCGGGCGCGCCCGGCGCCGCCGCGTTGCCCGCGCCGGCGAGCGCCGCAGCGGCGCTGCTCGAGCCGGCCAGCGCGCTGGTGATGATCGGGCCGGGCCCGAGCAGCCGCTACGGCGTGCACGCGCCGATCCTGGAATGGCGCGGCTTCTGGACCGGCGAGCGCCTCTACTACGCGCTCAAGCTGCGCCTGTTCGAGGAGGGCGGCGCCGCCTTCGCGGTCGATCTCTATTCCGGCCGCCATTGCTTCGCCGGCGCGTTCACGCCGTCGGCCGGCGTGGCCGTGGCCGGCGTGATGTGGCTGCACGGCACGCTCGCGGACTGAGCGATGTATCGCTCGGCGCGCAATGCCTGGCGGCTCCTCCGCATCGCGCGCACGCTGGCGCGGCACGACGCGCTGTTTCCGATCGAGCGCGCCGGCGTGGCGCCGTTCCTCGTCCGCGTCGCCAAGGCGCTGTGGAAGCGCGACCTGCCCGGCCGGCCGGGGCAGCGCCTCGCCGCGGCGCTCGAGGCGCTGGGGCCGAGCTTCATCAAGCTCGGCCAGATGCTCTCGACGCGGCCCGACCTCATGGGCGAGGAGGCGGCGAACGATCTCGCCGGCCTGCGCGATCACCTGCCGCCGTTCGAGACCGCCGTGGCGCGCGCCACGATCGAGCGCGAGCTGGGCGGGCCGCTCGAAAAATTCTTCCTGCGCTTCGACGACAAGGCGGTGGCCGCCGCCTCGATCGCGCAGGTGCATTTCGCCGCCACCTCCGACGGCCATGAGGTGGCGGTGAAGGTGCTGCGCCCCGGCATCGAGGACGCGTTCAAGCGCGACATCGAGCTGTTCTACTGGTGCGCCGAGATGCTGGAGCGGCTGCTGCCGGAATTCCGCCGGCTCAAGCCCTACGAGGTCGTGCGCACCTTCGAGGAGTCCGTCGAGATGGAGATGGACCTGCGCATGGAGGCGTCGGCGGCGGTGGAACTCGGCGAGAATTTCGCCGGCGATCCCGGCTTCCGCGTGCCGCGCATCGACTGGGAGCGCACCGCGCGCCGCGTGCTGACGCTGGAGCGCGTGCGCGGCATCGCCATCGACCGGCGCGAGGAGCTGATCGCCGCCGGCCACGACCCCGACGCGATCCTCGCCAACGCCGCCGCCGCGTTCTTCAACCAGGTGTTCCGCGACGGCTTCTTCCACGCCGACCAGCATCCGGGCAACTGCTTCGTCGAGGCCGACGGGCACATCTGCGCGATCGATTTCGGCATCATGGGGCGGCTCGACCGCGACCACCGCTACTACCTCGCCGACATGCTGATGGGCTTCCTGCGCCGCGACTACGAGACCGTGGCCGAGGTGCATTTCCGCGCCGGCTTCGTGCCCGCGCACAAATCCAAGGCCGCGTTCACGCAGGCCCTGCGCGCGATCGCCGAGCCGATCATGGACAAGCCGCTGCACGAGATCTCGGTGGCGCGCCTGCTCGGCCTGCTGTTCGAGGTGACCGAGACCTTCGAGATGGAGACGCAGCCGCAGTTGCTGTTGCTGCAGAAGACGATGCTGGTGACCGAGGGCGTGGGCCGGCGCCTCAACCCCAAGGTCAACATGTGGTCGATGGCGCGGCCGCTGATCGAGAGCTGGATGCGCGAGCATCGCGGGCCCGAGGCGCGCATCCGCGCGGCGGTGCGCCACGGCTTCGAGACGCTCGAGAAGCTGCCGCAGCTCGTGGGCCGGCTCGACGAGGCGGTCGCCTCGCTCGGCAGCGCGCCCGGCACGGCGCCCTCGCCGCGCCGCTACGCGCACCCGCCGCCGCGCCGCCATGCGCGCGTGTGGCCGCTGTGGGCAGCGATCGCGGCGCTCGCGGTGGCGGTGCTGCTGGTGGCGGTGTTCTGACTTCGGCAAGGACCGGATGGCCAATCGCGGGATTGTTGCTATCTTGTACCCATGACCCACGGCCTTCCCTTCCTGCCGCCGCCCGACGAGGCGCCCTATCGCCTGGCGGTCGAGACGCCCGCCGGCACGCTGACGCTCCATGCCGGCGAAGCGGCGCTGACCGCGCTTTCGTGGCACCGTCGTTCGGCCGACCGGCCCTCGCCGCTGCTGGCCCGCGCCGCCGCGGACCTCAGCGCCTATTTCGCCGGGACGCTCAAGGCGTTCGACCTGCCGCTGGCGCCGCGCGGCACCGCCCACGAGCTTGCGGTGTGGGCGGAGCTGTGCCGCATTCCCTATGGCGAGACGATCACCTATGGCGAGCTGGCGCGGCGCACCGGCACGGTCGCCCGCGCGGTGGGCGGCACCTGCGGCGCCAACCCGATCGCCATCCTGATCCCGTGCCATCGGGTGACGGCCGCGGGCGGCCAGTTGGGCGGCTATTCGGGCGGCAACGGCCCCGATTCGAAGCGCCGCCTGCTCGCCCACGAAGCCCGGCACGCGGGGATTTTCGCCCTCTCCCCGTGACTCGCGCGGGGCGCGCGCCTATAAATTTCCCCACACAGGAAAGCGTCGAACCGCGCGGCGCAACGGCGCTTCGCCCATACGCGACGCATGTGGGGGAACGACATGGCCGACATTCTCATCCAGGGCGGCGACGGCTTCTTCTCCGCCTATCGCGCTCCGGCGCGCTCGGGCCGCGGGCCCGGCATCGTGCTGATCCAGGAAATCTTCGGCGTGAACCGCGTGATGCGCGACCTCGCCGATTGGCTGGCCGGCGAGAACTACACGGTGATCTGCCCCGACCTGTTCTGGCGGCAGGAGCCGGGCATCCAGCTCAACGACTTCACGCCGCCGGAATGGGACAGGGCGTTCCAGCTCTATCAGGGCTTCGACGAAGCCAAGGGCGTGGACGACATCGCCGCGGCGATCGCGTTCCTGCGCAAGGATCCGGCCTGCGCCGGCAAGGTCGGCGCGGTCGGCTACTGCCTCGGCGGCAAGCTCGCCTATCTCTGCGCCACGCGCACCGACGCCGACGCTTCGGTGGGCTATTACGGCGTCGGCATCGAGAAGGCGCTCGGCGAAGCCGGCAAGATCAGGAAGCCGCTGATGCTGCACGTGGCCAAGCTCGACAAGTTCGTGCCCGCCGAGGCGCAGGCGCAGATCCACGCCGCGCTCGACGGCAATGCGCGCGTGACGATCCACGATTACGAGGGCTGCGACCACGCGTTCGCGCGCGTGGGCGGCGACCACTACGACGCCAACGCCGCGAACGCCGCCAACGCCCGCACGCTGGCGTTCTTCAAGCGCCATCTCGCCGCCCCGGCGCCGCGCCCGGCCCCGGCCCCGGCGCAAGGCGAGCTCGGGCTCGCGCCGAAGCCCGCGGCGGCACCGAAGCCGCCCGCGCCGAAACCCGCCGTGAAGAAGCCGGCGGCGCCGGCGGCGAAGCCGGCGGCCAAACCGAAGCCCGCCGCAAAGCCGAAGGCGAAAGCAAAAGCGAAAGCGAAGAAGCCCGCGGCGAAGCGCGCGAAAGCACCGAAAAAGGCGGCCAAGGCGAAAGCCAAGAAGAGGCCGGCCGCGAAGCGCAAGGCCACGCGCAAGCGCGGCAGGAAGTAGGGCCCGTGCCGCAACCACGGAAATGTTGGCAGTGGCAGCACCGTGCCCGCGGCCATCCTTCGAGGCGCGCCTAAGCAGGCGCGCACCTCGGGATGAGGCCTGTTCTGCTCGAGCAAGAATGCCTCATCCTGAGGTGCCCGCCCCGCTTTGGGCGGGCCTCGAAGGATGGCCGCAGACCCGGCGGCGCCACATCGCATCGAACCTGACGCTCGATCCCCGATCCCTCTGACCTCTGGCGACTGACCCATGAAAGCTCACGCGATCCGTTTCTCGCAGACCGGCGGCCCCGAAGTTCTCTCCTACGACGAAGTGGAGGTGGGCGATCCCGGCGAAGGCCAGGTGCTGCTGCGCCAGACCGCGATCGGCGTGAACTACATCGACACCTATCACCGCTCGGGCCTCTACCCGATGCCGCTGCCCTCGCATCTCGGCCAGGAAGGCTGCGGCGTGATCGAGAAGCTCGGCAAGGGCGTGAAGGGCTTCAAGGCGGGCGACCGCGTCGCCTACGCCTCGGCGCCGATCGGCTCCTACGCCACGTGGCGCCTGATGCCGGCCGCGCGCGTGATCAAGGTGCCGAAGGAGATCGACGACCGGACGGCCGCCAAGATGATGCTGCAGGGCATGACGGCCGAATACCTGCTGTTCCGCACCTTCAAGGTGAAGAAGGGCGACACGATCCTCGTCCACGCGGCGGCGGGCGGCATGGGCCTGATCCTCGGCCAGTGGGCGAAGGCGCTCGGCGCCACCGTGATCGGCACGGCGAGCAGCGACGAGAAGGCGGCGCTCGCCAAGAAGCACGGCTACAAGCACGTGATCGTCTATTCGCGCGAGGATTTCGTGGCGCGCGTGAAGGAGATCACGAAGGGCAAGGGCGTGCCGGTGGTCTACGACGGCGTCGGCAAGGACACCTGGCCGAAATCGCTCGACTGCCTCGCGACGCGCGGGATGATGGTGAGCTTCGGCAACGCCTCGGGCCCGCTGCCGCCGATCGATTCGCGCGATCTCAACCTGCGCGGCTCGCTGTTCTTCACGCGGCCGACGATGGGCCACTACACGGCGACGCGGCCCGACCTCGAGCTGTCGGCCGGCCGCGTGATCTCGGCGATCAAGAGCGGCAAGCTCAAGATCCGCATCAACCAGACCTACCCGCTGCGCGAGGCGGCGCAGGCGCATCGCGACCTGCAGGAGCGCAAGACGACGGGGTCGATCCTGCTGCTGCCGTAGCGGCAGTAACGGCCCGCTGCGGCGCGCCGCGTTGCGGCGCTGCGGCGCTTCGGGGATAGTGGCGCCGTTCGACGGAGGAACCGCGCGATTTCGCACCCGCTTGCCATCGCCGACACGGGCGCCTGGACCGTGCTCGCGCCGGCGCAGCGCATTCACGTGCTGCGCGCGATCGCGGTGCTGGCCGGCCTCGTGATCCCGCTGCTCGTGATCGGCCGCGGCGCGGCCTCGATCCTGGTGCCGGTGATCGGCGGCCTCACCGCGCTCGCGCTCCACTGGCCGCGCGGGCCGGAGCCGCTGCGCGCCGCGCTCGCACGCCCGCTCGCCGCCGCGCTCGCGGCGATGTTCGCGCTGTGGCTGCCGGCGGTGGCCGGCTCGCTGAAGCCGGGCCTTTCGCTCGCGATCTGGCTGCAGGCGGCGGGCCTCGTCCTGCTCGCGGCGTGCCTCGCGCGCGTGCTGGGCGAGAGCCCGGCGCTGCACCGCTGGGCGCTGCGCGTGCTGCTGGCGGCGGCGGCGATCGGCGGCGCGATCGCGGCCGTATCGCTGATCGCGTGGCCGAACCTGCTCGCATACGTGCGGCCGGTGAAGCTCGGCGGCGCGTTGACGCCGGTCAACTACCTGAAAAGCTACGCGGCGGTGATGCCGTGCCTCGCCCCGGTTCTGCTCTGGGCCGGCTTCCGGCTCGGCGGCTTTTGGCGCATCGCCGCGGCCGCCGGCGCGATCCTCGGCGCGCTGATCGTGCACGAGACCGGCAACAAGGCGGCGATGGCCGGCTATGCCGGCGCGCTCGCCTTCATGGCCGTGGCGTTGCTGCTGAAGTCCGCGCGGCCTGGGCTGCGCGCCGCCGCCGGCGCCGCCTTCGCCGTGGCGGCGGCGGCGTTGGTCTGGTTCGTCGTCGCCCAATTGCCGCCGATGCCCTATCCGGGCCCGGGGACGAGCCGGCTGCCGACATGGCTCGTCGACGCGCATCGCCAGGCGATCTGGGGCTTCGTGTTCGACAAGGCGCTGGAGCGGCCCTGGTTCGGCTGGGGGCCGAGCATGGCCAATTTCATGCCCGGCGCCGACGACGCGGTGCCCGGCATCGGGCAGAGCTTCGTGCCGCTGCACGCCCACAACTGGGTGCTGCAGCTGTTCAACGACGTCGGCGCGCTCGGCCTGCTGCCGGCGCTGGCGGCGCTGGCCGCGTTACTGCTCCGCCTGGATCGCCGTTTCCGCGCCGGCGACGGCGGCGCGCTCGCGGCGCTCGGCCTCAGCGGCGCGTTCTTCGTCTCGATGCTGGCGAATTTCTCGGTGTGGCAAGGCTGGTGGCAGTCGGTGTTCGCGGTGCTGCTGGCGATCGCGCTGGCCGGCGGCGAACGCCCCGGCCGCGCGGAGGCGCGGGCGGCGCACCGCTGAATTCCGGTCCGCGCATGGCGCAAAAGATTTCATCTGCGCGCGCGGCGGCGCTGTGGTGAAATCGCCGGCCATTGCAACCGGAAGCGCCCGCCATGTCGAAATCCGCCGCGAAGCCCGCCGCCCTCGATCCCCGGACCGTCGAGCCGCGCCGCGGCACGATCTATCCCGACCCGTTCAAGCCGCGCGTGGCGGGGCGCGAGAAGCGGGCGCTCGGCAACGCGTTCGGCCTCGTCAATTTCGGCGTCAATCTCGTGAAGCTGGAGCCGGGCGCGCAGTCGGCGCTGCGCCACTGGCACACGCAGCAGGACGAGTTCGTGTGGATACTCGAGGGCGAGCTGACGCTGGTGACGGACGCCGGGCCGGAGATTCTGAAGCCCGGCATGTGCGCGGGATTCCCGAAGGGCGCGCCCAACGGCCATCACCTCGTGAACAACTCGGGCAAGGCGGCCGTGTATCTCGAAGTGGGCGATCGCAGCCCCGGCGACGCGGCCGCCTACCCCGACGACGATCTGTCCGTGACGGCCGTCGGCACCTACAAGGTCTCGAAAAAGGACGGCTCGCCCTATTGAGCCGGGGGCCTCAGGCCGCTTCCTGGGCCGGCGCCGTTTCGACGCGATTGCGGCCGCCGCGCTTGGCCCGATAGAGCGCCGCGTCGGCGCGCTCGAGCAGGTCTTCGGGCCGGCGGTCGGCGGGGGCGAGCGCGGCAAGGCCGATGCTGACCGTCATGCCGAACGAACGCCCCGCGTCGTCGAGCACGGCGATCGTCGCCGCGTGGCGGCAGATGCGCTCGGCGATGTCTTGCGCGATCGCGGCGGTGGCGTCGGGCAGCAGGATCGCGAACTCCTCGCCGCCGAGCCGCGCCACGCAATCCGCGCGGCGGGTGGATTCCTTGAGCGTGGCGCCGAGCAGGCGGAGGGCCTTGTCGCCCGCGGCGTGGCCGAACGTGTCGTTGATGCGCTTGAAATGATCGATATCGACCATGAGCAGCGCCAGCGGGCGGCCGTCGCGCTGCGCCGCGCCGACCGCCTCGCCGGCCACGTCGAGGAAATGGCGCCGGTTCGCGAGGCCGGTCAGCGCGTCGGTTTCCGACATTTCGCGCAGGCGCAGCGCCGCGGCGTGGGCGCGCTGGCGCTTCTTCTCGACCGTGCGCCGGTGCGCGTCGAGGACGTTGAGGCGGCCCGACGCGACCAGCACCAGCGTGGTGAGCACGATCAGCAGCGCCACCGCGGCGAGGTATTCGGCGAGCGGATCCGGATAGAGCCCGGCCTCGGCGCCGCGCTTGCTGAGCCAGAGAATGGCGAGCGGCAGCACGGCCATCAGCGGAAGCATCCGGCGCGCCATGACGCCGCCGAGCTTGTCGGTCATCACGATGCGCGCCCATCCGCGATCGGGAACCGCGAGCATCACGCCGGCGAACAGCGCGAGGAACGCGATCGCCGCGTAGACGGACACGCGCGCCGACCACCAGAACGCATACAGCGCATCCGGCGCGAGAACGAAGGCGACGCCGACGAACAGCGAGAGCCAGAAGCCCACGGCGTTCGCGGCGAAGCCGGTCCAGAAGCACCACGCCGGCGCGCGCGGCACGAGCGCGACCGCCAGGCCGAACAGCACGAAGCCGGTGGCCGCGACGCGCGGCATGCGGCCGGGATGGAGATCGGGCGTCGTTCCGCGGTCCGCGACCAGCAGCTGATCGATGCCGAAATTCGCGCCGGTCAGGTGTTGCGCGAGCGTGAGCGCGCCGATGGCGAAGGCGAGCCCGCCGCCGAGGCGCAATGCCCGGCCGCGGCGGCTCTCGCGCGGCAGCGCCGCGAGTGCGAACAGCGAAACGCCGGCCGCGACGATGGCGAGCGCGGCATTCGCCTTCATCATCGCGTAGCCGCCGAAGATCTCCTTCAGCCGGGCGGAATCGAAGACCCAGGCGGCGAAGGCGATCGCGCCCAACAGCGCCGCGAACACGCCCAGCCCGGCGGCCATGCGGCGCGAGACGACGTGCGTGCTCTTGGGGGCGGTGCCCATCGGGGGCGCGGCTGATCCGGCAGTTGCGGTGGCGAGATTCTGCCACGGTAGCGACAAAAAAAGGTTAATGATTCTTCGGGCGGGACCGCCGGCTCTACGGCGCGAGGATGAGAGCCCCGCCGAACGCGGCCATCAGCACCCCGGTGCCGCCAGCGATCGCCGGCTGGGCCTGCCGATAGACCCGCCGGACCGGCGCGCGCGAGAACGTCCACGCCAAAAACATGTACCAGATCAACGAGATGGCGACCATGCCGGCGCCCCCGGCGATGCGCAGCCAGAGCGGCGCCTCGGGCGCCGCGCTCGCCGCCAGCAGGCTGAGGTAGTAGGCCAGCGACTTGGGATTGCCGAGATTGGTGAGGAGGCCGCGGCGGAACGCGCCGGCGGCGCCGGCGGGTGCGAAGGCCGCGGGCGCGCCCGCGCCGCCGCGGCTAAGCCAGACCGACCACAGCGCCCGCCCGCCGAGGTAGATCAGATAGGCGCCGCCTGCCCAGCGCAGCGCGTTGGCCAGATGCGGGAACGCCACGAACAGCGCGCTCGCGCCGCCGAGCGTGGCTGCAACCCAGACGAGCGCGCCGGCGCCGGTGCCGGCGGCGGCCCACAGCGCCGCGCCGCGTTGGCCGGAGGCGGCCATGGCGGTGACGAGCAGCGTGTTCGGCCCCGGCGCGGCGGCGGCGCCGAGATGCACGAGGTAGAGCGCCGCGAGGAACGAGGCGGGATCCATCGCCGCTCCATAGCACGGCGGCCGCGGCGGCGAAGCGTGGCCGGCGGGCGCGCCTAGCGTTCGATCTTCACGGTGCGGCGGCGGAACTTCACGTCGTCGTCCTTCTCGCAATCGGCGTTGCGGCTGAGGTTGCGCCCCGGCGGACACAGCTTGACGTCGACCGAGAACGACGTCTCGTCGCGCCAGCGCACGGAACCCAGCCGCACGACGGCGTAGCGATTGCGCGCGGTGCGGATCGTGGAGGGCCGGATCGACTTGCCGTCGGCGGTGGCGACGACGGCGATCGTGTCGGAGAGATGATCGCGCCAGCCGAGCAGGGCCATCGACTCTTTCGGCGACCAGACGACCCAGGCGAAGCCGTCGCCGGCCTTCACCTCCAGCAGCTTCTTCTCTTTGGTGTCGGCGAGGCGTTGCACGTCGCACTTGCCGCCGCTGGCCGCCTCGCAGGCGCGCAGGAACACGAAGCGGCCCGAGGGCGACATCGGATAGAGCACGACGCGCTGCGCAGGCGCGTTGCCGGCCGCGAGCCGCTCGGCGAGGCGCGCGCCCTGGAAGCTGAGCGCGCCGGCCGCGTCGAGCGCGAAGCCGCAGGCGGCAGCGCCGGCTTTCACGTCGGTGGTGCCGGTGTAGCAGCTGCGCGGGAGCTCGGCCGCCGAAGGCGGCGCCGGCGGCGCAGGGGCGGCCGGGGGCTTCGGCGGCGCGGGTTCGCCGGGCTTCGCTTCGGGCTTGGGGTCGGCGGGCTTGGCGGGTGCGTCAGCCGGCGCCTTCGCGGGCGGCGACGCCGGCGCGCCGAGAAAATCCGGCCGCCAGCCCGAGAACCAGGCGGCGGCCGCGCCGCCCGCCAGGCCCGCCACGACGACGGCGCCCAGCACGACGAAAATGCGCCCCGCGCCGCGCGAGCGCCCGCCGAACGCGGCGCGCTTCTGCGCGGACGAGGCCAGGGGCGGACGCACCGCCCCCGGCGGGGGCGGCGGCGGGGCGGTTTCTTCGGTGACGGGCCGCTCCGGCTCCTTGCTCTGGTCCTTGAGGCGATCGGCGATGCTGCGGCGGCCGGTGTAGCGCTGCGTACGGTTGGGATCGACCCAAGGCTGCGCGGCCGGGCCGCGCGCGCCCGCGCCGGCGCGAACCTGCTCCGGGTCTTGCGTGGGATCGTCGAGGCCAGGAGGCCGCTGGTTGCTCATCGCCGACCGCTCCTCGCGCGCGACTCTAGAGCGGAACGCGCACCAAGGGAACGGACGGCCGCGCGGATTCTCGCCGCGGGCCGCGACCCGGCCGGCTGCGCGCTACTTGTACGGATCCGCCGCGTCGCGCAGGCCGTCGCCGAGGAAGTTGAAGGCGAGGACCGTGACGATGACCGGCAGCACCGGCAGCAGCAGCCACGGATAGAGCGCCACCACGTTGATGTTCTGCGCCTCGGACAGCAGCACGCCCCAGCTCGTGACCGGAGGCCGGAGGCCGAGGCCCAGGAACGAGAGCGCGGTTTCGCCCAGGATCATGTTGGGGATCGCGAGCGTGGCCGAGGCGATCAGGTGGCTGGCGAAGCTCGGCAGCAGGTGGCGGCCGATGATGCGGGGCGGCGAGGCGCCCATGAGGTTCGCGGCGGTGGCGAAATCCTCCTCGCGCAGCGAGAGCAGTTTGCTCCGCACCGAGCGCGCGAGGCCGGTCCACTCGATCATGCCGAGGATGATCGTGATGCCGAAATAGATCAGCAGCGGGCTCCACGTGACCGGCAGCGCGGCGGCCAGCGCCATCCAGAGGGGCAGATGCGGGATCGAGCGGATCACCTCGGTGGTGCGCTGCACCGACCAGTCGATCCAGCCGCCGTAATAGCCGGCGAGGCCGCCGATCACGATGCCGAGCATGAAGCTGATCGCGACGCCGATGAAGCCGATCGTCAGCGAGATGCGCGAGCCGGCGAGCAGGCGCGAGAACATGTCGCGCCCCATGCGGTCGGTGCCGAACAGGAACAGCGTGCCGTCGTGCGCCGGGCAGAGGAAATGGATGTCCGACGAGAACAGGCCCCAGAAGCTGTAGGTATCGCCGCGGCAGAAGAAGCGGATGTGGTGGATCTTCGTCTTGTCGGCCGTGTAGTCGCGTTTCAGCGTGTCCTTGTTCAGCTCGTATTTGAGGCCGTAGACGAACGGCCCGACGAACGAGCCTTCGTGGAAGAAACGCACCTGCTGCGGCGGCGCGTAGATGTAATCCGGACTGCGCGTGTTCGCGTTGTAGGGCGAGAGCGGCTCGGCCAGGAACGCCATCAGGTAGAGGATGGCGAGCACCCAGAGCGAGATCACGGCGATGCGGTGGCGCTTCAGCTTCCACCACATCAGTTTCCACTGGCCGGCGAGGTAGTAGCGTTCCTGCTCCGGCGTGAGCTTCTCGACCGAATAGGGATCGAACGGCGCGGTGGAGACGAAGTGCGCGGGCGCGGCCGCGGGCCCCGGTCCGTTGGCGCCGGCCGGCGCCGCCGTCTTGTCGTCGGGCGGCGGCGTCATTTGACGGCCTTTCCTTCGAGCCGGATGCGCGGATCGAGCCAGGCGAGCGCGAGGTCGGAGACGAGCATGCCGAGCACGGTGAGAACCGAGAGGCCCATCAGGAACGCGCCGGCGAGATTCATGTCGAGCGAGAGCAGCGCCTCGTAGAGCATCTTGCCGGTGGTGGGCAGGTTGAGCACCACCGAGACGATGACGGCGCCCGAGATGATGTGCGGCAGCAGCTCGCCGATGTCGGAGATGAACGGGTTCAGCGACATCCGGAGCGGATACTTCATCAGCAGGCGGAACGGCGGCAGGCCCTTCGCGCGGCCGGTGACGACGTATTGCTTCTGCAGCTCGTCGAGCAGGTTCGCGCGCAGGCGGCGGATCATGCCCGCGGTGCCCGACGTGCCGATCACGATCACCGGGATCCAGAGATGCTCGAGGATCGAGACGAACTTGCCCCAGCTCCACGGCTTGCCGATGTATTGCTCGTCCATCAGGCCGCCGATCTCGGTGCCGAACCAGACGTTGGCGAAATAGACGAGAACGAGCGCGAGCAGGAAGTTCGGCGTGGCGAGGCCGAGGAAGCCGAGGAAGGTGAGGCCGTGATCGCCCCAGCTATACTGGTTGGTGGCGGAGTAGACGCCGATCGGGAACGCCACGATGTAGGTGAAGATCACGGTGGCGAACGAGACGATGATCGAGAGCCACAGCCGGTCGCCGACGATCTCGCTGACCGGCCGGCCGTATTCCATCGACAGCAGCTGGTCGGTCACGAGGTCCCACAGGAACCAGAAATATTGCTCGAAGAACGGCAGGTCGAGCCGGTATTCGCGCCGCAGGCGCGCGATTTCCTCGAGATCGGCGGACTCGCCGCCCGCGCGCAGCTCTTCGATGCGGATCGAGAGGAAGTCGCCGGGCGGCAGTTTCACGACGACGAAGATGACGAAGCTGATCGCGATCAGCGTCGGGATCATCACGAGCAGACGTTGGGCGATGTAGCGCAGCATTCGTTCAGCCGTGCTTCCTCGCCACGGGCGCCGCCCGGTCGAACCAGAACGTGTCGGGCTTGTAGATGCCGAAATAGGCGCCGGGATCGAACGCGTAGACGCCTTCCTTCGGCACGTTGCGGAGCTGGCGGTCGACGACGACCGGCTGCAGCACGCCGCCCACGATGCCGATCGTGAACACCCGGTCGGACCAGATCGCGAGCAGCTTCGCCCAGATCTCGCGCCGCGCCTCGCGCGAATCGGCCGTGTTCCAAGCCTTGTAGAGCTTCAGCAGTTCCTCGGCCGCCGGATCGGCCGGCTTTTCGCCCTGCTTGCCGCGCGTCTGGTAGTACTGGCCCCAGCGCGGCCATTGCGGCTGCACCTCGTCGGTGGGCGCGAATTCCTGCGGCGAGAGGCCCGGGCGGACGAACGCGTAATCGATGCCGCCCCAGACCGACATGATCGTCTGCCCCGACAGCACGCGCCGGCGCAGCACGACGCGCTGGAACGCCTTCGAGAACATCTTGATGCCGGCCTTGGCCCAGGTATCGCCGACCAGGCGCATGAGATCGACGTATTCCGAGCCTTCGGCCGGATATTCGACGATCAGTTCGAGCTCGCGCCCGTCGGGCAGCAGGCGCTGCCCGTCGCTGCCCCGGTTGGTGAGGCCGACCTGGTCGAGCAGGCGGTTGGCGAGCACCAGATCGTAGCTGGCGCTGGCCTGGCGCAGCTCGGGCTTGTAGAGCGGGCTCGCCGACAGCACCGTGTTCTGGCCCGGCTCGGCGAGGCCGACATACATGATCTTGTTGATCTCGTCGCGGTTGATCGCGAGCGAGAGCGCGCGGCGGAAGCGCACGTCGCGCATCAGCTTCTGCCAGGTGGGGTCTTCGCAGTTGAGGTTCGGATAGAGCGCCAGCTGCGCGCCGTTCGCCGTTTTCCAGAGACGCACGTCGAAGCCGCGCTCGTCGGCCGAGCGGCGCAGGAACGGAAAATCGTCGAAGCGGATGCTGCGCGCCTGGAGATCGACCTCGCCGGCGCCGGTCTTGACCGGGATGATCTTGCTTTCCGCCAGCACCATCACGACACGGTCGGCATAGGGGAGCTGGCGGCCGTTCGCGTCGATGCGGTGGTAGAAGGGATTGCGCACGAACTCGTAGCGCTCGGCGACGCCCTCCGTCTTCGCGACCCAGGGATCGAGCGTCGGCAGATCGGGATTGAGGTTGTTGCGGCCGTTGCGGTCTTCGCTCGCGATCTTGCGCGCCCAGCCGTCCTTGCGCTTCTCGTTCAGCTTCTCGAGCCGCTTCTTGTCGGCGTATTTCTCGTGGAACTTCCTGTAGTAGTGCGCGGGGCGGTAGATCGTGAGATTGGCCGGGCTCGCGAGCCAGGGCAGGAAGTTGGGATTGGGCTTCGACCACGCGTAGCGCACGGTCTGCTCGTCCGGGAACTCCACCTTCGGCCTCTCGCCGTCGACGACGAGGCTCGACGCGCCGAAGAAGCGGCCGAGCGTCTTGTCGCTCGCCATGTCTTCCCAGAAGAACTTGAAGTCGGCGGAGGTGAACGGCTTGCCGTCGCTCCAGCGGTGGCCCTTCCGGAGCTTGATCGTGAAGGTCTTGTCGGCGTCGTCGGCCTCGATCGCTTCGGCGATGTCGGGCACGATCTGCCCGTCCGGCGTCCAGCACACGAGGCGCGCATAGCCGTAGGCGCCGACGAAGCGCGCGTCGCGGTCCTTGCTCATCAGCAGGCGGAGATCGCCGCCATGCGCGCCCGGCTTCCTCTCGCCCTCGAGCTTCACGACCAGCGGCGCCGCCGGCACGCGCTTGGCGATCGCCGGGAGCTTGCCCTCCTTCACCAGCGGCTCGAACATCGGCGTTTCGACGAGCTTGGGCAGTTTGGGCTTTTCGTCGGCCGTCTGCGCCAAAACGCGCACGGGGCCGGCCGCGGCGGCCAGCGCCGCCAGGGAAACGAGCGTCTCGCGCCGCGAAATCATGCTGCCACCGCTCCCAGCGCGGCGCCCCGGCGCGCGCGCACAAAATGGCCCCCGCCCAGATCATGCAACGTATCGTCGCCCGAATCATCCACCGTGAACGGCTCGGGCCAGGCGGCGGGGATCGAGGCCTTGCCCTCCATGAGCGCCGACAGATCGAGCCGCGCGCCGGGATCGGGCTCCGGCACCGCGGCGAGCAGCGCCCTGGTGTAGGGGTGGCGCGGATCCTTGAACAGCAGGCCGCTCGGCGAAACCTCGACGAGGCGCCCGGCGCACATCACCGCGATGCGGTCGGCCATGTAGTCGACGACGGCGAGGTTGTGCGAGATGAAGAGATAGGTGAGGCCGAGTTTGCTCTGCAGGTCCTTCAGCAGGTTCAGCACTTGCGCCTGCACCGAGACGTCGAGCGCGGACACCGGCTCGTCGCAGATCAGGAGATCGGGCTTGAGCGCGAGCGCGCGCGCGATGCCGATGCGCTGGCGCTGGCCGCCCGAGAACGAGTGCGGATAGCGGTTGAGGAAGCGCGGATCGAGGCCGACGAGCTTCAGCAGCTCCTGCACCATCTCGGCCCGGTGCTTCTCGTCGCCGACATTGTGGATGCGCAAGGGCTCGCTGATGATGTCGTAGACCGTCATGCGCGGATTGAGCGAGCCGAACGGATCCTGGAAGATGAACTGCATCCGCCGGCGGAACGCGATGAGGTCGGAGCCGCGCAGGCCGAGGACGTCGACCGCCTTGCCGCGGTCGTTGAACGCGATCTTGCCCTGGTCGGGCGCGAGCGCGCGCATCAGGATCTTCGACAGCGTGGTCTTGCCGCAGCCCGATTCGCCGACCAGGCCGAGGCATTCGCCGCGCTTGATCTCGAAGCTCACGTCGGCCACCGCCTTGACGCGCGCATCGACGCCGCCGAACCAGCCCGATTTCTTGATGCGGAAGGTCTTGGCGATGTTCTCGACCCTGAGCATCGGGCCGGCCTTGTCGGCCTCGGCCGGCCACGGCTCCTTGCTGGCGAGCAGGTGGCCGGTTTCGGCCTTGATCTCGCGCAGCGGCACGAGGCGCTCGCCGGGCTGCATGTCGAAGCGCGGCACGGCGCGCATCAGCGCCTTGAGATAGGGGTGCTCGGGGCGCTTGTAGATGGCCTCGGCCGGGCCGCCCTCCATCACCTCGCCGTGGTACATGACCACGACGTCGTCGGCCATGTTCGCCACCACGCCGAGATCGTGGGTGATCAGCAGCAGGGCCATGCCGAGCTCCTGCTGCAGATCTTTGATCAGCTTCAGGATCTGGGCCTGGATCGTGACGTCGAGCGCGGTGGTGGGCTCGTCGGCGATCAGCAGCGCCGGATTGCAGACCAGGGCCATCGCGATCATCGCGCGCTGGCGCAGGCCGCCCGACAGCTCGAACGGATAGGTGCGGAGGCCGCGCCTGGGATCGGGGAAGCCCACGAGGCGCAGCATCTCCTCGACCAGCGTCTCGGCTTCCTTCTGCGGAACGTCGCGGTGCAGGCGCAGCGCTTCCACGATCTGGTTGCCGATCGTGTGCAGCGGCGAGAGCGACGTCATCGGCTCCTGGAAGATGATCGAGATGCGCCCGCCGCGGATGCCGCGCATCGCGCGGCTGTCGCGACCGAGCTTGGCGATGTCGGTGACGGCGCCGCCCTTCATCGGGTCGGAGAACAGGATCTCGCCCTTGATGTCGGCGATCTCGGGCAGGATGCCCATGATCGCCTGCGAGACGACGGTCTTGCCGGAGCCGGATTCGCCGACGAGCGCCACCGAGCCGCCGCGCGGTACGCTGAACGAAACGCCCCGCACCGCGCGCACGATGCCGCCATGAACGCGGAAATCGATGCGCAGGTCGCGAATGGTCAGAAGATCGTTCATGCCCGCGGCCGTAACCCTCTCCTCGCCGCCGGCCTCAGGCCGGCGAGCCCCCGTCCGTGCGATTTCCGCCATCCTCCCGAGCGACGGCGATGCCGAGCGCAGCCAGATTGCTCAGCGTCGACTCGCTCAACGCGAGCCGACGGCGCGTTGCGGCCCCCACCGCCGCGCGCACGATCGAGTCGAAATCCCCGAGCGTCGAGTCGAGCCGCATCCGCGCCCCCTTCCCCGCCAGCGACATCTCCATCCAGCCTTGTGACCGGTCGCGCTTGGCGGGAAAAAAGCGCAGCCTGAGCCTCTTCAGCTCCTGCCACGCCAGGACGCGTTCGGATCGCCCGAACCCGGTCGCATAGAACCGCGTCAAACCCGTGTCGGTCAATTCATAATTGGTCACCGACCGCAGCAGGGTCCTGAGGCCGAACAGCAGGAAGATCGCGGCACAAACGCCGAACAGCCATCCGGTGAAGCCGCCGAACCCCGCGACGGCGACGGCGCCGAGACAGATCGCGAGGCCGATGCCGGCGCGCGCGAAGTCGCCGTAGAGGGCGCGCCGCTCGTAGCGATGGAGGCTCATGGCGCCGCACCATCGGCGAAAACGCGCGGCGCCGCCAGCCACTGCACCGCCGCACGGCCGGCCAGGCGGCGGAACAGCGTTTCGAGGAACGCCCAGCAGGCCTCGTCGTGCGCGGCGTGGTGCGTCAGCAGGCCGGTGGGCTCGCCGGCATCCGCCGCGCCGCTTCGCCGCGCGGCCAAATGGCGGACGAACTCGTCCACGAGCTTGGCCTCGCCGGCGAAGCGCGGCGCCGGGCCCTTCCAGTGGACGATGTCGACATGGGTGTTCGCCTGCACCAGCCCGCGCGCCGGCAGCCGGCGCGCGCGCGGGCCGAACTGCGAGAGGCCGCCATAGCGCAGCTCGGCGAGGTAGGGCGGAAGGTAGGGCGCCATGCGGTTCCAGGGCGGCACCATCACCGGCACGAACTGCGCGCCGAACGCCGCCTCGAGGATCTGCCAGCCCTGCGCCAGCTCGGCGACGACGACCGGCGCCGGCCGCTCCGGGCCGAGCTCGAACTTCTTCTCGCCCGCCGGCGCGTGATTGGCGTGCGCGTAGCCGTGCTGGAGGACGCTGACCGGCGCGCCCGCCTCCTTCACCGCCGCGGCGAGCGCGGGCGTGGCCCAGGCCGGAACCGTCGCCAGCGCCAGCGGAACGGCATGGGCCTCGGCCAGCGCCACCAGCCGGCGCAGGGCCGGCGTGGCATCGCCGGCGTCGTCGTCGCGCCACCACAGCGTCGCCGCGCGGCCGGCCTGCCGCCACGCGGCCAGCTCCGCATCGAGCCGCGCCCAGGCTTCGGCCTCGCTCATGCCCCGGCCCCGCGGCGCTGCGCGAGCGCCGTGGCGAGAAAGCGCTCGGTCTCGGTTTCGCCGTTGATCTTCACCTTGCCCCACGGCCGCGGCATGGCCATCGCCTCGGCGACGAAGGCGGCGAGCCGATCCGGCGTCAGCGCGGATTCGGGCAGCACGCGCGCGAGCCCTTTCCGCGCGAGGCAATCCGCGCGCTGCGTCTGCTCGGTTTCGCGCCCGGCGGCGAACGGCACGAGCACGGCGCACGCGCCGGCCGCGAGCACGTCGACGACGGTGTTGTAGCCGGCCTGCGAGACGGACACGGCGCAGCGCGCGAGCAGGCCGCGGAAATCCGGCCGCGCCGGCTCCACCACGACCCACGACGGCGCCCGCGCGCGCAGCTTGCGCAGCAGGCGCGGGCCGGCATTGGCGCCCACCAGGATGCGCCAGCGCCGCACATGCGGCACCGACGCCGCCGCGTCGATCGCGGCGTCGCCGATCTTGCCGCCGACGGCGCCGCCGCCGGCCGAAACCACGATCTCGTTGTCGCCTTCGCCGGGCGGCGGCGTCTTCAGCGGCGCGGTGCCGCCGACATAGCCGGTGTAGACCAGCTTGGCCCGGATGCGGCCGGCGGCGCCGAAGCTCGCCTCGAGCGGCACGAGCGCGGGATCGCCGTGCACGAGCACCGCGTCGAAGCGCGCGACCGCCGCCACGGCCTCCTCCTCGCGCTCGGGCTTGCGCTCGACGAGGATGTCGCGCACCGAGCCGACGATCATCGGGCGCGACGAGATGTGCTGGGCCGCGCCGAGCAGGTAATCGAGCTCGAAGCGCAGCTGCCGCCGCCCGAACGGATAATGCTCGACGACGAGGACGTCGGGATCGGCGAGCACGAAATGGCGCAACAACTGCTCGCGACGAGCGGTCAGGAACGCCTCGTCCGGGGGATTGCCCTCGGCGTCGGCCAGGCCGCTGAACGCCGCGTCGGCGGCCTTGAGCGGCGCGAGCTGATGGAAGCGCGCGGCGCCGACGTCGAGACCCTCCACCGGCAGGCCGCCGCTCGCGAGATCCACCTGCCAGCCCTTCGCCGCGAGATGGCGCGCGATGTGCGCCATGCGCATCAGATGCCCGATGCCGAGCAGATGCTGGACCCAGATGAAGACGCGGCCGGTTTCAGCCATCGCGGCGATCGTGCGGCTCGGGTGCGTCGGGCGCCAGGAGCGGGATGTTGAGCTCGCTCACCGTCAGCGCGCCCGCCGGCGACAGATCGTAAAGATGCGCGAAAGCGTGCGGCCGCGCCAGCGGGGCCTTTTTCTTCATCTCCCAGCCGGTCGCCAGCGAATAGGCGGCGCGCACGACGCCGGCATGGCACACGGCCACGATCGGCCGCTGCGCCGGCGCCACTTCGGCGAGCCAGGAGGACAGCCGGGCCCGGACCATACGCGGCGATTCGCCGCCCGGCGGCGTGAGGTCGAGCCCCTGCGCCTCCATCGCCGCGAAGATCTCGCCGATGTCCTCGCGCAGGCGCTCGAGCGACCAGCCTTCCCATTCGCCCCAGTTCGCCTCCATGAGCCTGGGCTCGGTGCGCAGGCCGGCGGCGCCCAGGAGTTCCGCCGTCTCGCGCGCGCGAGCGAGCGGGCTCGCATACCATTCGAACCCGGCGAAATCGGCGCGCAGCGCCCAGCGCCGGACCTCGGCGCGGCCTTCCGCGGAGAGCGGAATGTCGGTCTGCCCCTGGATGAGGCCCTGCATGTTCCACGCGGTGGGGCCGTGGCGGACGAACACGATCGCGCTCATCGCCGCGCCGCCTTGGCGCGCGCGGCCGCGGCGCGCAGCACGCGGTCGAGCTGATCCGCGGCGAACGGCAGATCGTGGAACGCCTGCGCCTTCGCGGCGGCGGCGTCGGACATCGCCGCGCGGATTTCGGCCGGAAGGGCGAGATGGGCGGCGACGGCGCGCCGGAACGCCGCCGCGTCTCCCTCCGCGACGAGGCGGCCGGTGTGGCCATCGGCGACGATCGACGACGCGGCGCCCACGTCGCCGACGACGGCCGCCAGCCCCGCCGCCTGCGCCTCGAGGATCGCCATGCCGATCGCCTCGTTGATGCCGGGCCAGACCAGGAGGTCGCTCGCCGCATAGAGGGCCCGCAACTCGCTGTCGCGGCACGCGCCGAGCCAATGCACGCGTGCGCCGCATGTCGCGAAGGCGGCGCGCACGGACGCGCGCGCCGGGCCGTCGCCGGCCACGAGCAGGCGCCAGGGCCGGCGCCCGAGGCCGGAGAGGGCTTTCGCGAGCAGGCGGAACGAGGCGAGCTTGTCGCCTTCGCGCATCATGCCGACCGCGAGGAGCCAGGGCTCGCCGGCGGGAATTCCGTGCCGCGCGGCGAGCAGCGCGCGATGCCGGTGCCGCCGCGCGCGCGCGCGGCGATAGGGCGCGACGTCGAGGAACGGCAGCATCGGCTCGGCCGCGGCCGGCCGGCGCCGGCGGCGCTTCCGCCAGGCGGCGAACTCGCCCAGGGCCAGCTGCGGCTCGATCGCGTGCACGGCGCCGACCCGCCGCCGCAGCAGCGGCGCCACGCATTCCTCGTCGTTGGGGTTGAGCATCAGCGCCGTATCGGCCTGGCGCAGCGCCGCCGCCACCGCGGCGAGGCCTTCCTCCCACCGGCCCTTCGAACGCCGCGGCGCGTAGGCCGCCTCGGCGACGAGATAGGGAATGCCGAGCGCCTTCGCGACCGGCGGGCCGAGCCAGTCCGGCGCTTTCTGATAGAGGTGATAGGTGAACCACGCCTCGGGCCGCCAGCGCCGCAGCTTGGCGCGCAGCAGCCGCGCGGCCTCCGCCGCGCCGCGCCGCGCGATCGCCGCCTGCATCGCACGGTCGCCCGCGCCTTCGTAGGCGCGGAACGCAGAGACCACGCGCACGTCGTGGCCCTTGCCGCGCAGCGCGCGCAGCAGCAGCCGCGCGATGCGCCGGTCGCCCGAGGGCACCGGGTGCGAAGGCGGCTTCAGCGGCGCATAGAACGCGACGCGCATCGCTAGAGCCCGAACCGGCGCGCGAGATCGCCGATGGCGTGCGCGTGGTCGAACGACGCGGCGATCCGCGCCCGGCCGGCGGCGCCGAGGCGCGCGCGCAAGCCGGGGTCGCGGATCGCGCGCTCCAGCGCCGCGGCCAGCGCCGCCGCATCGTCGGGCGGCACGAGCAGGCCGGTCTCGCCGTCGGCGATCAGCTCGGGGATCGCCGAGACGTTCGTGGCCACGCAGGCCAGCGCCTGGCTCTGCGCTTCCATCAGCACGTTGGGCAGGCCGTCGCGGTCGCCGTCGTCGGCGACGCGGCTGGCGAGCGCGAACACGTCGGCGCGGCGATAGGCCTCGAGCACCGCCTCCTGCGCCTGCGCGCCGCGCCACGCGATGCGCGCGGCGATGCCGAGGCGCTGGGCCTCGGCCTCGAGCTTCGCCAGATCGGGGCCGCCGCCGATGTGCTCGAAGCGCCAGGCGAGCGCTTGCGGCAGGCGGGCCAGCGCCGCGAGCAGCGTCTCGTAGCCTTTTTTCGGCACCGCGCGGCCGACCGAGAGAATCAGCACCGGCGCCGCCGCATCGGCGCCGTCGCGCGCGGCGCGCGCGGCCGCCGGCGCCGGAAAGCGGGCGAGGTCGAGCCCGTGGTAGGACAGCGCCACGCGATCCGCGGCCGGCGCGAGCGCGGCGAGCTTGGCGTGGCCCGCGCGCGTGCAGGTGACGGCCCAATCGGCGCCGGCGAGCTTTTCGGCCAGCTCCCAGTCGGGCGTCGTCCAGATGTCCTTGGCGTGCGCCGAGACGCTCCACGGCAGGCCGCGCATCAGCGCCGCGTAGCGCGCGACGCTGGCCGGCGTGTGCAGGAAATGCGCGTGGATGCGGCGGACCTCGGCCGGCAGCTCCGCCGCCAGCACGCAGGCCTGGCCGAAGCGGCGGACGCGGTTCGGCGTGCGATCGCGCGCGAGATCGCGCCGCCACGCACGCCGGGCGTCGGCGTAGCCCGGCAGCCGCCGCGCCGTGCGCCAGCTCCGGAACACGCGGCCGGGCTCCCGGTAGAGATATTCGGGCAGGTAGACGACCGGCGCGCGGATCTCGTCATGCACCGGATGGCGCTTGGCATCGGTGGGGCGGCGCATCGAATAGAGGCGGATATCCAGCCCCCGCCGCTCCAGGGAGCGGATTTCCTGGGCGATGAAGGTTTCGGAGAGGCGCGGATAGCCTTTGAGGACGAAAGCGACGGGTGCGGCCGCCATGGCCGGGGCTTAGCACCAAACGGTCAGGCGCGGTAGCGCGTGGCCACGCTCATCGGCCGCGGCGACGTCTCCGCCAGCGCCTTGCGCACGAGGCGCGCGACGTTCGGCAGCCCGTCGAGCAGGCCAGGCACGACGACGGTGCCCGGCGCCTGCTGCTGCGGCAGATGGCGCAGCGCCGTCGCCATCGTCTTGGCGTCGCGCTTGTCGTCGTCGACCAGCACGCTCAACAGGCCCATTTCCTGCGCGCGCTGCGCGCGGATGAGCTGCTCGCGCCGCGGCTTCGTGCGCGGCACGATGATCGCGCGCTTGTCGAACGACAGTATCTCGCAGAACGTGTTGTATCCGCCCATCGCGACGACGCCGGCGGCGCGCGCCATCAGGCTTTCCATGTGCGGCGAGAAGGTGATCGCCTCGACGCGCTCGATGCGCTCGGCGCGCTGCATGAACTCGGCCTGCAGCTCGGGCGGCATGAACGGGCCGAGCACGATGATCGCCGGCCAGGGCAGGTTCCGCTCCGCCTCGTAGGCGCGCAGCACCCAATCGACCAGCGCCTCGCCGTCGCCGCCGCCGCCCGGCGTCACCAGCAGGAACGGCTCTTCGTCGAACTTGAGGTCCGGGATCGGCGGCACTTTCGAGGGCAGGCCGCGGCGCAGATAGCCGGTGTAGATCATCTTGCGGCGCACCGAGGCGGGCAGGTCGATGCCCTCCAGCGGATCGCAGAACTGCGGCAGGCCGTAAACCCAGATCTCGTTGTAGAGATCGGTGAGCGCCGGGACGACGTTCTTGCGCTCCCATTCCGGCGCCAGCAGCTCGGGCTCGTCCATCACGTCGCGCAGGCCGAGCACCAGCGGCACGCCGTGGCGCTTCAGCATGTGCAGCGTGTCGGCGATCTCGCCGCGCAATCCGAGCGGCTCCTTGTCGACGATGAACAGGTCGGGCTCGAAGATCTCGGCGGTGTGGCGGATGATCGAGGCGCGGATCGCCAGCGTCTGCTCGAGCGCGATCTTGAGATTGAGCGAGGTGTATTCGCCGTTGCGCAGCTTGATGACGCCCGGCACGCGCACGAAATCGACCCGGCTGCGGAAATCGAAGCTGCCGATGATCGGCGAGCCCGAGAGGATGAGCACCGAGAGCTCGTCGTCGCGGTCGACGAGGTCGTGCGCGATCTCGCGGCAGCGGCGCAGGTGGCCGAGGCCGAACGTGTCATGGCTGTAAATGAGGATGCGCGAGGAGCCGCCGCCGACGCGCAGATGGCTGCCCGAGCCGGTGTCCGGCGCGCGCAATGCCCTCCCCGCCGCGGCTGCGCCCGCGGCACCAACCCAGATCCGGCTCATCGTCTCACCGCTCCCCAAGCCGCGCGCTGGTCCGCGCGCCTGTTCGCCCCTTTGCGCGCCGCCCCCGGCTGCCCTTTCGGTGGCAGGGAATTTCTATCGTCAGCCTCCGGCGCAACGTCTATTCTCACAAAAACGGGCAGCCGGTTCAACGCCGCCCGGGACGGGGGTCTCCCCGGGGCGGCCGCGCAGGCGGGCCGGCTCCGGGGCCGGGCAGGGACATTTATGGAACGCAGCCTTTTCCGATTCATCCTGCGCTTCAGCCTCCGGCAGCAGCTTTTCATCATTTTCATGACGGCGCTGTCGTTTCCGGTCACGTATGTGACGCTGGAGCTGCCGAAGCGCATCGTCAACGAGGCGCTCGGCGAGAAGCCGGGCTGGGCGCGCGGGATTCTCGGTTCGGACATGGACCGGATCACGTTCCTATTGGCGCTGTGCTTCGCGTTCCTGCTGTTCGTCCTGATCTCCGGCGCCCAGAAGTACTATCTCAACGTCTATGCGGGCCGGCTCGGCGAGCTGATGCTGCGCCGGCTGCGCTTTCAGCTCTACGCGCGGATCCTGCGGTTTCCGTTGCCGCACTTCAAAAAGGTCTCGCAGGGCGAGATCATTCCGATGGTCATCGCCGAGACCGACCCGATCGGCGGCTACATCGGCGAGGCGTGGTCGATTCCCGCCTATCAGGGCGGCACGCTGCTGGTCTATCTCATCTTCATCTTCGTGCAGGATTTCTGGCTCGGCCTGGCCGCCGTGTCGCTCTATCCGGCGCAGTTCTGGCTGATCCCGAAGCTCCAGGCCAAGGTCAACCTGCTCGCCAAGGAGCGCGTGCGGACCGCGCGCCAGCTTTCGGACAAGATCGGCGAATCGATCTCGGGCATCGCCGAGGTGCACGCGCACGACACCTCGCGCCTCGAGCGCGCCGACGTCGCGCGCCGGCTCGGCCGCATCTACGAAATCCGCTACGACATCTTCAAGCGCAAGTTCTTCATCAAGTTCCTGAACAACTTCCTCGCCCAGCTCACGCCGTTCTTCTTCTACGCGATCGGCGGCTATTTCGTGATCCGGGCGGTGGAGACGAACGACCCCTCGGGCCTCACGCTCGGCGCGCTCGTCGCCGTGCTCGCGGCCTACAAGGACCTGTCGTCGCCGTGGAAGGAGCTGCTCGCCTACTACCAGCAGAAGGAAGACGTACGCATCAAGTACGAGCAGGTCGTCGAGCAGTTCGATCCGCCCGGCGCCCTCGGCGAGAAGATCCAGGACGAGAACCCGGCGCCCGATTTCAAGCTGGGCGGGCCGCTGGTGGCGGCCAACCTCACCTACAGCGAAGACGGCCGCGTGAAGTCGGTCGAGGGCGTCAACTTCTCGCTGCCGCTCGACAGGCACGCCGCCGTGCTGGGCACCGGCGGCAGCGGCAAGGAAGAGCTGCTCCTGATGCTGGCGCGGCTGCTCGAGCCGACCGGCGGCTCCATACAGATCGGCAGCCACCGCCTCTCGCACCTGCCGGAAGCGGTGACCGGGCGCAACATCGCCTTCGTGGGCGCGTCGCCCTATCTGTTCGCGACGACGGTGCGCGACAACCTGTTCTACGGCTTGAAGCACCGCCCGATGAGGCCGCGCGACGCCGACGACGCGGCCCGGCGCGAGCGCGAACGCTACGCCGCGCTGGCCGAGAGCGCCGGCAACATCCCCGACGATCCCGGCGCCGACTGGATCGACTACCAGGCCGCCGGCGTGTCCGACCTCGCCGCGCTCGAACGCCGCGCGCTCGAGATCCTGACGATCGTCGACATGGACGACGACATGTATCAGCTCGGCCTGCGCGGCGTGATCGACCCCAAGGCCAAGCCCGAACTGGCCGCGGAGATCCTGAAGGCGCGGACGGCGCTGCGCGAGCGGCTGGCGCGCGAGGACCAGGCCGCGCTGATCGAGCCGTTCGACGAGCACCGCTTCAACGACAACGCGACGCTCGGCGAGAACCTGCTGTTCGGCACGGCGACGGACGAGCGCCTCAATCCCGAGCGGCTCGCGGACCAGCCCTACGTCGCCCGCGTGCTCGAGAAGGCGGGCCTGCTCGACGAGCTGCTCGTGGCCGGGCGGCAGACCGCCGAGACGATGGTGGAGCTGTTCGTCGGCCTGGCGCCGGGCAACCAGCTGTTCGAGCAATACAGCTTCATCGCCGCCGACGAGCTGCCGGAATACCAGGCGATCCTCGGCCGCACCGCCAACCTGCCGCCGGCGGAGTATCGCGCCGAAGACCGCCGCCGGCTGCTCGCGCTGCTGTTCAAGGTGATCCCGGCGCGGCACCGCCTGGGCGTCGTCACCGCCGCGATCAAGAATCACGTGCTGGAGGCGCGGAAGCTGTTCCGCACCGAGCTGCCGCCGGAGCTCAAGGACGCGGTCGAGTTCTTCGACGCCGACGCCTACAACAAGGCCTCGACGCTGCTCGACAACGTGCTGTTCGGCAAGGTCTCGTTCGGACAGGCGCAGGCGCAGGCGAAGCTCGCGCGCTTCGTGCGCGTGACGCTCGACGAGCTGTCGCTGAGCGAGAGCGTGATGCTGTTCGGCCTCGATTTCTCCGTCGGCGTGGCCGGCGCGCGGCTGTCCGCCGCGCAGCGCCAGAAGCTCGGCCTCGCGCGCGCGATGCTGAAGCGGCCGGACGCGTTGATCCTCGCCGAGGCGGGCAACGCGCTCGACGGGGCCTCGCAGGCGAAGGTGATCCAGAACGTGCTGAAGGAGTTCAAGGGCCGCGGCGTCGTCTGGGGCCTGTCGCGCGCGCGCTTCGCGAGCCAGTTCGACCACCTGCTGGTGATGCGCGCGGGCCGCGTCGTCGAGCAGGGCACGTTCGAGCAGCTCAACCGGCCCGACACCGCGCTCAAAGAACTGCTTTCGGCCGAGTAGCCGCCGTGTCGCGCCTCGACAGCTTCATCCGGCGCATGGAAGCGCAGCGCGCCTGCATCGACTTCGCCGCGCGCCCCGGCAACGTGCCGGAAGGACCGGTCTTCGAGCTGGGGCTCGGCAACGGGCGCAGCTACGACCATCTGCGCGAGCGCTTTCCGGCGCGCGAGATCTACGTGTTCGAGCGGCAGGTGAACGCGAACGCGGCGAGCATGCCCGACGCCGATCACCTGATCGCCGGCGAGATCCTGGAGACTCTGCCGCGCGCCGTGCTGCGCTTCCGCGCGCGCGTGGCGTTCGTGCACAGCGACCTCGGCAGCGGCGACGAGGCGCGCGACCGCGCGCTGTCGGCGCGCGTGGCGCCGCTGCTGGCCGAGGCGGTGGCTCCGGCGGGGCTCGTCGCCAGCGACCAGCCGCTGGTCATCGCCGGGTGGCAGAAATTGCCGCTGCCGCCGGGAATCGCCGAGTCCCGGTATTTCCTCTACCGCAAGCCCAAGGCATAATACCGCAGACAGGAGAGCGATCGTGAGTCTCAACGAGGAAGTGGAGCTGCTGCGCAACATTCCGATGTTCGCGAACATCGAGCCCTCGAAGCTCAAGCTGCTCGCGTTCACGAGCGAGCGCATGGCCTTCAAGGACGGCGACGTGCTGTTCCGCCAGGGCGAGCAGGGCGACAGCGCCTACGTCATCATCGTCGGCGAGGCCGACGTCATCGTCGACACGCCCAAGGGCCCGCTCACCGTCGCGAAGCTGAAGCGCAACGACATCGTGGGCGAGATCGCGATCCTCTGCGACGTGCCGCGCACGGCCACCGTGAAGGCCGCGACCAAGCTCGAGGCGATGGTGATCGCCAAGGACCTGTTCTTCCGCCTGATCATGGAATTCCCGCAGATGGCGGTGGAGATCATGCGCGAACTGGCGCGCCGGCTCGACGCCACCAACCGCAAGCTCACCGCCAAGAACGCTTGACCGCCCCGCTCGAGCCCGGCCGGGCCGAGGGCAGCGCGCTCGAGCGCCTGGCCGCGCGCCTGCTCGCGCAGCGCGCCTTTCTCGCCGAGGCCGCGCGCCGCATCGCCGCGCTCCCCGGTCCCGTCTTCGAGATCGGCCTCGGCAAGGGGCGCACCTACGACCACCTTCGCCGCCTGCTGCCCGGCCGCGCGATCTATTGCTTCGACCGCGAGCACCACGCGCCGCCCGAGGAGAGCCCGGCGGCGGAGTTCCTGGTGCTCGGCGAGATTCAGGCGACGCTGCCCGCGCTCGCCGCGCGGCTCGGCGCCAGGGCCGCGCTCGCCCATTGCGACATCGGCACGCGCAAGCCCGCGCGCGACATGGACTTCGCCCGCTACCTCGCGGCGGCGCTGCCGGGATTCATGGCGCCGGGCGGCATCGTGCTCGGCGACCGGCCGATGGATTCGCCGCGGCTCGCGCCGCTGCCGGCGCCGGCCATCGCGCGGCCCGACGGCATCGCGGCGTGGCCGTATTACTTGTACCGCGTCGCCGCCGACTGATCCGCGGCCGGCCGGACGCGGCCCTCTCGCAGGGGCGGCAATGCCTCAACTCATTTTCTTGATCGCCCAGCGCGCGTCGATGCCCGTTTCGTCGTCGATCGTGCCGGTGAGGACGATCTGGCGCGTGAGCTTGGGCGGCCCGCCGCGCCCGAGATAGAAGCTTTCCTCGACCGTGGCGGCGAGGCGGCTGCCGGCGACGAGGTGCCACGGCCCGCTTTCGGCGCTCGCGAACGGCACCGCGACGATCCCGTCCGGATCGCGTTCGGCGTCGCCGACGGCGAGGCCGGGATGGAGATGGAAGCGGATCGCGAACGGGGTTCCCAGCGTCTTTCTCGGAATGCGCCGCCCGGGCGCGGGCGCGATGCGGTCTTCGCCGCGCAGATCGGCGCCGTCGGCCGCGAAGAACAGGCGCCGGCGGTGGAGGATTCCGAACCGGCCGAGATAGCCGTCGTGGCTGGCCGCGATCCAGACGGCGCCCTGCTCTTCCTGGCGGTCGAGCGTCATCTCGGCGGGGCCGCGGCGGATGCCGCCGTCCGGACGCAGCTCGGCCGCGTTGCGGTCGCCGACCGTCAGCGTCGAATGCGCGGCCGTCATGCGCCCCGCCGTGCGCCAGCCGGCGTCGCGGCCGTAATAGGCGCCGCAGTTCACCACCAGGCGCTGGGCGCCGGCGCCGAGCTCGAACGCGAGCAGGCCCGCATGCGCCGAGCGATCGTGGCCGCGCGGCGGCGGCGGCCCGGCATCGAGCAGCAGCAGCGTTTCGCCGGCCGCGGCGCGCTCGAAGCCGCCGCTGAACGCATGCGGCTCCGCCGCCGCCGCGCCCGACAGCGCCAGCGCCGCGGCGACGACGCGCGGGCTTTCCTCGACGCCGCCGTGAAACAGCGCGAGCCCGCCATCGCCGTGCCGGAGCGCGGCGAGCGCGCGGCCGGCGCGCGCGATCGCGGCCTCGAGCGCCGGCGGCGGCTCGTGATGCGCGGCGACCAGCACCGCGCGGATGCCGACGAGGCCGCGCAGCGCCGCGAGCTGATCGGAGGGATTGCGCTCGGCCACGATGCCGTGCGGCGGCCAGTTCTCGAGCAGCGGGCGCAGCAGGGCGAGCGCGCGATCGAGCCGCGCCTGCGCGCCGGGCACGGCCGCGCCGAACGCCACCAGCGCGTGCAGCGCGCGCACGCGCTCCGCGGTGGCGGAAAGGCCCGGCGCCGCGCGGGCCAGCGCGCGCGCCTGGAGCGCGAGGCTCGCGAAAAACGGGCCCTTCCACGATTGCGGCGCCGGCCGGCCGAAAAAGTCGAAATGCGCGATCCAGTTGACGATGCGGTCCGCCAGCAGCGGCGGCGTCCAGAGCGGGCGCCAAGCCTTGAGGCCGTGGCGCCGGATCCAATCCTTGACCAGGCTCTGGCCCCTGGCGCGCGCCGCATCGCCGCCGGCGGCGCGCAGATCGCCGAGCCAGCCGAAGCGGTGCGCGCCCATCTCGCCGGTTTCGGCGGCGGCGCCCCAGGCCAGCGATTCGCCCGACGCGACCATGCGCCGGCCGAGCTCGGCGTCGCGCGGCCAGGGATCGGGCGGCGCGAACAAGAGCTGGCGCGCCTTGGCGCCGACGCGGAACAGCGGGTAGGCGAAGCCGGCGGAGGCGCGCGCCGCCTTCGCTTCGGGCGCGCCGCTTCTCCGCTGCCGCGACATCGGACGCTACGCGGCGCGCAGCCGCGCGATGTTACCGGCGTATTGCGCGGCGCCGCCGGTGAAGGTGGCGGTTCCGGCCACGAGCACGTCGGCGCCGGCGGCGACCGCGGCCTTGGCCGTCTCGGCGTTGATGCCGCCATCGACCTCGAGATCGATCGGCCGTTTCTGGGCGTCGATGCGCCTGCGCAGCGCCGCGACCTTCTCGAGCTGCGAGGCGATGAAGGACTGCCCGCCGAAGCCGGGGTTGACGCTCATCACCAGCACGAGATCGAGATCGGGCAGGAGATTGTCGACCGCCTCGACCGGCGTGCCGGGATTGAGCGAAAGGCCCGCCTTCTTGCCCAGCGACTTGATGAGCTGGATCGTGCGGTGGACGTGCGGCCCCGCCTCGGGGTGCACGGTGATGATGTCGGCCCCGGCCTCGGCGAAGGCCGGAACGTAGGCATCCACCGGCGAGATCATCAGGTGCACGTCGAACGGCAGCTTCGAATGGCCGCGCAGCGCCTTCACGACCAGCGGACCGATCGTGAGATTCGGCACGAAGTGCCCGTCCATGACGTCGATGTGGACGTAGTCCGCGCCGGCCTCGCCGAGCGCCCGCACTTCCTCGCCGAGCCGCGCGAAATCGGCGGACAGTATCGACGGCGCGATCTTGACCCGGCGCTTCATGCGGTTGCAGCCCCTCCGGCCATAGCTAACAGCTTTGCCGCGGCCGAGAAAGGGACGAGGCCCGCGTTGTCCACACGCCATCAGCGGCGGCGGAACCGGGCGACGTAGAAGCCGTCGAGGCCGCCGCGCCCGCTCCAATGGCAGGGCAGCGTGCGCAGCGTGCCGTCGGCGGCCAGGAATTCCGCGGCGCCAGGAATTTCGGCCGCCGCTACGGGTTCCGGAACGACCGCGGTGTTCTCGCCGAGGAAGCGCGCGACGACGCCGGGGCCTTCCTCGGGCTGCAGCGAGCAGACGGCGTAGACCAGCCGCCCGCCGGGCTTCACCATCGCCGCGGCGGCGGCGAGCAGGCGCAGCTGCGCCGCGGCGAGCGCGGGAATGTCTTTCGCCGCCTTGCGCCAGGGCAGATCGGGATGGCGGCGGATCGTGCCGGTGGCGCTGCACGGCGCATCGAGCAGGACCGCGTCGGCGGGCGCGGCCGGCCGCCAGCGCTCCGCATCGGCGGCGACGAGATCGGCCGCGAGCTTCAGCCGCGCGAGGTTCTCGCGCAGGCGCGCGAGGCGCGGCTGGGATTGCTCGACCGCCGTGACGCGCGCGCCGGCCGCGGCGAGCTGCGCGGTCTTGCCGCCCGGCGCGGCGCAAAGATCGATCGCGTGCCGGCCGCGCACGTCGCCGAGCAGCCGCGCCGGCAGGGCCGCGGCGGCATCCTGGATCCACCAGCCGCCCTCGGCGTAGCCGGGGAAGTCCGTAACGAGGCCGCCGGTGCTCCGGCGCAGCGAGCCGGTCGGCAGCAGCGCCGCATCGAGGCGCGCGGCCCACGCGCCGGGGTCGCCGCTCACGCTGAAATCGAGCGGCGGTTCCGCCAAATGCGCCTCGGCGATGCGCCGGGCCGTGCCTTCGCCGTAAGCCGCGCGCCACGAATTCCAGAGCCATTCGGGGGTGTCGAGCTTCGCCGCGTCCTGAACGGCCACGCGCGCCTTTCCTTCGGCGGCGAGGCGGCGCAGCACGGCATTGACGAGGCCCCGGTAGCGCTCGGCGCCGCGCGCGCCGGCGAGCGCCACGGTTTCGTTCACCGCGGCGTGCGGCGGCGTGTCGAGGAAGGCGAGCTGGGCGGCGCCGAGGCGCAGGATGTTGCGCGCGGTGTGCGCTTCCTTCGGCAAGGGGCGCGCGACGAAGGCCGCGATCAGCGAATCGATCTGGCCACGGCGGCGCAGCGTGGTGGCGGCGAGATGGCGCGCGAACGCGCGGTCGCGCGCTTCGAGGCGGGCGCCGAGACGGGCGGCGAGGCTTTCGTCGAGCGGCGCATTGCGGCCCAGCACGTCGTCGAGCACCGCCAGCGCGGCGCGGCGCGCGGCGGCCTCCGGAGGCGGCGAGGATGCGGCGGGCTGCGGCGCGGCGGTCAGCGCGATCAGCTCCACGGCCCGCGGCTGCGGCGCGGCGGGGCCGAACTCGGCACGCTGCCGCGGCCCGAAGCGCGCGGCGCCGGGCGGTCGGCCGGCGCGCGCGGCGCGGGGCCCCGGCCGCCCATCTCGGACGCCATCTCCTCGAGCGCGGCGATGCGGTTCTCCATGCGCGGATGGGTGGAGAAGAGATTGTCCATGCCCTTGCCCGAGAGCGGATTGACGATGAACAGGTGCGCCGTGGCCGGCTTGGCCTCGGCCTGCTGGTTCGGAATCTGGTGCGCGGCGTTCTGCAGTTTCGCGAGCGCCGAGGCGAGCCACAGCGGCTGGCCGCAGATGGCGGCGCCTTCGCGGTCGGCCGCGTATTCGCGCGTGCGCGAGACGGCCATCTGCACGATCATGGCGATCAGCGGCGCGAGGATCATCAGCAGGATCGCACCGACCGCGCCGAGCGGATTGCCGTTGTTGTTGTTGTCGCGCGAGGAGCTGCCGAAGAGCATGCCGAACTGCGCGATCATGCCGATCGCGCCGGCGATGACCGCGGTGATCGTCATGATCAGCATGTCGCGGTTCTTCACGTGGGCGAGCTCGTGCGCCATCACGCCGGCGATCTCCTCGCGCGAGCACATGTTGAGCAGGCCGGTGGTGGCGGCGACGGCGGCGTGGTTCGGATCGCGCCCGGTCGCGAACGCGTTGGGCTGCGCCTCGTCGATGACGTAGACGCGCGGCATCGGAAGCTGCGCGCGGTTCGCGAGGTCTTCGACGATGCCGTAGAACTCGGGCGCGCTGCGCCGGTCGACCTCCTGCGCGTTGTACATGCGCAGGACCATCTTGTCGGCGTTCCAATAGGCGAAGAGGTTCATCGCCAGCGCGACGCCGAACGCGATCAGCATGCCCATCTGCCCGCCGAGCAGATAGCCGACGGCGACGAAGATCGCGGTGAGAACGCCGAGCAGCAGCGCGGTCTTGAAGTAGCTCATGGCTCCCGTATTCCGGCGCGGAACGCGCCCCGCATAGATAGAGACCGCGACCCCACCGTCAAGGACGGCGCCGTGCGGCGCGATCGATTGCGGCGGCCCGGCGGCGGGCCTATATCCGCTCGATGGCCTCCAAACCCGACACCGCAGCACCGCCCGCCAAGACGCCCCCGTCGGCCGGCGCGGACGCGCCCAAGGACAACGGCGACGCCGCGACCCCCGAGATCGGCGGGCGCAAGGGCCCCGAGCCCACCCGCTACGGGGACTGGGAAAAAGACGGACGCTGCGTCGACTTCTGAACCCGCGGCGCGGCACGGTTGTGCCGGAGCGCGCGGCAAACCACCGTTGATATTCTTGTTTTGTTCTCAATACGCCCATAGAATGGGACGATGTACCTTGGCCGCTGCACGCGCCGCTTGCCCCATCTTGCCGCCGCTGCGGCCGCGCTGCTCGCCGCCAACGCCGCCCAGGCGGAATCGCGCAGCGCCATCGCCGGCCCGGTGCGCGCGCACCTCGTGCGCGTGATCGACGGCGACACGGTGGAGGTGCTCGCGCGCATCTGGCCCGATCACTATGTCGAGGCGCGCGTGCGCCTGGCCGGCATCGACGCGCCGGAGCTGCGCGGACGCTGCGCCCAAGAGATCGCGCTGGCCGAGCGCGCGAAGGCGCGCCTCTCCGCGCTGCTGACCGGCCATCGGCTGCTGCTGGCCGACGTGCGCTACGGCAAGTTCGCCGGGCGCGTCGTGGCGCGCGTGCTGACCGAAGACGGCCGCGACGTCGGCGAAATTCTGCTCGCCGAGAAACTGGCGCGCGCCTACGACGGCGGCCGCCGCGCGTCGTGGTGCGGAGAATGAGCCCAAACGAAAAGGGCGGCCCGAGAGCCGCCCTTTCCAATTCGCGCGAACGCGCTCAGCGCTGCGAGCTTTGATCGACGCTGACGCTCGGCCGCCCCGTCGTCGCGGCCGGCGCATAGGCCGGGCCGACCGGCGCTATCGGCCCGTCGCTCCAGCCGGTGGAGTTGAGGTCCATCTTCACGCCGGCGACCGCGCCGTTGTTGAACCGCGGATTCGCGAAATCGATCCGCATCGCGGTCTGATAGCTCGGGCTGAACATGAACCCGTTGATGCCGCGGACGTGCACCGAAAGCGTGCTGCCGTCGGCCGCATTGCCCCAATAGGCCGTGTCGGGCCAGCGGTCGTCGATGCGCTTCTTGGCCGGGCCGTACTGCTTCTCGAGCGCCGCCACCGTCTTCTCGGCCTGCGCGATGATCTGGCGCGCGCCGGGAATCGTGCGGTTCCAGTAGGCCGACATGATGTAGACGTGGTTGAGCTGATCGTTCTTGCCGAACGCCATCTCGACCGTGACGGGATAGCCTTCGTAGCTGCCGACCGCGATCACGCGCTTGCCGCGATCGATGACGGCATTGACCGCGTGCAGGCGGTCGATGGCGAACTCCTTGCGCTTGCCCATCGCCTGGCCGGTGACCTTGTAGCCGGCCGCGGCCAGCGCCCTCTGCGCGTCCGCCGATCCCATGCCCCATTTGAGGCCCTTGAACGTGTAGCTCGCGACCTGCTGCTGAGCCATCGCGGACGTGCCGATCATCATGACCGCCGCGCCGAGCGCCGCAGCCATCGCTCCGCGCACGCCGGCCAGCGCGCGCAACCCTTGCTCCTTCAAACCCATTTCGTGCCCCCAAGTGGACATGTTCAAACGCGACAAAGGCGAGCCGATGCGGTTGCGGGCCATCTGCCCTTCAACCGCGGGCCGCCGGTATTCTCCCCTGAAATCGTTGCGATACTCGAAAGGCGGACGGAGCGCGCTGTCCCCAGCCTCTCCCTGCCCGGTCCCCGGTGCCGCTGATTGTGCCCGCTTATACCACGACCCTGCCGGTTTCGCGACAAGACTTTGATTTCGCAAGCGTTACCATAATCGACGATGTTTACCGCCGCGGCGGCGGCGGGATGAATTCGGACGGATTCTTCTCGTACTCGCGCCGGAGCTCGTTCTTGGTCAGCGGCTTCGGCTTGGGCGGTTCCTTTTCCGCCTCGGGCGGCATCTCGATCCTGCTGGCCTCGGCGATCTTGCCGCCGACGAAATCGACGCGCAGCGCCGTCTTGTAGGACGGGCTGAACATGAACCCTTCGACGCCGCGCACGTAGACGGCGAGCAGGCTGCCGTCGGCCGCGCGCGGCCACAGCGCGGTATCCACCCAGCCGTCTTCCTTGCGCTTGATCGCCGGGCCGTAGCGCTCTTCGTACAGCATGACGACGCGCGTCGAGAGATCGACCATCGTCTTCGCGCCCGGGATCGTGCCGTCCCAGTATTTCGACGTGATGATCACGTGATTGAGACGCTCGTCCTTGTCGAAGGCGAGATCGACCTGGACCGGCTGCCCGGCGAGCTTGCCGGCGGCGACGAGGCGCTTGCCGCGGTCGACCGCGCCGATCGCCGCGTGGAGGCCGTTGACGACGAACTCTTCCTGATGCCCTTCGACCGGCGGCTTCGCGACACGGAAGCCCGCCTTGTCGAGCTTCGCGCGCGCCGTGGCCATGTCGGCGCCCCACGGCAGATCGAGAAAGTTGTAGCTCTTGCGCGCCTGCGCCGAGGCGGGCGCGGCGAGCGCGACGGCGAGGCCGAGCGCCGCGATCCCGCCCCACACCCTCATCCCGAGCGATGTGCGGAAGGCGGACGCGACGGTTCGGTTGGAATCGGGCTGGCTTGCGGGCACGCGGAACTCCCCTTCGATCGTCCCCGGCGGCGAAGCGACCTTCGCCGCGCACGGGCCGACCGCATTCTATACGAGGCTACTTGCCCCGATGCTTCACGAGATCGTCGACCACGGCCGGGTCGGCCAAGGTGGACGTGTCGCCGAGATTGGAGAAATCATTCTCCGCGATCTTGCGCAAAATGCGGCGCATGATCTTGCCCGAGCGGGTCTTGGGCAGGCCCGGCGCCCACTGGATCGCGTCCGGGGTCGCGATCGGGCCGATCTCTTTCCGCACCCACTGCACGAGCTCCTTGCGCAGATCTTCGGTGGGATCGATGCCGGCCTTGAGCGTGACGTAGGCGTAGATGCCCTGGCCCTTGATGTCGTGCGGGAAGCCGACGACGGCCGATTCGGCGACCTTGGGATGCGCGACCAGCGCGCTTTCCACCTCGGCGGTGCCGAGCCGGTGGCCGGCGACGTTGATTACGTCGTCGACGCGGCCGGTGATCCAGTAATAGCCGTCGGCATCGCGCCGGCAGCCGTCGCCGGTGAAGTAGTAGCCCTTGTAGGTGCTGAAGTAGGTCTGCACGAAGCGCTCGTGATCGCGAAACACGGTGCGCATCTGGCCCGGCCAGCTGTCGGCGATGCAGAGATTGCCCTCGCAGGCGCCCTCGAGCACCTTGCCGTTGCCGTCGACGATGACGGGCTGCACGCCCGGCAGCGGCTTCGTGGCCGAGCCGGGTTTCAGATCCGTGGCGCCGGGCAGCGGCGAGATCAGGATGCCGCCGGTCTCGGTCTGCCACCACGTGTCGACGATCGGGCAGCGGCGATCGCCGACGACGCGGTGATACCACTCCCACGCCTCGGGATTGATCGGCTCGCCGACCGAGCCGAGCAGGCGCAGCGAGGCGCGGCTCGTCTTCTTCACCGGGCCTTCGCCGTCGCGCATCAGCGCGCGGATGGCGGTGGGCGCGGTGTAGAAGATGTTGACCTTGTGCTTGTCGCACACCTCCCAGAAGCGCGACGGGCTCGGATAGTTCGGCACGCCCTCGAACATCAGCGAGACGGCGCCGTTCGCGAGCGGGCCGTAGACGATGTAGCTGTGGCCCGTGACCCAGCCGACATCCGCCGTGCACCAGTAGATTTCGCCCTCGCGATAGTCGAACACCGCCTGGTGCGTGAGCGAGGTGTAGACCATGTAGCCGCCGGTCGTGTGCAGAACGCCCTTGGGCTTGCCGGTGGAGCCGGAGGTGTAGAGGATGAACAGCGGATCCTCCGCGCCCATCGGCTCGGCCTTGCAGGCGGGCGACTGCTTCGCGAGCAGGTCGTGCCACCAGAGATCGCGGCCGTCGACCCAGCCGATCTTGCCGCCCGTGCGCTTCAGCACGATGCAGTGCTTGACCGTGGGGCATTTCTTGAGCGCCTCGTCGGCGTTCGCCTTGAGCGGCACCTTGCGCCCGCCGCGCAGGCCCTCGTCGGCGGTGATGACGAGATTCGAATCGCAGTCCTGGATGCGGCCGACCAGCGAATCGGGCGAGAAGCCGCCGAACACGACCGAGTGGACCGCGCCGATGCGGGCGCAGGCGAGCATCGCGGCCGCGGCCTCGGGCACCATCGGCATGTAGATCGTGACGCGGTCGCCCTTCTTCACGCCGAGCGACTTCATCGCGTTGGCGAGGCGGCAGACCGTCTCGTGCAGCTCCTTGTAGGAAACCTTGCGGCTGTCCTTGGGATCGTCGCCCTCCCACAGGATCGCCGTCTGATCGCCGCGCTTCTGGAGATGCCGGTCGAGGCAGTTCAGCGAGGCGTTGAGCACCCCGTCTTCGTACCACTTGATCGAGACGTTGTGCGGATCGTAGCTGGTGTTCTTGATCTTCGTGGGCGGGCTGATCCAGTCGATGCGTTTGGCCTGCTCGGCCCAGAAGCCGTTCGGGTCTTTCACCGAGCGCGCATACATCGCGGCGTATGTCTTGGCGTCGATCCAGGCCTTGCCGTGCCAATTTTCCGGTACCGGATAGACGTTGCCCGTCATCGCGTTTCTCCCGAGTTTTTCGTTGCCCGCTGCCGGCGCGGGGGCGAAAGCCCGGCCGGCCGGCCGAGAATGACAGCGCCTCTCATATCCGGCAAAGGGGCAAAGAGTCACGAGGGCGCGCCGCGGCCGGCCGCTTGACCTGCCGCAATGACCGGCCGGGCGCGCCGGCCTATCGACCTCGCGAGACCGCTCTGTCGGAGGCCGCGGCGATGAACGACGCCTTGAAGCGCAAGATCCTCGAAATCCTCGATCGGCACCGCATCCTGTCGCTGGCGACGCTGCGCCCCGACGGCTGGCCGCAGGCCACCACGGTCGGCTATGCGAGCGAGGGCCTCACGCTCTACTTCCTCTGCGGCGCCGAGAGCCAGAAGGCGCACAACCTGGCGCGCGACCCGCGGGTTTCGCTGACCATCGACCGCGACACCGACGACCCGATGGCGATCGCCGGCCTGTCGATGGCGGCGCTGGCGACGCCGGTGCACGATCCGGCCGAGGTGGAAAAGTTCATCGTCATGCTGAAGAAGAAGTATCCGGAATACATGGCGATGCCCGCCCCGGACATGCGCCAGATCCGAATCTTCCGCCTGACGCCGAAGGTTATTTCGGTCCTCGACTATACCAAGGGGTTCGCGCACGCCGATCTGGTCACACTTTGACGCGCGCGCCCGGCGCTTACCGATCCCTAAGGATTTTGCGCGATTTTTCCGGGGCAGACCCCCGGAAGGAATTACACAGTGCTCGCCGTGCGAGTCGTTCCGCTGCCGCAGGATGCGGAGCGCGTCCTCGAAGGCATCGTCACCCCGGCGGCCCCGCCATCGGGAGGGCTGTGGTCGCGCCTGCGCTCGGCGGCCTTCGACCGCAAGTTGCTGGCGGA
>JAEULD010000282.1 GCA_016792765.1 Candidatus Odyssella sp.
GGCTCACGAACAGGTCGCTGTCGCCGACGCGCTTGGCCGCGAGCGCGCCCAGCGCCCAATCGCCCACCTTTTCGCCGTCCGCGAGATAGTCGAACGCCGTGCGCGCCGGCGCCGCCACCAGCGCGGTGACGGTGTAGCAGAGGTCCTGGTCCGGATTGTTCATTGCCGCTCGCTTTTTTCTCCCTGTCGTCCCCGCGAAAGCGGGGACCCATGCTTCCGGCGATGGACGCAGGTCGCAAGAGGCATTTTCGCGGAGGCGCCGTGTGGGTCCCCGCTTTCGCGGGGACGACAAGAAAGGGTAGTGTCGCCCTTCGTATTGGCCGCTCGCGCCCCGCGGGCGGGAGAGGGAGGGGTTCATGACGTCGTTCCGCCGCGTTCTCGCGCTGACGGCCTTCGCCGGCGCGCTCGTCTTCGCCGGCGCCGCCCAGGCGCAGACCACGATCAAGGTGGGCCTGGCGCTGCCCAAGGGCCTGCCCGGCTTCGACCACGTCAACGGCATGTACGAGACCTTCGGCCGCGAGGTGGAGGCGGCGAGCAAGGGCGAGCTCAAGGTCGATCTCGCCTATGGCGGCTCGCTCGGGAACCCGAACGACCGCATGAACCAGATGCGCCGCGGCATCATCCAGATGTCCGACGCGTCGGACGGCAATTACGCCGCGATCCATCCCGACATCCAGGTGTTCTCGCTGCCTTACATGTTCCCCACCGAGCAGGCCGCGTGGAAGGTGTTCGACGGCCCGGCCGGCACGGCGATGGCCGAAGACATCCGCAAGAAAACCGGCATCCGCGTGCTCGGCTGGTGGGAGGCGGGCGGCTTCCGCCATTTCAGCTCCAACAAGCCGATCCGCACGGTCGCCGATTTCGGCGGCCTCAAGGTGCGGGCGCTCGGCCCGGCCAACGCCAAGCCGGTGGAAGCCGCGGGCGGCATCGCCTCGGCGATTCCGTTCAACGAGCTCTACACCTCGCTCAAGACCGGCGTCGTCGACGCGCAGGACAATTCGGTGAGCGTGTTCCGCCTCGTGAAGCTCTACGAGGTGCAGAAGTTCCTGACGCTCTCGGGCCACTCCTATTCGTTCGGCCCGATGGGCATCAACGACGCGTTCTACGAAAAGCTCTCGCCGGCGCACAAGAAGATCGTCGACGACGCGGCCAAGAAGGCGATCGCCTACAACCGCGAAACCTCGCGCAAGATCGAGGGCGAGGCGCTGGCCTTCGTCAAGCAGAACGGCGTCACCGTGATCGAGATGACGGCCGCGGCCAAGGAAGAGATGCGCGCCAAGATGCAGCCCGCCGTGCGCGACTGGCTGCTGACCCAGATCAGCGCGCCCAAGGTGCTCGAGGACGCGCTCGCGGCGGTGAAGGCGGCGCAGTAGTGCCGCGCGATCTCGGCCGCGTAGGGGCGCGCTGCGCGCGCCCTGCCTCCGCGTGCGATCCATCCGACGCGCGGGATGCGGCATTGCCGCATCGCCTCGGCGCTCGGCGCTCTACCTGCGGCGCGAGGGCGCGCGCAGCGCGCCCCTACGCGTGAAAGGCCGTGCGTAGGCTGCTCGACATCCTCGAGCGCGGCGCCGTCTTCGTCGGCGCCGTCGCGATGGCGGGCCTCGCGGTGGCGGTCGTGGCGCTGGTGCTGCTGCGCTACGTGTTCCACGTGGCGCCCTTCTGGAGCGAAGAGGTGATCCGCCTCTTCCTGCTCGTGGCCGTGTTCCTCGGCGCCGCGGCCTCGGTGCGCGGGCGGCGCCACATCCGCGTCGAGTTCCTGGCCGATCTGCTGCCGGATCGCCTTCGGCGCTTTTGGTATCTGCTGCTCGACCTCGCGGCGCTCGCCCTGTTCGCGCTGCTGGTCTGGCTCGGCATCGAGGCGGTGGAGTTCAACCACGCGCAGCGCAGCGTCTCGCTGCAGATGCGCCTGTCCTATGTCATGTGGCTGGTGCCGGCGTGCTTCGTTTTGGCGGCGCTGTTCCTGGTCGAGGAGATCGTCAGGCGGCGCGAGCCGCGCCCATGAGCGTCGCGCTCGCCTTCTTCCTCGTCCTCTTCGTCTTCCTGCTGATCTCGGGCATGCCGGTGGCGTGGTCGATGCTCGCTTCCGTGGTGGGCTACATCGCGGTGAGCGGCCAGTGGGCGCTGCTGCCGGTGATGCCGGAGAAGATCTACAACGGCATCGACGTCTTCATCCTCGTCGCGATCCCGCTGTTCCTGCTCGCCGGCGAGATCTTCAGCGAGGGCGGGCTCGCCAGGCGCATCGTCGATTTCGCCGACGCCGCGTTCCGCTGGGTGAAGGGCGGCATCGCGCAGGTCGCCGTCGCCACCTGCATTCTCTATTCGGGCATCACCGGCGTGGCGCTCGGCGAGATCGCGGCGCTGGGGCGCATCTTCATTCCGGCGATGGTGCGCGCCGGCTACACGCCGGCCTTCGCCGCGGCGGTGATCGCCTCGGGCTCGATCATCGGCCCCACGATCCCACCCTCGCTGCCGATCATCATCTACGGCTCGGCGACCAACGTCTCGATCGGCGGCATGTTCGCGGCGGCCGTGATCCCGGGCCTCGTGCTCGGCGCGGCGCAGATGGCCTACATCGCCTGGGCTTCGGGCCGCTTCAAGATCAAGTACATCGCGCCCGAGGGCGCGCCGGCTTCGCTCGGGAAGGGTTTCCTGCGCGCGCTGCCTTCGATCGGGATGCCGTTCATCATCCTGGGCGGCATCCTCGCCGGCGTCATGACGCCCACCGAGGCGGCGGGCAGCGCGGTCCTCTACGCGTTCGTGCTGGCGATCGTCGTCTACCGCGCGCTGCGGCTCCGCCAGCTCGCGCCGATCCTCGGCCAGTCGGTCACGTTCTCGGGGCAGCTTCTGATCATCGTCGGCGCCGGCGCCGCGCTCGCCTGGGTGCTCGGCTTCGAGAACGCCACCGGCCGCCTCGCCGATCTCGTGAAGGCGATGGATCTCGGCCCGGCCGGCACGATGCTGCTCGCGAACCTGCTGTTCCTCGTGCTCGGCATGTTCGTCGATCCCACCACCTCGATCATCCTGTTCGCGCCGATCCTGGCGCCGGCCGCGGCCGCGGCAGGCATCGATCCGCTGCATTTCGGCGTCGTGATGATCATCAACCTCAATATCGGCCTCATCACGCCGCCGCTCGGCGTCTCGCTGTTCGCGGCCGAGCGCATCGCGCAATGCGGGCTCAACGCGCTGATCCGCGCCTCGCTGCCGTTCATCGCGATCAACATCGCGGCGCTGATCGTCATCTCGGCGGTGCCGCAGCTCTCGCTGTTCCTGCCGCGCCTCGCGGGGTTCTGAGAAGGAATGTGAACAGGAGTGGGGGAGCCGGGGAGAAGCAAGGTCCACCACCAAGACACCAAGACACCAAGACGCCAAGGGCAAGAATCGCGCCGCAAGCGCGGCGCGAAGAAAAGTGTTCTACGCGCGCCTCTTGACGCGCATTCCTTTTTCTTCTTGGTGCCTTCGTGTCTTGGTGGTGAACCTTCCCCTTTTCTTCTCCCCGGCTCCCCGGCTCCCGTTCCCCTGTCTTACTTCGCCGGCACTTGCACGGTGCGGCTGGCGAGGGCGGCGCGTACCTGTACGAAGCGGAGCTTTTCGGCTTCCTCGGGCTCGATGCGGAACGTGACGACGATGCGCGTCTCCACCTGCGCCACGATGGTGCCGCGCGGCGGTGGCGTCGCCACGAAATCGAGCACGTAGCCGCCCTCCACCTTCACGAGGTCGGGCCGGGGGCGCATCAGCGGGTTCGTGAAGCCGGCGATCGGCACCGTGCCGCCGGCTGTCACCAGGATCGCGCCGCCGGCGCGCGCGAGGGTCACGTTGGTCACGTGCTGCACGAGCACGATGTCTTGCGCGTGTGCGGCGGGCGGCACGGCGAGGGCGGCGGTCGCGGCGAGAAGTGCGGTGCGGCGCATGCTGCGTGAATCCGGATTTCGAGCGGTGGGCCGTTGCGGGCGGCCATGGCAGTTTGCAGGGAGGCGGGGAGGCGGGGAGTAAACTTTTCGCGCGCCGCGCGCCAATCCTTATTCCTCCCGGCCTCGCTGCGCCCGTCGCCGCCGGCCGAATTGCCACAGCGGCTAGGCAGGCCGCGGCGGCGGCCTTAATCTCCGCCCATGTCCACCTTCCTCCTCATCGCCGCCATCGTCTGCGGGCTCGGCGCGCTCGCCTCGCTGCTGACCGGCGTCATCGGCATGTCGGGCAGCGCCTTCAACGCCAAATACGGCAACAAGCTGATGCGCGCGCGCGTCGGCTTCCAGTTCGCGGCCATCGCGCTGCTGTTCCTCTACTGGCTCTCGCTGAAGAGCTAGGCGCGCGCCGCCATGGTGAAGCTCGACAAGATCTACACGCGCGGCGGCGACAAGGGCGAAACCTCGCTCGGCGACGGCACGCGCGTCGCCAAGCACGATCCGCGCGTCGAGGCCTACGGCACCGTCGACGAATGCAACAGCATCCTCGGCATCGCGCGGCAGCATCTCGGCGGCGACGCCGAGGCCGATGCGATGCTCGGCCGCATCCAGAACGACCTGTTCGATCTCGGCGCCGACCTCTGCACGCCCGAGCAGGAGAATCCGAAATGGCCGCCGCTGCGCGTCGTGGCGGCGCAGACCG
>JAEULD010000103.1 GCA_016792765.1 Candidatus Odyssella sp.
GAAGAACCGGGCGAAGGCGAGAACCGGCGCTGTACGACCCAGAACACCGCGCGCGGCGCGCCCGGCCGGGCAGCCGCTGGCCAATGCCGGCATCGCGCAGGCCTTCGAAGACATCGCCGACCTGCTCGAAATCCAGGGCGAAAACCCGTTCCGCATCCGCGCCTATCGCAATGCCGCGCGCACCGTGCAGGGGCTGCCCGACGAGGCGGCGGCGCTGCTCGCGCGCGGCAAGGACCTCGGCGACTTTCCGGGCATCGGCGACGATCTCGCCGGCAAGATCGCCGACCTCGCCACCACCGGCACGACGGCGCTGCTCGACGATCTCCGGCAGCAGTTTCCACCCGGGCTGATCGATCTGCTGCGCGTGCCCGGCCTCGGCCCGAAGCGCGTGGCCCTGCTGCACAAGAAACTGCGCGTCGGCGATCTGGCCGCGCTAATGGCCGCCGTCGATTCCGGGAAGATCGAGACGCTGGCGGGCTTCGGGCCGAAGCTCGTCGCGGCGTTGAAGGCGGCCGTGGCGCCGGCGGCGGCGCCGTCGCGCCGCTTCACGCTGGCCGAGGCCGCGGCGGAAGCCGAGCCCCTCGCCGCCTATCTGCGGAAAGTCCCCGGCGTCGGGCGGGTCGAAATTGCCGGCAGTTTCCGCCGCGGGCGCGACACCGTCGGCGACATCGACATCCTCGCGACGGCGGCGAAGAGCGCCGCGGTCATCGAGCGCTTCGTCGCCTACGAGCGCGCCGAGGCGGTGCTCGCCGAAGGCGGCACGCGCGCCGCGCTTCGCCTGAAGGGCGGTCTCCAGGTCGATCTCCGCGTCGTCGCGCGCGAGGAATTCGGCGCCGCGCTCTACTATTTTACCGGCAGCAAGGCGCACAACATCGCGGTGCGCGGGATCGCGGTGAAGAACAAGCTCAAGATCAACGAATACGGCGTCTTCCGCGGCGCGAAGCGCGTGGCCGGCGAAACCGAGGACTCGGTCTTCGCCGCCGTCGGCCTGCCGTTCATCCCGCCCGAACTGCGCGAGGACCGCGGCGAGATCGGCGCCGCGCGCGAAGGCCGCCTGCCGAAGCTCATCGAGGCCAGCGACGTCAAAGGCGATCTCCACTGCCGCACCGACGCGAGCGACGGCCGCGACACGCTCGAGGCGCTCGTCGCGGCGGCGAAGAAGCGCGGCCTCGCCTATATCGGCGTCGCCGATCCGTGCCGCCGCGTCGCCTCGGCCAACCGCCTCGATCCCGACGGGCTCGCGCGGCAGGGCGCCGCCATCGACCGGATCAACGCCGCGCAGAAGGACGTGTTCGTGCTGAAGGGCGTCGAGGCCGCGATCCGCGAGGATGGCAGCCTCGATCTGCCCGACGCGGCGCTCGCCGGGCTCGATTTCGTGCTCGGCGCCGTCGTCGACCGGTTCGCGCTTCCGGCCGAGCAGCAGACGAAGCGCCTGCTGCGCGCGATCGACGGCAAGCGATTCTCGATTCTCGCGCATCCGCAGAACCGACTGTTCCCGCAGCGCGGCCCGATCGCGTTCGATCTGGCGCGCGTCATCGCCGCCGCCAAGGCGCGGGGCTGCTTTCTCGAGCTGAACGCGCGCCCCGAGCGGCTCGATCTTTCCGATACCGGATGCCGCGCGGCGAAGGCCGCCGGCGTGCGCGTGGCGCTCGGCTCCGATGCGCGCGCGGCCGCGGAGTTCGCCAATCTCCGGTGGGGCGTGCTCACGGCGCGCCGCGGCTGGCTCGAGAAGCCCGACCTGCTCAACACGCTCGGGCCCGCCGCGGTTCGGGCGGCGCTGCGGAAAACGCTGCTCTAGGCCGAAGCGCCATGGACCCTCCGGCCGTGCGGCAGGACTACTGGAGCGTTGCGCCCGAGGCGTTGCTCCGCGATCTCGGAACCGCGCCGGGCGGCCTTTCGGCGCGCGAGGCGGCTGCGCGCCTCAGGGCCTACGGCCCGAACGCCGTACGCGATCAGCGCGAGACGCACGCCGGCCGGCTGCTGCTGCGCCAGTTCCAGAGCCCGCTGGTCCTCATTCTCGTGTTCGGCGCGGCCGTCTCGCTCGCACTGCGCGAATGGGTCGACGCCTCGATCATCCTCGTCATCGTGATCGGCAGCACGCTGCTCGGCTTCGCGCAGGAATACCGCGCTTCGGCCGCGGTGGCCGCGCTGCGCCGCCGGCTCGCGCTCAGGGCCGACGTGCTGCGCGACGGCGCGCGCGCGTCGATCCCGGCCGCCGGCATCGTGCCGGGCGACATCGTGCTGCTGGCGGCCGGCGATCTCGTCCCGGCGGACGGCGTCGTGCTCGAAGCGCGCGACTTCCTGGTCAGCGAGGCGAGCCTGACCGGCGAGTCGTTCCCGGTCGAAAAGCAGCCGGGGACCCTGCCGGCCGCAACGCCGCTGGCCAGACGCGCGAACTGCGTCTTTCTCGGAACGTCGGTGCGCAGCGGCTCGGCGCGCATCCTCGTGCTCGAGACCGGGCGGAGAACGGCGTTCGGCGGCGTCGCCGCGCGGCTCGCGGCGCCCGCGCCCGAGACCGAATTCGAGCGCGGCGTGCGGCGGTTCGGCTATCTGCTGATCCGCGTGATGATCCTGATGGTGCTGTTCGTGCTCGCGGTCAACCACCTGATGGGCCGCCCGTTCTTCGAGTCGCTGATGTTCGCGGTGGCGCTCGCCGTGGGGCTCTCGCCCGAGCTGCTGCCGGCGATCGTCAGCGTCACGCTCTCGGCCGGCGCGCGCGCCATGGCCCGGCGCGGCGTCATCGTGCGCCGGCTCGAGGCGATCGAGAATCTCGGCAGCATGAACGTTCTCTGCACCGACAAGACCGGCACGCTGACGGCGGGCGTCGTCGAGCTCAGCGGCGCGCTCGATCCGGACGAGCGGCCGTCGGACGAGGTGCGCCGCCTCGCCTTCCTCAATGCGGCGTTCGAAACCGGCATCGCCAATCCGCTCGATGCGGCGATCGTCGCGTCGGGCAAGGCCGCCGGCTATTCGACCGACGGCTACGCGAAGATCGACGAGATACCCTACGACTTCATCCGCCGGCGCCTGACGATCGTCGTCGCGTGCGGCGGCGACGGAGCCCACTGGATCGTGACCAAGGGCGCCTACGACAGCGTGCTGGCCTCATGCACGGGCGCGATGCGCGACGGATCGCCGGCGCCGCTCGGCGACGAGACGCGCCGCGCGCTGGATGCTTTCTACCGCCGCAAGAGCGCCGAGGGCTTCCGCGTGCTCGCGCTCGCCGTCAAGCGCGTGCCGGCGAAAGAGCGCTACGGCCGAGACGACGAGCACGGCATGGCGCTGGCGGGATTCCTGCTGTTCTTCGATCCGCCCAAGCCCGCGGCGGTGGCCGCCGTGCGCGATCTCGCGGCGCTCGGCATCGCCGTCAAGATCGTGAGCGGCGACAACCGCTACGTGACGGCGCACGTGGCCGAAACGATCGGCCTCGATCGGGGCGCGATCCTGACCGGCGAAGAGGTCGCCGCGCTGGCCGACGAGGCGCTCGCAAGCGCCGCGCCGCGCACGGCCGTCTTCGCCGAAGTCGACCCGCAGCAGAAGGAGCGGATCGTGCGGGCGCTGCAGCGCGGCGGGAACGCGGTCGGCTATCTCGGCGACGGCATCAACGACGCGCCTTCGCTGCATGCGGCCGATGTCGGCATCTCGGTGGACCGCGCGGTCGACGTCGCGCGCGAGAGCGCCGACGTGGTGCTGCTCGAGCCCGATCTCCACATCCTGCGCCAGGGCGTCGTCGGCGGGCGCCGGACCTTCGCGAACACGCTGAAGTACATATCGATCACGACCAGCGCGAATTTCGGCAACATGCTGAGCATGGCGCTGGCGGCGCCGCTGCTCCCGTTCCTGCCGCTCGCGGCCAAGCAGATCCTGCTCAACAATTTTCTCTCCGACCTTCCCTCGATTGCGATCTCGACCGACAACGTCGATGCCTCGCGCACGGCCGAGGCCGAAGGGTGGCGGATCGCCGAAGTCCGGCGCTTCATGGTGGTGTTCGGCCTCATCAGCACCGCGTTCGACCTCGTGACCTTCGCGATTTTGCT
>JAEULD010000344.1 GCA_016792765.1 Candidatus Odyssella sp.
ACTGGAACACCCGCTTTGCCAGATCGATCGCCAACAGTTTAATCTCCGTCATGGACCTCTCCCTTCTTGGATCGAGTGGTTCTTGCAAACTCACTTTCGACCCGCAGGAGCGGGGAGGTCCATCCCATCATGCTGAGCGCCCCGCTTGGGGCGCGAAGCATCTCTATGCAGGGGGCTTGGTCGAGCAGCCTGGGCGCCGGCGCGGTGCCATTCTGCCGAGAGATGCTTCGCTGCCGCCCAAGCGGGCGGCGCTCAGCATGACGGATCGAACTAGCTGTCGTGCCTGTATTTCGGCCAGGGGATGCGCCCGAACTCGATGCCTTCGTCCTTGAGTTCTTCGGCCTCGGCATCGGAGGCCTCGCCGTAGATGCTGCGCTCGTCGGCCTCGCCCTTGTGCATCTTGCGCGCCTCGGCGGCGAAGCGCGGGCCGACATATTCGGCGTTCTTCTCGATGAACTGGCGCATCTCGCGCAGCGCCTCGCGCAACTTGCCGGCGACGTGCACCTCGCCCGCGTCGGGCGCGGGCTTGGCCTCGGCGGGCGCGGGCGTTTCCGCGGCCGGCGCTTCGACGGGCGCTTTGCTCCGGCCGCCCTTGGCGATGGCCGGCGCCATGATCGCCTTCGACACCTTGGCCGAGCCGCAATCCGGGCAGCGCACGTCGCCCCGCTTCGCCTGGCGATCGTAGGTATCGCCATTGCGGAACCAGGCCTCGAATTCGTGGCCTTTCTGGCAGCGGAGCGAGAAGCGGATCATGCGGCGCGCGGCGTTCTGGAAACGAGAGGGAGCGAATTCATAAGATAGGCACGCTTCCTTTACGATTAAAGTAGCACTCGCTTGCCCGGAGTGCCAAAGCAACGCAATGCCGCACGCCGCTACCGATCAGCCTTCCGCGTGGGTCGCCCGCTTCCTGCCGCTGGTGCCGGCGGGCGGGCGCATCCTCGACGTGGCTGCGGGCGGCGGCCGCCATGCGCGCCTCGCGCGGTCGCGCGGCCTTGAGGCGACGGCGGTGGACATCGACGTCTCGGCCCTCGCCGATCTTCGCGCCGATGCCGATGTCGAGATCGTCGCCGCCGATCTCGAAAGCGGGCCGTGGCCGTTCGCGGGCCGGCGCTTCGCGGGCGTGATCGTGACGAACTATCTGCATCGCCCGCTGCTGCCGCTGCTGGTGGCGGCGCTGGCCGAGGGCGGCGCGCTGATCTACGAAACCTTCGCGCAGGGCAACGAGGCCTTCGGCAAACCCTCGAACCCGAACTTCCTGCTGAAGGCCGGCGAACTGCTCGAAGCCGTGCGCGGCCACCTCACCGTCGTCGCCTACGAGCACGGCAAGATCGAAACACCCCGCCCCGCCGTCATCCAGCGCATCGCCGCGGTGCGCGCGCCGAGCGGCGCGGTTCCTCTGCCGTCATCCTGAGTGCCGCCCGCTTGGGCGGCGCGAAGGATCTCTCGACGGCGGGCGTATCGCCTGCGGCCAGAGATCCTTCGCTTCGCTCAGGATGACGGGCAGGGCTGACTCGGCTACGCCCGCCTCGGCCCGGGATCGTTCTCGCCGTCGTGCTCTTCCGTCCGTAGCGCTTCGGCGAGGCGGCGGGCGGCGCTGCCGGGCTTCAAGGGCTGCGGCTGGCCGGGGCCGGGCGCCCAGGCGGTGAGATAGACGATGTCGAAATTCGCGATCAGACGGCCGCTCTTGTCGGCGTAGCGGCGGAGATATTCCTCGGCCGCGGTGAGCATCGTGGCGCGGCGCGTGAAGCCGCGGCGGCGCTCGCGCAGCGCATTGGTTTCGCCCATCAGGCGCAGATCGGCCATCAGGCTGAACACGTGCTCGTAGGTGACCTGGATGCGGTCGCGGTCGACGACCGGAAGTGCGAAGCCCGCGCGCTGGAGCAGCGCGCCCGCGTCGCGCACGTCGGCATGGGGGCTGACGCGCGGGCTGGCCCCGCCCTCCTCGGTCAATTCCGCCTGCAGCAGCGCCTGGCGCAGCTCGGTCAGCGTCTCGCCGCCGAACATCGCGGCGACCAGGAGCCCGTCGGGCTTGAGCGCGCGGCGGAGCTGGATGAGGGCGCCGGGCAGGTCGTTGACCCAATGCAGCGCGAGATTCGAGATCACGAGATCGAAGCTCGCCGGCGCGAACGGCAGCGCCTCTTCGTCGGCCACGACCGTGGGAAAGAAGCGGTTGCTGATGCGCGCGAGCCGCGCGAAGGCCGGCGAGACGTCGGCCTGGAACACGCGCTCGACGCCCTGCCGCCGCGCCAGCGCGCGCGCGAGCACGCCGTCGCGGCAGCCGAGATCGAGCACCGCGGGGAAGCTCCGCTTCACGTCGTCGAGCCGTTCGAGCAGGCGGTCGCCGATCTCGCGGTGCAGGAACTCGGCCTCGGTGCCCTCGGCGAGCTTCTGCGCCGCGCGGTCGCGATGCGCGCGCACGGCCCGGCGGTCGAAGATGGAGGGATCGTCCGCCATCGCCGCCCTCAGCGCGCGCAGGGCCACTGCTTCTGCGCGACCTTCAGCATCACGTCCTCGATGTTGGTGTCGCCGGGATAGGGCTTGCCGTCGGCGCCGGTGCCCGAGGTGAGCTCGGTATCGAGCAGCTTCACGGCGTCGGCGCCGCGCATCTGCAGGTTCGCCGGCGGGCAGAACAGCGGCCTGGCGCCCGCCGCCACCGCCGCGCGGTTCGCGATGAACAGGCCCTGCAGCACGCCCTCGATGCGCACCTCGATCAGCGACTTGAACGTCGCCTGCACGTTGCGCGAATCGAGCCGGTATTTCTGGTAGTTCTCGAGCTTGATCGCGCCGGCGGGCGCCGCGCCGAGCGCGAGTGCGGCCGCGGCGGCGGCGAGCGTGGCGATGCGGACGACGTGTTTCATGGCTTCGCCCTTAGAGGAAATGCGTGCCGCCGTCGACCATGATCGTCTGGCCGGTGACGAATTTGCTGGCGTCGCCGGCGAGATAGATCACGGTGCCGGCGAGATCCTCGGTCTCGAGATTGCGCTTCAGCGCCTGGTTCTCGCGGATCGCGACCATGCCCTTCTCGAACTTCGCGCCGAAGAATTCCTTGGTGCCCTCGGTGAGCACGGCGGTGGGCGCGATCGCGTTGACGCGGATCGAATCGCGTCCGAGCTCGCGCGCCAGCGCCCGCGTGATGCCGATGACCGCGGCCTTCGAGGCCGAGTAGTGCAGCGCGTAGGGCAGGCCGTAGATCGCGGCGAGCGAGGCCACGTTGACGATGCTGCCGCCGCCCTGCTTGCGCATCGCCGGGATCACGGCGCGGCAGCAGTTCCACACGCCCTTCACGTTCACCGCCATGCAGCGGTCCCACTCCGCTTCTTCGATCTGCTCGGCGCGGCCGCCTTTCAGGCCGCCGTAGAGCGCGGCGTTGTTGACGAGCACGTCGACGCGGCCGAACGCGGCGAGTGCCTTGTCGGCCATCGCCGACACGCTCCTGAAATCCGCGACGTCGACCGAAATGCCCAGCGTCTTGCCGGGGCCGTACATCCGGTCGAGCGTCTCCGCGACGTCGGCCTTGTCGGCGGCGACGACGTTCATCCCCGCCTCGAGCAGCTTCTGCGCGTAGGTGCGTCCGAGGCCGCGCGCGGCGCCGGTGACGATGGCGGTGCGGCCCACGAGATTCGTCATTGCGTTTCCTTCCCCTCGGGTTTTGCGGACGGCCCGTTTTAATCCGGCAAACGCGCCGCGTCCAAGCCGCCGAAACGATCGCCTGCCGACGCGCCGCGATGCGCTATTCGATGACCTCGTCGGCGCGCACCTGCACCGCGGAGGGCACCCTGAGGCCGAGGCCGGCGGCGGCCTTCAGGTTGACGATCAGCTCGAACGCCGTCGCCTGCTGCACGGGAAGGCTGCCGGGCTTCGCGCCCTTCAGGATTCGGTCGACATATTCCGCGGCGCGCTCGAAGAGGACGGAGATGTTCGCGCCGTAGATGATGAATCCGCCGGAATCCCTGTATTCGCGGAACGGATAGATCGCGGGAATGCGATGGGCGGCCATCGTCTCCGCAATCTGCTTGCGATTGCTCAGCAGCAGGATGTCGGAGGCGAGCAGCGCCGCGTCGGGGCGGGATTCGATGAGCCGCTGCAGCGCGGCCCCGATTTCGGCGCTGCTGCGCACCTCGAACACCTCGATCGCGAGCGCGAGATCGCGCGCGACACGATGCGTGGTTTCGAGGTTGATCGTGTTGAGCGGATTGAGAGAGTTCGCGAGCACCGCAACGCGCCTCAGGTTCGGCACGACTTCCTTCAGAAGGTCGAGCCGCTTCTCCTCGAGCTGCACGTTGATCGCGATGACGCCGGTGACGTTCGCCTCGGGCCGGGCGAGGTTCGAAACGACGCCGGTGTTCACGGCGTCGCCGGCGACGAACACCGTAGGAATCGACGTGCTTGCCCGCTTCGCCGCGAGCGCGGCCGGCGTGCCCCACGCCACGACGACATCGGCCGGCAGCGCCGCAAGCTCGGCGGCCAGTGCCGGATAACGATCGTCGCGGCCCTGCGCCCACTTCTCGGCGAATGCGAGATTGCCGCCCTCGACATGGCCGAGGGCGCTCAGCTTCGCCTTGAAGCTCCGGATCGGCTGCAAAGGCTGGCTTCCGAGCAGCCCGATCCGCGGCAGGCGCGCTTCGCCGCGCGCGAAGCCCGGCAAGCCGGCCCCCATTGCGGCGAGCAGAGAAACGACCTCACGGCGCCTCATGGCCTCTCCCTCGGACGCCAGACCATAGTCGAAGCCGGGCACGAACCCCAACCGCATGTTCGCGCCGGCAGCCCGGCAAACGAAAGGCCCGCCACCCTCGCGGATGGCGGGCCTTCGCTTGGCTTGCACTCCGGCGTCGAAGCGCGGCTCGGCCGCGCGGCGCGCCGTCAGGCTGGCCGGTTAGGCCGCGACCTTGTGCTCGACGGCCTTGCCGCCGTTCTGGATCGGGATCACGCGGGGCTTCAAGGCCTCCGGGATCTCGCGCTTCAGGTCGATCACGAGCAGGCCGTTCTCGAGCTTGGCGCCGGTGACCTGGATGTGGTCGGCCAGCTCGAAGCGCCGCTCGAACGCGCGCGCCGCGATACCGCGGTGGAGGAACTGCGTGCCGTTCGTCTTGTCGGCCTGCTTGCCTTCGACGAGCAGCGTGTTCTCCTTGGCCGTGATCTTCACGTCCGCGGGACCGAAGCCGGCGACCGCCATGACGATGCGGTAGTCGTTCTCGCCGTGCTTCTCGAT
>JAEULD010000055.1 GCA_016792765.1 Candidatus Odyssella sp.
TCGGTCCGCGCCTACCGGCCCGACCCCGTCCCGCGCGCGCTGATCGAAGAGCTGCTGTGGGCGGCGGTGCAGGCGCCGTCGCCGCCGGCGAGCGGCGACGAGCCCTGGAGCCTGTGCGTCGTCGAGGGGGTCGAGCGCATCGCCGGCTACGGCGCGCGCGCCACGGACTACGCGCGCGCGCATCATCCGCCCGGCCGGCCGTGGGGATGGACCGAGCGGCCGGGCTTCAAGGTCTTCTGGGATGCGCCGGCGCTGGTGCTGATCTCGGCCCGTGCCGGCAACGCCGAGACGCCTTACGACTGCTGCCGCGCCGGCCAGAACCTGATGATCGCCGCGCATGCGCGCGGCCTCGGCTCGTGCTGGGTCGGCGCGCCGCTGCCCTGGCTGCGCAGTCCCGGCGTCGCGGCGGAACTCGGCGTGCCGGCCGGCTTCGACCCGATCGTGGCGATGACGCTCGGCTATCGCGCCGAGACGCCCGCCGGCAACCCGCGCCCGCGGCCGCGGATCGTGTGGAGCGGCGGCGGCGCCGATCCGGCGTAGAGGCCCGGCTACACGTCCGCGCCGCCGCGCACCGGACGGCGGCCGAGGACGTAGAACACGAGCGGCGCCACCCAGATCAGCACCGTCAGCACGCCGAGCGTGCCGCCCACCGGCCGCGTGAAGAAGGCGAAGAAGTTGCCGAATTCCTTCTGCATCGAGGTCATGAATTTCTCCTCGATCATCGGGCCGAGCACGAGGGCGAGGATCATCGGCGAGAGCGGCAGGCCGTTCTCCTCCATGATCCAGCCGACGATGCCCATCCCGAGCATGACCATGATGCCGAAGGTCGAGTTGCCGATCGCGAAAGAGCCGACGATGCAGAACAGCAGGATGATCGGCATCAGCACCTCGCGCGGCACCGAGAGGATGCGGCGCGCCGACTTGATGCACAGCCAGCCGAGCGGCAGCATCAGCAGGTTGGCGACGAAGAAGGCCGCGAACAGGCCGTAGACGACGTCGGGCGAGCGGATGAACACGGTCGGGCCGGGATTGAGGCCCTTCATGTACAGCACGCCGATGACGATCGCGGTGATCGAATCGCCGGGGATGCCGAAAACGATCGCCGGAATCCACGCCCCGCCGAGCGCGGCGTTGTTGGCAGCACCGGCGTCGACCAGGCCTTCGGGATGGCCGGTGCCGAACTTCTCCGGCTCCTTCGAGAACCGGCGGCCGATCGCGTAGCTGACCCATGCCGCGATGTCCGCCCCCGCCCCCGGCAGCGCGCCGATCAGCACGCCGATGACGTTGCCCCGCATCGTGTTCAACCAGTACTTGCGCAGCAGCCCCCACTGGCCCTTGAAGATCGAGCCGATCTTTTGCGCGGCAATCTGGGTCGTTCCGAGGTGGACGGTCGCGGAGCGCAGGATTTCGGTGACCGCGTAGACGCCGACCAGCGCCGGGACGAGGCCGAGCCCGCCCATCAGCTCCGTGCTGCCGAAGGTGAAGCGCGGCTGGCCGTGGATGCCGTCGGTGCCGATCATCGCGAAGATCAGGCCGAGACAGAGCGAGATCAGGCCCTTGAGCGGCGCGCCCGAGGCGACCACCGCGGCACAGGTAAGGCCGAGGCACGCGAGCCAGAAATACTCGATCGACGAGAACATCAGCGCGAACTCGGCGAGCGCCGGGCTCGCGACGGCGAGCGCCATCGCACCGAAGATGCCGCCGATCGCCGAGAAGACCAGGCAAGCGCCGAGCGCCAGCTCCGCATTGCCCTTGCGGGTCATCGCATAGGCTTCGTCCGTGTACGCCGCCGAAGCGGGGGTACCGGGGATGCGCAGCAGGCAGCCCGGCACGTCGCCGGCAAAGATCGCCATCGCGGTCGCGGCGATGATCATCGACAGCGCGGGCACCGGCTCCATGAAGAACGTCACCGGGATCAGCAGCGCCGTCGCCATCGTCGCGGTGAGGCCGGGGATCGCACCGAAGAACAGCCCGAACAGCGATGCGACCAGCATCGGCCACATGGTCGAGGGCTGCAGCACGAGCCAGAGGGCGTTCAGGATGGGTTCCATCGCGGCGCCTAGCGGAACAGATTGAAGAACGGCACGATGCCCCAGGGCAGCGGCACCAGCAGGACGACGACGAAGAACTGGTGGATGGCGAAGGTCGTCGCCAGCGCGATGACCAGCGCCCAGGCCGGCCGGCCCCACAGCAGCACGAGGAGCACGAACAGGATTGCCGGCGCCACGATCAGGAAGCCGACGGCGTCGGCGGCAAGGATGTAGACCACCACCGACAGCAGCACCGCCGCCGCGTTGAGGACGAGACGCGGCGTGCGCAGCCAGGGCTCGATCTCGATCCAGCCCGCCCGCCGCAGCGAAGACAGGCGGCTGAACGTCAGCACGAGGCCGGCCGCGATCAACACCATCGCGACGATGCTCGGGAAGAAGCCCGGACCGTAGGCGAGCTGGTGCGACTGGAAGTTCTGGAACGCGCTCGCCTGATAGAGGACGAACCCGCCGATCATCACGGCGATGAGGCCGATGACCGAATCGTGAAACCGCATGACGATGGTGAACGGTCGAGAGCGGCCGCCCGGCCGGCGCCGGGCGGCCTCGTCCCGGTCAGCGCGGCGCGCGCCGCACCATGCCGAGCGCGGTCATGCCGTCGGTCCATTCGCGCTCGTGCTGCAGCAGGAACGCCGCGGTGTCGCGCGAATTGGCCCAACGCAGGCCGAAGCCGCGCTGGCGCATCGCGTTCTGGAACTCGTCGCTGCGCCAGATGCGCTCGAGCGTGCGCTCCATCGTCGCGACGACCTCGGGCGGCAGGCCGGGCGGGCCGGCGACCGCGCGCCAGGCGCCGCCGGTGTGGTCCTGCCCGGTCGCCTCGCGCGCCGTCGGCACGTCGGGGAAGTTTCCGGCGCGCTCGCTCGCGAGCACCATCAGCGGCCGCACGCGGTTGGCGGAGATCAGCGCCGCCGCCTCCGGCAGCGAGCAGGCGATCATCTCGACGCCGCCCGATACGAGCTCCTGCAGGCCCGGCGCGGCGCCGCCCGACGGCACCATCACCACGGTGCGCGGATCGATGCCGAGGCGGACCAGCAGGCCGGCGAGCGGCAGATCCCACGAGCCGCCGCAGCTGCCGCCGCACGACATGCGCACGCGGCCTGGATTGGCGCGAATGAAGGCGAGCGCCTCCTGCGCGGTGCGGAACTGCGAGTTGGCGGCAACGCTCAGCGCCGACGGGTCCATGTTGTACAGCGCGATCGGCGTGAACGAACTGTGATCGAGCTGCGACTGGCCGCTGAGATTGAACTGATAGTAGGGATAGATGATGCCGAGCGTGTAGCCGTCGGGCCGCGCCTGCGAAATGTTGGTGTGGCCGACGAGGCCGCTCGCCTGGCCCTGATTGACGACGTTGAAGGGCTGGCGCAGCTCGTCCTGCAGCTGCTTGGCGAGCAGCCGCGCGGTCGCATCGGTGCCGCCGCCGGCGCCGGCAGGCACGATGATGGTCACCGGCCGCTCCGGCCACGCGGCCTGCGCGACGGTGGAGACCGCGAGCGCGGACGCGGCGACCGCAACGGCCGCCATGGCACCGACAATCCAGCGACGATTCGTCTTGGAACGCATCTTTCCTCCCACTGATTCCCGCGCCGCGCAGAGCGGCAGGGCGTTTCGCCCACCGTCGTTGCAGCGGGCATTGGTCGTACGTTAACACGGCGATCGCGACCGGTCACCCCTCGCCCGCACGCGCGGCACGACGTATTCTCCGGCGCCGCCGGGCGGGTGTTTGCGCGGTCGCATCGTGTGGCCCGGACCCTCACCCGGCGCTGCGCGCCGACCTCTCCCGCAAGCGGGAGAGGTGCGAAAAGCGAACCGCTCCTCCGCCCCCCTCTCCCGCTTGCGGGAGAGGGCTGGGGTGAGGGTCCGGACGATAAGAGACTTCAGAACACGAGGGCCACCGATGCTCACCGCCTACTCCGCCGACCGTTTCGCGCCCAAGCATTTCGGCTGGGCCGTCGCCGACCGCGTCGCGACGATCACGCTCAACCGGCCGGAGCGCAAGAACCCCCTCACCTTCGAGAGCTATGCCGAATTGCGCGACCTGTTCCGCGAACTCGTCTACGTCGCCGACATCCGCGCGGTGGTGGTGACGGGAGCCGGCGGGAATTTCTGCTCGGGCGGCGACGTCCACGACATCATCGGGCCGCTGGTCGGGATGGAGATGGCCGACCTGCTGCGCTTCACGCGGATGACCGGCGATCTCGTCAAGGCCATCCGCGCCGCGCCGCAGACCGTGATCGCGGCGATCGACGGCATCTGCGCCGGGGCCGGCGCCTGCGTCGCCATGGCGGCCGACCTGCGCTTCGGCACGCCGCGCGCCAAGACGGCCTTCCTGTTCACGCGCGTCGGCCTTGCCGGCTGCGACATGGGCGCGTGCGCCATCCTGCCCCGGATCATCGGCCAGGGCCGCGCGGCCGAACTGCTGTTCACGGGCCGCTCGATGAGCGCCGACGAGGCCGAGCGCTGGGGCTGGTTCAACCGCGTCGTCGCGCCCGAGAGCGTGCTGGCCGACGCGCAGGCGCTCGCGCGCGAACTCGCCCACGGCCCGACCTTCGGCCATGCGATGACCAAGAAGATGCTCGACCACGAATGGACCATGGGCATCGAACAGGCGATCGAGGCCGAGGCGCAGGCGCAGGCGATCTGCATGCAGACCGAGGACTTCGCGCGCGCCTATCACGCCTTCGTCGCCAAGCAGAAGCCGGCGTTCAAGGGCGATTGAGCGCGCCGGCTCACCCGCGCAGCGACCGGACGGAGCGGCCGATCTCGGCGGCGGTGAGATTCAGCCCGCGTGCTTTGCCCAGATAGTCGAACACGCGCTGCAGCCACGCACTCGTCGGATCGACGCCGTCGCGGCGCGCGACCACGCTCGCCGGCACCACGTCGTAGTCCGGGCCGAGATAGCGCGCGAGGATCTCGTCGTACCGGTCGCGCAGGACGGTGTTCTCCGGATCGAGGCCGGCGACGAACAGAAGGCCGCTCGGCCAGGTGTCGAGTTGGACGACGAGCAGGTCCGGCCGGTAGCGGGCCAGGCAGTCCGCCAGCTTCCACACGTCGCCCATCCACGTCAGCGTGTGGCGGTTCCGTGACGCCTGCGCGGGATGGTTCGGAAAGATGTCGTCGACCACCACCGCCGCCCAGGGATTTGCGAAGCGCTCCGTATTCATGAAATCGCGCAGCACGAACTCGAACAGGTGCAGCCCGTCGATGAACGCGAGGTCATGGCGCGTGCGCAGGGCCGTGGCGGCATCCTCGGCGAAGAACGCGTCGCTCGTCTTGGTGTGGACCTCGACCAGCGGTCCCTGCGACGCGAGCTTGGGATCGGGGTCGACGGCGATCGCGCGGCACGCGGCGATCGACAGGCTGGCCCCTTCGAAGACGCCGATCTCGAGATAGACGCGCGGCGCGAGCGTCTCGTGGACGCGCTTGAGGAAGCTGCGATAGTGCTCGCCGCCCACCAGGCGCTCGATGTCGTAGGGATCGTCGACCGGGACCGGTGCGGGCGAAGACGACGCGGCTTGCGTTGCGGCGAGTCCGGCCGTCGGCGGCCGAAACGCGGCACGCAGCGCCGCTGCGGCGGCGCACAGCGGCTTGATGAGGCGTTTCATGCGGCGGGATCGAACACGGTCCGGGCCTCGGCGCGGCAAGCGATCGGGACCCGCCTCATAGCACGACGCCCGCACGGCACTCCAGGCCGCCGCGGCGCGGGGTTACCGCGCGTTGGTGGCGCCGGTCGTGTCGTGGATGCGCAAGGTTCCGAGGATGGCGTTGACGGCCTGCACCGAGCTTTCGGTGTTCTCCGACGGCAGGCCGCAGGCAACGCGCCAGAACTGGCCGGGTGCAAGCGTCATCGCCAGCAGCACCGCACCGCGTTCGGCCGGGCGGCGGGTGCGCGGGTCACGCAGCCGGCCATGCGTCACGATGTGCACGAACCGCAGGCCGTGAATCCGCTCGACGGTGATCTGCTGCATCTCGTTGGTTGCCATCAGTTCGGCATTCGAACGCTGCCAGAGTTCGAGGAATTGCGGCGTCTGCATCATGCGATCGAGCTCGGCCTGCGGCCTGAACATCGTCGACACGCTTTCGGTGAGCTGAAGGATGCACGCCGCCGGCGCATCGCGCGCCGCGAGCGCGCGATCGTTCAACGGCCGAAAGGTCCAGCGATTCCGCTCCGGCTCGTTGATCGTCCAGCCGGCCGGCAACGTGACCGAAAACAGATCGTTGGGCTGCTTCCAGCGGCCCTGCGCCGCCGACGGCCCCGCCGCACCCGCCATCCCCATGGCCAGCACGATGGTTAAAGCCCACCCCCGCATGAGCCAGATCTCCATTAACAACTCTTGGTTGATAAAGATAGACCAGACGCACACGCGTCCGCAAGCGCCGTCCGGCGCGGACAGCTGCCGTCATGCACCGAGGAATTTCTGCCGGCCCGCCCGCCCGCGCACGCCCCCTGCAAAGCGCCCGCGATGCCCGGATTCGGTCCCCCGACGGTCGATGCCAGGCCGCTGCGCCGCAATGCTTGTCGGGCGCAGCGGGCGCATCCTACATTCGGCCGCACACTCCCGACACGGTATCCCATGCCCGATCGTACGTTCCTCGCCTGGCCGTTCTTCGAGCCGCCGCATCGCGCGCTCGCCGACGCTCTCGACGCCTGGGCGCGCCGCGAAGTGCGTCACCACGACGCCCATGCGATCGCCGAAACCGACCGCGCGACGATCGATCTGGTGCGCCGCCTCGGCGCCGGCGGCTGGCTGAAATACGCCGTGCCTTCGCCCTATGGCGGCAACGCACCGAAGCTCGACGTGCGTTCGCTGTGTCTGATCCGCGAAACGCTGGCGCGGCACGACGG
>JAEULD010000131.1 GCA_016792765.1 Candidatus Odyssella sp.
GGCGGGCCCGAGGGTACGCGCGTGCGCTGAGTTTAGGGCGGCGAGACGAACCCCAAGGCCCCGGCCGGAGACGGACGGGGCCTTGTCGTTTGTGCCCCGGGCGACGAAAAACAGCGACACGACCCAAGCCCACAGCAGCCCTGTCATGGTCAACATCACCCTCCCGGACGGCAGCGTCCGCTCCTTCGAGAAGCCCGTCTCGGGCGCAGAGCTGGCCGCCAGCATCGGCCCCGGCCTCGCCAAGGCCGCGCTCGCGGTCAAGATCGACGGCCAGATGAAGGATCTGGCGCTGCCGATCGCCAAGGACGCGAAGGTCGCCATCGTCACCGCCAAGGACCCCGACGCGCTGGAGCTGATCCGGCACGACGCGGCGCATGTGCTCGCGCAGGCGGTGCAGGAGTTGTTCCCCGGCACCCAGATCACCTTCGGCCCGGCGATCGAGAACGGCTTCTATTACGACTTCGCGCGCAAGGAGCCGTTCACCCCCGAGGATTTCGCCCGGATCGAGCAGCGGATGCGCGAGATCGTCGATCGCAACCTGCCGATCGAGCGCAGCATCTGGGAGCGCGACCGGCTCAAGGCCTGGTTCCGGGAGCACGGCGAGAGCTTCAAGGCCGAGTGGATCGACGAGCTGCCGAAAGGCGAGGAGATCAGCGTCTACAGGCAGGGCGACTGGCTCGACATGTGCGTGGGCCCGCATCTGCCCGCCACCGGCAAGCTGCCGAAGGCGTTCAAGCTCACCAAGGTGTCTGGCACCTATTGGCGCGGCAATCCCAAGAATCCGGTGCTACAGCGCATCTACGGCACCGCCTGGGCGAGCGAGAAGGACCTCAAGGAATACCTCCACCAGATCGAGGAGGCCGAGAAGCGAGACCATCGCAAGATCGGGCGCGAGATGAACCTGTTCCACCTCCAGGAAGAGGCGGTGGGCAGCGTGTTCTGGCATCCGAACGGCTGGACCCTGTGGCGCACGCTCGAGCGCTACATGCGCGCGCGTCTGGAAGCGGCCGGCTATGTCGAGGTGAAGACCCCGCAGCTCGTCGACCGCAAGCTCTGGGAAGAATCGGGCCACTGGGACAAGTTCAAGGACGCGATGTTCCTCGCCACCCCGCGCGCCGAAACCGCGCATGCGGAAGACGGCGAGCGCATCTACGCGATCAAGCCGATGAACTGCCCCGGCGCGGTGCAGATCTTCAAGCAGGGCCTCAAGAGCTATCGCGATCTGCCGCTGCGCATGGCCGAGTTCGGCTCCTGCCACCGCTACGAGCCCTCGGGCGCGATGCACGGCATCATGCGCGTGCGTGCGTTCACCCAGGACGACGCGCACATCTTCTGCACCGAGCCGCAGATCGAAGCGGAATCGGTGGCGTTCTGCGATCTGCTCCGCACCATCTACAAGGATCTGGGCTTCGCCGATTTCTTCGTGAAGTTCTCGGATCGCCCGGCCGTGCGCGCGGGCAGCGACGCGGTGTGGGACCAGGCCGAGGGCGCGCTGCGCGCGGCGGCCGAGGCGGCGGGCCTCGATCTGCAGCTCAATCCCGGCGAGGGCGCGTTCTACGGGCCCAAGCTCGAATTCGTATTGCGCGACGCGATCGGGCGCGATTGGCAGTGCGGCACCTTGCAGGTGGATTTCGTGCTGCCCGAGCGGCTCGATGCGAGCTACATCGGCGAAGACGGCCAGCGCCATCGCCCGGTGATGCTGCACCGCGCGATCCTCGGCTCGTTCGAGCGCTTCACCGGCATCCTCATCGAGCACTTCGCCGGCAAGTTCCCGCTCTGGCTGGCGCCGGTGCAGGCCGTCGCCGCCACCATCGTCAGCGACGCCGACGGCTATGCCGGCGAGGTGGAAGCGGCGCTGGCGGCGGCGGGCCTGCGCGCGAAAACCGATCTGCGCAACGAGAAGATCAACTACAAGATTCGCGAGCACTCGCTGGCGAAAGTGCCTATCCTGTTGATTCTAGGACGAAAAGAAGCCGAGGAACGCAAGGTCACCATCCGTCGCTTGGGCGAGGAGCGGCAGGAGAGCCTTGCGCTCGATGAGGCGGTGGCTAAATTGAAAGAGCTGGCGAAACCTCCGGTTCCGCTGGCCTGACCGCGCCCCGATACGGGCGCTTTTTCCGATGGAGAATGCCTAATACGTAGACCTATGGGTTCGGCCCTGCCGACGCGCGAGCGCGACGGCACACGGGTCAATGAGATGATCAACTCGCCGAACGTGCGGTTGATCGACGAGAACGGAAACCAGGTGGGCATCGTCAGCCGCTTCGAGGCGATGCGGAAGGCCCAGGAGGCCGGCCTCGACCTTGTCGAGATCGCGGCCACGGCAAGTCCACCGGTCTGCAAGATTCTCGACTACGGCAAGTTCAAGTACGAGCTGCAGAAGAAGGCCGCCGACGCGCGCAAGAAGCAGAAGGTCATCTTGGTCAAGGAGATCAAGATGCGGCCTTCGATCGACGTCCACGATTACGACGTCAAGATGCGCCAGATGAAGGGCTTCCTCGGCGAAGGCGACAAGGTGAAGGTGACGCTGCGCTTCCGCGGCCGCGAGATGGCGCACCAGGAGTTGGCCACGAAGCTCCTCGACCGCGTCACCGGCGACCTCAAGGATCTCGCCAAGATCGAGCAGTATCCGCGGCTCGAAGGCAAGCAGATGAGCATGGTGGTGGCGCCGAAGTAGCGGCGCCACTCCGTCCGCGATGCGCCGGCGTTCGGAACCCACCGGAGCACTGCCTTGCGCGCTCGCCTATGCGTGCATGGCCGGCGCCATCGCGATCGCGCTCCAGTTCGCGAGCCGGCGCAGCATCCCGATCGATTGGGGCTTCGCGTTCTTCGAAACCTTCGCGCGCCACATGGAATGGCCGTGGTCCGCCGGCGGCTGCGCGGTGGCGATTCTGGGCTGCATCGCGGGCGAGCGGGCGCGCAACAACGGCGCCGGTTTCGTCGCCACGGTCGCCGTGACGGGCTGCCTGCTGCTGGCGCTCGGCTACATCGTCATACTGCTGTTCACGGTCGGCGGCTTCGAGCGCATGCTCGAATGGGTGCGGTAAGGGCGCGGCGCGCACATTGATCCTCCCGCCATGCCTTCGCCCCAATCCGCCGCCGTGATGGCGCCCGTACGGGCAGGGGCATCCGGACGATGTCACGCATGAGCGCTCTGGAATCGCGCCACGAAAAGCGCGGGCTCGTCCATCCGAACGCGCTCGCGCTGTCGCGGCGCTGGTGGTGGCTGGGCCCCGCGATGCTGGCGGCGCTCGCGGCCCTCGTCGTCGCCTGGTTCATCCCGACGATGACGGTCGAGAAGGTGCCGTGGATCTGGAGCACGAAATTCTCGATCTGGCGCGTCGTGGGCGGGCTCTGGGGCGACCGCGAATAT
>JAEULD010000139.1 GCA_016792765.1 Candidatus Odyssella sp.
TATCGCTACGAGCAGCGTCGCGTCGGCGCGGCGCTGTGCGTCGTGCGCCGGCCGCGCGCGGATCGCGATCTCGCGACCGGGCCGATCACCGCCTGCACGCTGGGCGGTCCGCGCCGCATCATGCTCGCGGTCGTGCGCAAGCAGGGCCTCGCGCCCGCGCCGATGGAAACGGTGAAGGCGCTGCTGGATCGCGCGGCGATCATCGTGCGCTAAGGCGTCAAACGCGTAGGGGCGCGCTGCGCGCGCCCTCTAGCCACGTAGACGTTGTTCGGAGTTTGCACGAGCGGTAGAGCAGATCCGCTTGCGCCCGTTTCGCGCCGGCAGGGCGCGCGCAGCGCGCCCCTACAACGGCGACGCCTCACTTGCCCTCGTAATACTCCTGCACGAGGTGGTTCAGCAGCTGCACGCCGAACGCGGTGGCGCCCTTGGGCACGGTGGGCGAATCCTTCTTCGTCCAGGCCATGCCGGCGATGTCGATGTGCGCCCACGGCACGTCGTTGACGAAGCGCTGCAGGAACTGCGCGGCGGTGATCGAGCCGCCGGCACGGTCGCCGACGTTCTTCATGTCGGCGATCTCGGAGGCCAGCGCCTTGTCGTAGGCTTCCGAGAGCGGCAGGCGCCAGCAGCGCTCGCCGGTGGCGCGGCCCGAGGCGGCGATGCGCTCGGCCAGCTCGTCGCTGTTGGCGAACAGGCCTGCGTTCTCGTGCCCGAGCGCGATGACGATCGCGCCGGTCAGCGTCGCGAGATCGACCATGAATTTCGGCTTGAAGCGGTCCTGGCAGTACCAGAGCGCGTCGGCGAGCACGAGGCGGCCCTCGGCGTCGGTGTTGATCACCTCGATCGTCTGCCCCGACATCGACTTCACGACGTCGCCGGGGCGCTGCGCGGTGCCGGACGGCATGTTCTCGACCAGGCCGGCGAGCCCGACCACGTTGATCTTCGCCTTGCGCCCGGCCAGCGCCTTCATCAGGCCGATGACGGTGCCGGCCCCGCCCATGTCCCACTTCATCTCTTCCATGCCGGCCGCCGGCTTGATCGAGATGCCGCCGGTATCGAACGTGACGCCCTTGCCGACGAAGGCGAGCGGCGCGTCGGCCCGATTGGCGGCGCCGCGCCATTGCATGACGACGAGGCGCGGCTCGCGCGCGCTGCCCTGCCCCACGCCCAACAGCGCGCCCATGCCGAGCCGCTGCATGTCGTGCACGCCGAGCACCTCCACCTCGACGCCGAGCTCGGTCAGCGTGCGCGCGGCGTCGGCGAGCGTCTCGGGATAGATGACGTTGGCCGGCTCGCTGACGAGGTCGCGCGTGAAGGCGACGCCGTCGGCCACCCGGTCGAGCAGGCGGAACGCGTCTTCCGCCGCCTTGGCGCCGGCCACCGCGATGGTGAGCTCGGCGAGCGACGGCTTCTGCTCTTCTTTCTCTTTCGTGCGGTACTTGTCGAAGCGGTAGGCGCGCAGGCGCGCGCCGTAGCCGAGGCGCGCCACGGCCGGCGCGGTCTGCAGCGCCGAGTCGGGCATCGGATCGGCGAGCACGGTCGCCCGGGCGACGCCGCCGGCGTTGAGATGCGCGACGAGGCCGCCGCCGAGGTCCTGCATCTTCAGCGCATCGCGGTCCTTGCCCTTGCCGAGGCCGACGAGGACGATGCGGTCGTAGCCGCCGTCGCCGGGCGAGACGAGATCGAGCCGGTCGCCGTTGCGCCCCTGGAAGCGCGCGCTCTTGAGCGCCCGGGCGACCGCGCCGCCGGTGCGGCGGTCGAGTTCGGCGGCGCCCGGGGTCAGCACCTTGTCGTCCATCACGCCGGCGACCACGACGCCGCCCTTCGGCACGGCGTATTCGGCGAATTCGATCTTCATGCGGGAATGCTCCTCGGCGCGAATGCGCCGCGGCCGTTCTAGGGAAGCGGACAGCCGCGGCGCAGCCGATACTTAGGGCAGAGGCCGCGCGAGGGCAACGCCGCCGCGCGCAAGGGCAAAATTCGCGCCGCGCGGGCTGTTCTTGCGCCCGCGCCGGGGGCTATAAACCCCGCGGCATGAACCGCGCCCAGGCATACATCTTCCGGCAGGTCGGCATCTCGACCGTGTTCATCGTGGTGACGCTGACCGCGGTGATCTGGCTCACCCAGGCGATGCGGTTCATCCGCTTCATCCTGAACAAGGGCCTGTCGATCGACGTGTTCTTCTACATCACGTCGCTGCTGCTGCCCGGCTTCCTGCTCATCACGCTGCCCGTCTCGCTGTTCTTCGCGACGCTGTTCACGCTCAACAAGCTCACCAACGATCGCGAGCTGATCGTGCTGCGCTCGTCGGGCATGAGCCACTGGCAGGCGGCCAAGCCGATCATCCTCCTCGGCGGCATCGGCATCGCGCTGTGCTATTCGATCAGCCTCTATCTGCTGCCGGTGTCGGTCCAGGAGTTCCGCCGCGTGCAGACGGTCGCGCGCGAGAATTTCTCGGCGGCGCTGCTGCTCGAGGGCACGTTCAACTCGGTGGGGCCGAATCTCACGATCTACGTGCGCTCGCGCGAGGGCAACGAGATCTTCGGCATCCTCGTGCAGGACAACCGCAAGCCGGCCACGCCGACCACGATCATGGCCAAGCGCGGCGCGGTCGAGGCCGGCCCCGACGGCCCGCGCGTGCTGTTGTTCGACGGCAACCGACAGGAGCTCGACCGCAAGAGCGGCAATCTGTCGGTCCTCTACTTCAAGCAGTACAGCTTCGAGGTGAGCCTGCTCGGCGAAGACCGGCGCGAATGGCGCGAGCCGGGCGAGCGCTTCCTGCACGAACTGCTGGTCCCCGGCGATTCCGAGCACGATCGCTTCTACCGCACGAAACTGATCGCCGAAGGCCACAGCCGCCTCGTCGCGCCGCTGCTGGCGCTCTCGCTGCCGTTCGTCGCGCTGTTCATCCTGCTGCCCGGCCAGTTCAACAAGCGCGGCCAGCTTCCCCGGCTCTTGGCGGCGGTGGCGATCGCGGCGGCCGTGCAGGGCTTGGCGGTGGCGATCCTTCCGCTGGCTTCGAAGAATCTCCTCTTCGTGCCGCTCATGTATCTCAACGCGCTCGTGCCGATCGCGGTCGGGGCCTGGATTCTGAGTCCGCGCGCGCGCGGCGCACCCGCGCTCCGACCCGCATTGGCGGCGTCGAAATAGGGCGCGCGCCGGCCGACGGGCCGGAACGAAAAACTCGTTTTCGGGCCAAGGGTTCTGTGCCAATGTTGCGGCCGAGGGCTAATTTTCCATACCGCATTCGTCGGGGCATCAGGGACGCGCGGCCGTGATCGAGCGATCCGCAAGCGGCGAACTCAAGGTTCGGCTGTCGTCGATCGCGACGCTGTATCTGGCGCGCCAGTTCCTCGTCGCGTTTTTCGGCATCCTCGCCGTCTTCCTCGCGGTCATCTTCCTGATCGACCTGATCGAGCTGCTGCGCCGCGCTTCGGGCAAGCAGGACGCGACGTTCGCGATCGTGCTGAGCATGGCGTTCTACAAGCTGCCGCTCACCGCGCAGAAGACGCTGCCGTTCGCGGTGCTGTTCGGCGCGATGTATGCGTTCTGGCGCCTCAACCGGAACAGCGAGCTCGTCGCGCTCCGCGCGTCGGGCGTCTCGGTGTGGCAGTTCCTGCTGCCGCCGGTCGGCGCCGCGATCCTGCTCGGCGCGATCAAGATCGCGGCCATCAATCCGCTCGGCGCGATCATGACCGGGCAGTTCGAGCAGCTGGAGAACCGCTACCTCCGGATGCGCTCGAACCTCATGGCCGCCACCTCGAGCGGCGTGTGGCTGCGCCAGGTGGATTCCAGCGGGCAGTCCGTCATCCACGCCGGCAGCTCGCGCGTCGGGCGCAACGAGCTCGAGCTGAAGCAGGTGATGGTGCTGCTCTACAAGGGCGACGACGAGTTCGCCGGGCGCATCGACGCCGAGAGCGCGGCGCTCGAGCCCGGCCAGTGGAAGCTCGTCAACGCCCGGTTCTCCGAGCCGGAGAAGACCGCGCGCACGATGCCGGTCTACACGTTCAAGACCGACCTCACCGTCGCGCGCATCCAGGACAGCTTCTCCTCGCCCTCGACGGTGTCGTTCTGGGAGCTGCCGCGCTTCATCGCCTCGCTCGAGGCGACGGGGTTCTCGGCGCTGAGCCACCGGTTGCACTGGCATTCGCTGCTGGCCGAGCCGCTGCTGTATTGCGCGATGATCCTGATCGCGGCGATCTTCTCGCTGCGGCACACGCGGTTGAGGGGCGTCCTGTTCGCGGTCGCGGGCGGCATCGCGACCGGCTTCGTGCTGTTCTTCCTGTCCGATCTCGTGCTGGCGCTGGCGCATTCGACGCGCCTGCCGCCGATGCTGGCGGCCTGGGCGCCGGCGCTCGCGAGCTCGATGATCGGGCTGGCCGTCCTCATCCACGTCGAAGACGGATAAGCGGGAGGTGGAGGGGGAATGAGGGGACTGGGGGGCACGATTGCGGCGCTGGGCGCGGCGCTGCTGCTGGGCGCGGGCCCGGCGGCGGCGCAGACGGCGCCGCCGATGCGCACGACGGTGGGCGACGCCGCCGCCGACCGGCGGCCGGTCGTCATCAACGCCAACCAGCTCGTCTACGACCGCGAGCGGGCCACCGTCACGGCGCGCGGCAACGTCGTCATCTTCCAGGGCGATCGCGTCGTGCTGGCCGACGAGGTCGTGTTCGACCAGCGCGCGAACCGCGTCACCGCCACCGGCAACGTCACGCTCACGGAGCCCGGCGCCCCCGCCGTCTTCGCCTCGCGCGCCGAGCTGTCGCGCGACATGAAGGACGGCGTGATGGACCAGTTCCGCATGCTGTTCCCGGACGACAGCAAGCTCGCCGCCAACGGCGCGATCCGCGTCGACGGGCGCCGCAACGAGATGTCGCGCGTCGTCTTCTCGCCGTGCCGTCTCTGCCCCGAGGATCCGAAGCGCGCGCCGCTGTGGCAGCTCCGCGCGCGCCGCGTCGTCCACGACCAGGAGAAGCAGGACATCACCTACACCAACGCGGCGCTCGAGGTGTACGGCGTCCCGGTGCTGTGGACGCCCTACCTCTCGCACCCCGACCCCACCGTGCGCCGCCGCACCGGCTTCCTCACCCCCACATACGGCTCCGAAGGCCGCCTCGGGACGACGGTGCGCATCCCCTATTTCATCGTCATCGACAAGGACAAGGACGCGACGATCACGCCGCTCATCACGACGCGGCAGCGCGTGGCGCTGTTCGGCGAGTACCGCATGCGGTTCCCCGGCGGCGCGCTGATCACCGACGGCAGCATCACCTACGTGCGTCGCACCGACGAACTCGACAACCAGCAGTCGGGAAACGAGTGGCGCGGCCACCTGTTCGGCCGCCTGCGCTACGACATCAACAGCAACTGGCGGGCGGGGCTCGACGCCGCCTACGTCTCCGACAAGACCTACCTCAAGCGATACAACGTCTACACCGGCGACACGCTGATCTCGACCGCGTTCACCGAGGGCTTCTACGACCGCGACTACATCCGCGGGCGGCTGATCCATTTCCGGACGCTGCGCCAGGGGGAATCGCAGGACCGGATTCCCTACGTGCTGCCGCTGGCGGAATACAGCGCGGTGGGCGCGCCCGTCGGTCAGTGGGGGCGCTGGCACTTCGACGCGTCGTTCGCCGCGCTCGGGCGCGAGGAGGGCCCGGAATCGCGGCGCTTCTCGGTCCGCGCCGGCTGGCGCCTGCCCTACACCGATCCGGCCGGCTGGCAGCTGACGGTCGACGCCAATCTCAATGCCGATCTCTATTGGATCACGGGCAACGAGGCCGGCGGCTTCCCCACGTTCAGCGGCACGATCGGGCGCATCTATCCTCAGGTGAAAGCGGACTGGCGCTATCCGTTCGCGCGCGACCTCGGCAACGTCCGCCACGTCATCGAGCCGCGCGTGGCGCTCGTGGCCACGCCCCCCAATCTCAACACCTGGCGGATCCCGAACGAGGACAGCCTCGACCTCGAGCTCGACGACGTGAGCCTGTTCGCCGACAACCGCTATCCCGGCCGCGACCGCATCGACGACGGCGTGCGGATCGTCTACGGCATCAACAACGCGCTGCTCGCCAACCGCGGCGGCAAGGCCGAGTTCTTCATCGGGCAGAGCTACCGGTTCTTCGGCGAGGACAATTTCGTCGATTCGACGGGCTTGCGGACCGACCTCTCCGACGTCGTCGGCCGCGTGCGCATCTCGCCCGGCAACTATTTCTCGCTCACCTACCGCTTCCGCGCGAAAACCGACTTCTCGCGCTTCCGGCGGCAGGAGATCACCGCGTCGGGCGGCATTCCGGCGCTGCGTGCCGCCGTCACCTACACCGACCTCACCGACCAGATCGGCAATTCCGAGTTCGCGCGCCGGCGCCAGATCCACATTTCGGCATCGTCGCAGATCACGCCGAACTGGAGCATCCTGGGCAGCGCTTCGTTCGATCTCATCTCGAATCGCCCGCAGCCCTATCAGATGACCGTGCAGGGGCAATACCAGGACGAGTGCTGCACGATCCGCGTCGGCTACAGCCGGAGCATCGACCTCTTCACCGACACGCAGCGGACGGACCGCATCCTGGTCACGATCGTGCTCAAGTATCTGGGCGAAGTCCGCGCTTCGCGCTGACGGGCCCGCGCCGGGCGACGGCGACGAGAGCGACATTTGCGCCGCGCCCGCCGTCGGCCGAAGGCGGGAGTTGGCGCGCCATGGCGCTTCTTGTATAAGCCGGGGCTATTCCATCAACGGCCAAGATTATGCTTTCGAAGGCTTTCCAGGCGGCTTGCGCGCTGGCGTTCCTAGGCACCGCGATCGCCGTTCCGGCGGCGGCGCAGCAGCAGCCCGATTCGGGCCGGCGCATCGCGGCGATCGTCAACCGCGACGCGATCACGCTCTACGACGTCGAGCAGCGCATGCGCTTCATGGGCCTCGGCGGGCAGCTTCCCGCCGGCGGCGAGGCGCGCCAGCGCCTGCTCAACGAAGTGCTGCGGTCGATGATCAACGAGCGCCTGCAATTGCAGGAAGCGGCGCGCGAGCGCGTCTCGGTGACCGACCAGGAGGTCCAGGAGCAGCTCGCCCAGATCGAGCAGCGCAACCGCATGCCGAAGGGCGGGCTGGCCACGATGCTGCGCCAGCGCGGCATCGACCCGCGCACCTTCGAAGATCAGGTCCGCGCCTCGCTGTCCTGGAACAAGGTCGTGCAGACGAAGATCCTGCCGCAGATCCGCGTCAGCGACGTCGAGGTGCAGGCGGTGCTGAAGCGCCTCAAGGACAACAAGGACAAGCTGCAATACCGCGTGCAGGAGATCTTCCTGCCGATCGACAGCCCGCAGCAGCAGGCGCGCGCGCTGCAAACCGCGCAGACGATCCTCGCGCAGCTGCGCGCCGGCGCCAATTTCGAGATCCTCGCGCGGCAATACTCGCAGACCGGCACCGCCGGCACCGGCGGCGACATGGGCTTCCTGTTCGAAGGCCAGATGGAGGCCGAGATCGAGAAGGCCGTGAAGCAGCTGAAGACCGGCCAGATCGCCGGGCCGGTGCGCGGCGCCGGCGGCTACTACATCCTCCGCCTCGCCGACCGCCGCACGATTGGCGGCCGCAACCCGGACATCAAGAGCGTCGCCATCGCCCAGGTGCTGGTGCGGGTTCCCGACAAGGCCACGCCCGCGCAGAACAAGGCCGCGGCCGACCAGCTCGCCAAGATCGCGGCCGGCGCCAAGGATTGCGCCGGCTTCGTCAAGGCCGCGCAGGAGGCCGGCGGACAGGGCCGCGTCATCGACGACGTCGTTCTCGACCAGCAGCGGCCCGAGATTCGCGCGCTGCTCGTGCCGCTCAAGGTCGGCCAGGTCAGCCGCACGCGGTTCGAGAACGGCGCGCACACCGCCTACATGCGCTGCGCGGACGTCGGCAAGGATCCCGACGAAAAAGAAGTGCGCGAGGCGCTGCAGCGCCAGAAGCTCGGCGCCTTCGCCGACCGGTATCTCAAGGAGCTGCGCCGGTCCGCCTACGTCGACATCCGTGTCTGACGAGGGCGCGCCGCGCTCCGAGGCGCCGCTGCTGCTGACCATGGGCGAGCCCGCCGGCATCGGCGGGGAAATCGCGTTGAAGGCCTGGCTGCGGCGCGGCGAGGGCGTGCCCGCCTTCGCCGCGATCGACGACCCGGACCGCCTCGCCGCCCTCGCCGCCGCGCTCGGCCTCGCGGCCCCGGTGCGCGCGATCGCGGCGCCCGGCGAGGCCGCGGCGGTTTTCCCGGCCGCGCTGCCGGTGCTGGCGCAAAGGCTCGGCGCCCCCGCCGTCGCCGGCCGGCCGAGCGCCGCCACCGCCGCTGCCGTGATCGCCTCGATCGAGCGGGCCGCGAAGCTCGCGCTCGCCGGCGAGGCGGCCGCGATCGTGACCAACCCGATCCAGAAGAAGCCGCTTTACGACGCCGGCTTCGCGCATCCGGGCCACACCGAATTCCTCGGCGCGCTGGCCGGGCTCTCGGCGCCGCCGGCGATGATGCTCGCCGCCGATGAGCTGCGCGTGGTGCCGGTGACGATCCACCGCCCGCTCGCCGAAGTGCCGCGCGCGCTGAGCACGGCCGAGATCGTGCGGATCGGCACCATCGCCGCCGCGGCGCTCGCGCGCGATTTCGGCATCGCGAAGCCGCGCCTCGCCGTGGCCGGCCTCAACCCGCATGCCGGCGAGGCCGGCAGCCTGGGCGACGAGGACGAGACGATCGTGGCCCCGGCCGTGGACGCGCTGCGCGGCGCCGGCATCGACGCCGTGGGCCCGCTTCCCGCCGACACGATGTTCCACGCCGCGGCGCGCGCGCGCTACGACGCGGCACTTTGCATGTATCACGACCAGGCGCTCATCCCGATCAAGACGCTGGCCTTCGACCGCGCGGTCAACGTCACGCTCGGCCTGCCGTTCGTCCGCACCTCGCCCGACCACGGCACCGCGCTCGACATCGCCGGCAAAGGCCTGGCCGATCCCACGAGCCTGATCGCCGCGCTCCGCATGGCCGCCGCGATGGCCCGCTGCCGCCGGGCGGCCCGCGCCCGTGCCTGACCTTCCGCCGCTGCGCGAAGTCATCGCGCGCCACGGCCTCGGCGCCAAGCACGGCCTCGGCCAGCATTTCCTGCTCGACCTCAACCTCACCGCCAAGATCGCGCGCGCGGCCGGCGATCTCGCGCGCGGCACCACGATCGAGATCGGCCCCGGACCCGGCGGGCTCACCCGCGCGCTGCTCGCGGCCGGCGCGCGCGTGCTGGCGATCGAGCTCGACCGGCGCTGCATTCCGGCGCTCGACGAGATCGCCGCCGCCCATCCGGGCCGGCTCGCGATCGTCGAAGGCGATGCGCTGAAGCTCGATCCGCTCGCCGAATGCGAAGCGCGCGGCCTTCCCGCGCCGTACCGCATCGCCGCCAACCTGCCCTACAACGTGGCGACGCCGCTGCTGCTCGGCTGGCTCGCGGCCATCGCGCGCTACGAGAGCCTGACCCTGATGTTCCAGAAGGAGGTCGCCGAGCGGCTGGCGGCGAAGCCGCGCAGCAAGGCCTATGGCCGGCTCGCCATCGCGGCGCAGTGGCGCTGTACGGTCGAGATCCTGTTCACGCTGCCGCCGGGCGCTTTCGTGCCCCCGCCCAAGGTGGAGTCCGCCGTGGTGCGCCTCGCCCCGCGCGCGGCGCCGCCGGCGCCGGCCGATCCCGCGCTGTTGGAGCGCGTGACGGCCGCGGCGTTCGGCCAGCGCCGCAAGATGCTGCGCCAGGCGCTGAAATCCCTCGGCGGCGAGACGCTGTGCCGCGCCGCCGGCGTGGAGCCCACCGCGCGCGCCGAGGAACTGACGGTCGAGCAGTTCGCGGCGCTGGCGCGCGCTTTGGCCAAGGCATCGACCGCGTAGGGGCGAGCGCCCTACCGCTTCCCCATCAGCCCGCGCACGAAATCGCCGAGGCCCACCTGGCGCTCGCGCTTCAGCCGCTCGGCGACGAGGATCGCGTGGACCTGCGCGACGCTGACGTCGATCTCGCGATTGACGACGATGTAGTCGTATTCGGCCCAATGGCTCATCTCGTCGGAGGCCTTGGCCATGCGGCCCCGGACCACCTCCTCCGAATCCTGCGCGCGCTGGCGCAGGCGCTTCTCGAGCGAGGCCATGTCGGGCGGCAGCACGAAGATGCTGACGACGTCGGTCCGCGCCGTCTCGCGCAGCTGCTGCGTGCCCTGCCAGTCGATGTCGAACAGCACGTCGGTGCCCCGGGCGAGCGCGGCATCGACCGCGGCGCGCGGCGTGCCGTAGAGATTGCCGAAGACGTTCGCATGCTCGAGCAGCTCGCCGTTCGCGACCATCGCGGCGAAGCGCGGCTTGTCGATGAAAAAATAGTCCCGGCCCTCGACCTCGCCGGGGCGCGCCGGACGCGTCGTCACCGACACCGAAAGCGCCATGCGCTCGCGCTCCGTGGCCAGCAGCCGGCGCGAGATCGTGGTCTTGCCCGCGCCCGAGGGCGAGGACAGCACCAGCATCAAGCCGCGGCGGCCGATCTCGGTCATTCGACGTTCTGGATCTGCTCGCGGAACTGGTCGATCGTCGTCTTGAGGTCGAGGCCGATGCGCGTCAGCTCCACGTCGGCCGATTTCGAGCAGAGCGTGTTGGCCTCGCGGTTGAATTCCTGCGCGAGGAAATCGAGCTGGCGGCCGACCGCGCCGGGCTTGGCGATGGTTTCGAGCGCCGCCTCGCAATGCGCGCGCAGGCGGTCGATCTCCTCGCGGATGTCGCCGCGCGTGGCGAGCAGCGCCGCCTCCTGCGCGAGCCGGTCTTCGTTGAGCGGCGGGCGCGATTCGAGCAGGGCCTTCAGCTGCTCCTCGAGCTTCGCGCGCAGCTTTTCGGGCCGCGCGCCGGCGGCGCCGGCCGCCGCGTCGACGAGGCGGCGCACTTCGGCGACGTGGCCCCTCAGGATATCGGCGAGGCGCCCGCCCTCGGCGCGGCGCGCGGCGGCGAGCCGGTCGATCGCCTGATCGAGCGTGGCCAGCATCGCGGCGTTGCGCGCATTGCGCGCGTCTTCGCTGTCGGGCGCTTCGACCACCTCGACGATGCCGCGCACGGCGAGCAACGCGTCGAGCCGCGGCGGCGCGGGATCGATCCGCCCGGCGTATTTCGCCGGCAGCGCCAGCATGGCCTCGAGCGCCGCCTCGTTGACGACGACGCGCTCCGAGCCGGCCGCGCGCGCAACGGTCAGGCCGGCCGTCACGTTGCCGCGCTTCAGCTTCGCCGCGATGCGCTCGCGCACCGGGCCTTCGAGCGCGTCGAGGCCCGGCGGCAGGCGCACGCGCATGTCGAGGCCCTTGGCGTTGACGCTCTTGAGCTCCCACGACCAGCCATGGACGCCCATCTGCCCCTCGGCGCGGGCGAAGCCGGTCATGCTGGAAACGGTCACGCGCTCGCTCCTCGGTCTTGTGGTGCTATTGTCGGGGGCGCTGGCGGCGGGACATGCCGCACTATAACAGCGGCGCCTTTCGCAACAAGGCCGGGGGACAGCCACGATGCGCGATCCGAAATCCATCCTCGTCACCGGCGCCTCTTCGGGCATCGGCGAAGCCATGGCGATCGACTACGCGGCGCCGGGCGTTTTCCTGGCGCTCACCGGGCGCGATGCGGCGCGCACCGAGGCCGTGGCCACCGCCTGCCGCGCCAAGGGCGCCGACGTGCTGGCCGAAACGGTCGCCGCCGAGGACGACGCGGCGATGCCCGCTTTCGTCGCCCGCGCCCATGCGCGGCGCCCGCTCGATCTCGCGATCGCCAATGCCGGCATCTCGGCCGGCAGCGGCGGCAAGGGCGAGAGCGCGGCGCAGGCCCGGCGCATCTTCGACGTCAACGTGCAGGGCGTCGTGAACACCGTGGCGCCGGCGATCGAGCTGTTGCTCGCGAAGCCGCGCGCCGGCGCCGAACCGCGCGGCCAGATCGCCATCGTCGCCTCGCTCGCCGGCTATCGCGGCTTCCCCGGCGCGCCGGCCTATTGCGCGAGCAAGGCCGCGATCAAGGTCTGGGGCGAAGGCCTGCGCGGCGAGCTGTGGGCGCATGGCATCGAGGTCTCGGTCGTCTGCCCCGGCTACGTCCGCACGCGCATGACCGAGGGCAACACCTTCCCGATGCCGCTGATCATGGACGCCGATCGCGCGACCCGCATCATCCGCCGCGGCCTCGCGCGCAACAAGGCGCGCATCGCGTTTCCCTGGCGCCTCGCCTTCCTCGTGAACCTGATCGCGTCGCTGCCGCCGGCCTGGACCGATCCGCTGTTCCGCAAGCTGCCGAAGAAGCGCGCCGCGGCGATGTAATAGGCGCGTACGCGCAATCGCGCGTCGTATCCGAAAGCTAGGAACGCCCTAGCTCCTCCTCGATAGCGACAATTTTGAGCGGAGACGGCGATGGAAGCGGGTATACAAGAGAAGCAGAACCTTTGGGCGAGCAAGATCAAGCATAGCCGTAGAGAGCACAGCCACCGGAGGACATGGTCAAACCTGCCCGTCAAGTCGCCGGCCATAGCAATCATGCGCGACTCGCCCGATCGCTAAGTTGTCACTGCATTGAGCTCTGCGCGCAAAGGCAAGACCTCTATCGACTATGGTGCGCTATTAGACGAAGCATAGAAATCTATAGGTGCCCTTCGCCGGACCGCTTTGTGCAGTTAGCGTGATCGGTCCGCTCTCTTTATACACCAAGACAGATTTGCCTGGCATGATGTTGCCACTCGCTCCGCCTCCTGAGAAAGCGACGATATTTTTCCCGGCGTTGGTCAGAATGATTGAATATCCCGCAGCGGGGTCTGGGCGATCTATCGAGATTTGCGCGCCGCCGCTTGCGCGCCACGAACCATCGACGGCAAAGTCCGCTTTCCAAGGCATCATCCCCTCCTTGCTTTGTCATGGATCGGTCTGTAACCCAATGGTTGCTGAGTCTCATGGTTCCGATTGATTGTTTTCATGTGCAGTTGACAACTATTACGAAGTATAGCCGAGTTGTTGTCGAGATCAACTCGTATTTTCTTGCGGTCGCGGACCGGCAACTGCCGCCCCCTTTGTCTGCCGTTTGAACGCTGCCGCTGCCGATGGTTGAGCCAAGGTAGAGTGGCAGAGCCATAGGATCTCGCTTTACTCTGGAGGACGGAGTCGGCGGAGCCGCTGTGCGCGCCAGGCGCTTCTTCGCGGAGCTGCCCCGCCACGCTTCGACTTGCGCAAGCCCGCGCAGTCCACACTTCGACTTCGCTCAATGTAGGGCCTCTCCCCGCTTCGCGGGCGAAGGGAAGGCAAACCGGCGCGCCACGTCCGCGGCCTAGTTCTGCTTCTTCTCCGGCTTGTCGTTCTTCTCGTCGCGCTCTTTCTCGCGGCGGAATTGGCGCCACTTGGCGACGTTCTTGTTGTGCTGGTCGAGCGTCTCGGCGAAGACGTGGCCGCCGCTGCCGTCGGCGACGAAGTAGATGTAGTTGTGCTGCGCCGGCTTGATCGTGGCCAGCAGCGAGGCCTTGCCCGGATTGGCGATCGGCCCCGGCGGCAGGCCCTGGATCTTGTAGGTGTTGTAGGGGTGCGGCTTCTCGAGGTCGGAGCGCAGCAGGCGCCGGCCGAGCGCGCCCTTGCCCTCGGTGATGCCGTAGATGACGGTGGGGTCGGTTTCGAGCCGCATGTTCTTCTTGAGCCGGTTGACGAACACGCCCGCCACCATCGGCCGCTCGGCGCCCTCGCCGGTCTCCTTCTCGACGATCGAGGCGAGGATCAGCAATTCGCGCTTGTCCTTGAGCGGGCCGTCGGTGCCGGCGCGCTGGGCCCAGGCCTGGTCGAGCGCGTCCTCCATCGCGCGCTTCATGCGCTGGACGACGCCGTTGCGCGTCTCGCCGAGCGTGAAGGTGTAGGTGTCGGGCAGCAGCTCGCCCTCGCCGGCGGTTTCGGTGAGTTCGCCCTCGAGGCCCTCCACCTTCTTCACGCGCTCGAGCACCTGGTAGGTGGTGAGGCCCTCGGGAATCGTGAAGCGGCGCTGGATCTGGCGGCCGCTGATCAGGATGTTCATCGTGTCCTGGGCGCTGACGCGCTTCGGAAAGCGGTATTCGCCGGCGCGCAGGCGGCTCTGCGTGCCGAGTACGCGCACCCAGTTCACGAACACGAAGCGGCTTTCGATCACGCCTTCCTTGGCCAGCGCGTCGGCGATCTGGTCGATGCTGGCGCCGCGCGGGATGACGAGCTGCCTGGCGTCGTCGAGCGGGCCTTCCTTGACGAACAGGTGCCAGCCATAGCCGACGCCGCCCACCGCGAGCAGGGCCACGACGACGACGAGCGCGAAGAGCCGCTTGATGCCGCGGACGATGTAGTGAGAGCGTTCGGGTTCCCTGTCTTCGCGCTCTGTCACGGAGGCCTGTCCGGCTAGGGCGGCGGTGCGAACACGAGCGAGGCGTTGGTTCCGCCGAAGCCGAACGAGTTCGACAGCGCGTATTGGATCTTGCGCGGCTTCGCGCGGTGCGGAACCAGATCGATGTCGCAGCCCTCGGACGGGTTCTCGAGGTTGAGGGTCGGCGGGGCGACCTGGTCGCGCATGGCGAGGATCGAGAAGATGGCTTCGACGGCGCCGGCGGCGCCGAGCAGGTGCCCGATCGCCGACTTGGTGGACGACATGCTGAGCTTATACGCGTGCGGCCCGAACAAACGCTTAACGGCGCCCAGCTCGATCTCGTCGCCGAGCGGCGTCGAGGTGCCGTGGGCGTTGATGTAGTCGATGTCGTCGGGATTGAGCTTCGCGCGCTTCAGCGCCATGCGCATCGCGCGGAAGCCGCCGCTGCCGTCTTCGGCGGGCGCGGTCACGTGGTGCGCGTCGCCCGAGAGCCCGTAGCCGACGAGCTCGGCATAGATGCGCGCACCGCGCTTCTTCGCGTGCTCGAGTTCCTCGAGCACGACGATGCCGGCGCCCTCGCCCATCACGAAGCCGTCGCGATCCTTGTCCCAGGGGCGCGAGGCCGCCTGCGGCCGGTCGTTGAAGCCGGTCGAGAGCGCGCGCGCCGCCGCGAAGCCGGCGACCCCGAGCCGCGAGACCGACGCCTCGGCGCCGCCCGCCACCATCACGTCGGCGTCGTCGAACTGGATGAGCCGCGCCGCGTCGCCGAGCGCGTGCGCGCCGGTCGAGCACGCCGTGACGACCGCGTGGTTCGGGCCCTTGAAGCCGTGGCGGATCGAGACCTGGCCCGAGGCGAGGTTGATCAGCGCCGAGGGAATGAAAAAAGGCGAGATGCGCCGGGGGCCCCGCTCCTTGAGCAGGATCGATGCGTCGTAGATCGCCTGCAGGCCGCCGATGCCGGAGCCGATCAGAACGCCGGTGCGCTCCTTCTGCTCGTCGCTCTCGGCCTTCCAGCCCGCGTCCTCCACCGCCTGCTGCGCGGCCGCCATCGCGAGCATGATGAAGTAGTCGACCTTCTTGATCTCCTTGTGCTCGAGCCACTGCGCGGGATCGAACACGTCGTAGGGCGTGGCGGGCGTCTCGCCCGCCCGGCTGATCGAGCCCGCGATCTTGCAGGGAAGATCGGAGACGTCGAAGCGGTTGATGACGCCGATGCCCGACCTGCTCTCGAGCAGCCTCTGCCACGTGGTGCCGGCGGAGAGGCCCAGCGGCGAGACCATGCCGATGCCGGTGACGACGACCCGTCTCATCGTTGGAACCAGCGCTGCGCGGACCGGGCCGCTCGGCAAGTGCCGAGCTTTGGACCGAATCGCGCCGGAGCGCGATCAGGCCGTAGGCAACGTCCTTTCGTTGCGTCCACGCCTTACTTCTTCATGTCCTGGATGAACTTGATCGCGTCGTTGACGGTGACGATCTTCTCCGCCGCCTCGTCCGGAATCTCGATCGCGAACTCTTCCTCGAACGCCATGACCAGCTCGACCGTGTCGAGACTGTCCGCGCCCAGATCGTCGATGAACTTGGCCCCGTCGGTGACCTTGGCCTCTTCGACGCCCAGGTGCTCGATGACGATCTTTTTGACGCGCTCGGCGATATCGCTCATGTCCCGTCCTCTGCCGTTCTTCGTTGGGTTGTTTTGACTCTGTAGGGTCCGGCCGATCGCCGCCGGGACCGCAGTCCTCCCGTCCGCCAGTCCTGATCCGAGCAGTCCTGAGCGAACAGGTGTGCCGGCGCGCTTGGCCACGGGGTGGGAAAGCCGGCGGTTGGTAACATACCTCTCCCCGGTGGTCTAGCGCTCCCGGGGCCGCGGGAAAAGCGGCAAATGGCGTGGCCCGGCGGATAAGAGGGCTTGCGAATCAGGGCCGTCCTGCCTATGCGCGGCACGGCAGCATCGCGCGTGCGTCCATCCTTCGAGGCCCGCCCGAAGTCGGGCGGGCACCTCAGGATGAGGCTGAACTTGCTTCAGCAAGTAGGCCTCATCCTGAGGTGCCGCCGCCCTTGCGGCGGCCTCGAAGGATGGACGCACGCGAGGCGGCGCCACAGCGAACTGCGATTCCGCATGTTCGGGACTCGCGTCAGATCATCGCCATGCCGCCGTTGACGTGGATCGTCTGGCCGGTGATGTAGCCGGCCTCGTCGCTGGCGAGGAAGACGACGGCGTTGGCGCAATCGGCCGGCGTGCCGAGCCGCCCGGCCGGGATGCGCTGCAGCAGCATCGCCTTCTGCTGGTCGTTGAGCGCGTCGGTCATCGGCGTCTTGATGAAGCCGGGCGCCACGCAGTTGATCGTGATGTTGCGCTGCGCCACCTCGGCCGCCATCGACTTCGTCATGCCGATGAGCCCGGCCTTGGAGGCCGCGTAGTTCGCCTGCCCGGCATTGCCGGTGACGCCGACGATCGAGGTGATGTTGACGATGCGGCCCCAGCGCCGGCGCAGCATCTCCTTCAGCACCTCGCGCGAGAGCTTGAACGCGGCGGTGAGGTTCACGTCGATGACCTTCTGCCACATCGCGTCGGAGATGCGCATCGCGAGCATGTCGCGCGTGAGGCCGGCGTTGTTCACCAGGATGTCGACCTGGCCCATCGCCTTGCCCGCGTTCTCGATCAGCTTGTCGACCTGCGCCGCGTCGCCGAGATCGCAGGGCACGACATGCGTCTTGCCGGAGATCTCCTTCGCCGCCGCCTCGAGCGCCTCGACGCGCGTGCCCGAGAGCGCCACCTCGGCGCCCTGCCGCGCGAGCGCCTGGGCGATCGCGCCGCCGATGCCGCCCGAGGCCCCGGTGACGAGCGCCTTCTTTCCGCTGAGTGTGAACACGGCGTGGTTTCCTTGGTAAAAGAAGAAATCGAACAGGAGCCGGGGAGCCGGGGAGAAGAATGGATAGCGCGCCTCGCGCGCATTTCAAGAAATCTCCCCGGCTCCCCGGCTCCCTGTCAACTTCACTTTGCTTGCCGCACGGCGGATGTCAGAGCGTCTTGATGAGCGCTTCGACGTCGGCCGGCGTGCCGACGGCGGTGCCGGCGAGTTCCTTGTCGATGCGCGGCGTGAGGCCGGTCAGCACCTTGCCGGCGCCGATCTCGACCAGCGTATCGCAGCCCGTCGCCTTCATCGCCAGCACGCATTCGCGCCAGCGCACCATCGCCGTCACCTGCTCGACGAGAAGCTGCTTGATCGTGGCGCCGTCGCTGACATGCGCGGCCGTGACGTTGGCGATCAGCGGCACGGCCGGATTGCGGGGCGGCGTCTTGCCGAGCGCCTCGGCCATGACGTCGGCGGCCGGCTGCATCAGCGCGCAGTGGAACGGCGCCGAGACGTTGAGCTTCATCGCGCGGCGGATGCCCTTCTCGGGCGCGAGCTTGATCGCGCGGTCGATGGCCGTCGCGTGGCCGGACAGCACCACCTGGCCGCCGCCATTGTCGTTGGCCGGGGTGCACACTTCCGTTTCGCCCTCGGGAGTCGGCGCCGCCGCTTTCGCCAATTCCTGCGCCTGCGGCAATTCGGCGCCGAGCAGCGCGCACATGGCGCCCTTCCCCACCGGCACCGCCTCCTGCATCGCGCGCCCGCGCGTCTTCA
>JAEULD010000170.1 GCA_016792765.1 Candidatus Odyssella sp.
GAGGGCCAGCGCCGCGAGCCGCCGGCCGTCGCGGTAGAACGTGGCGTTGGCGCCGATCACGACCGCCTCGGCGCCGGCGCCGCGCATCCTGTCGAAGGCGGGCGCATAGTCCGCAGGCTGGCCCGCGTCGAAAACGTGCAGTGCGAGCCCGGCCTCGGCCGCGACAGTGCGCAGCGCGCGCTCGCTGGCATCGCGCTGCGGCGTCGTCGGCAGCAGGACGGAGAAACGCCGCGTCGCGGGCAGGGCCTGCTTGAGCAGATCGAGCCGCTTGGCGTCGAGCTGCGGGGCCAGGATCACGACGCCGGTGACATTGCCGCCCGGCCGCGTCTGGCTCGCGGCCATTCCCAGCGCGACGATGTCCGGCCCGAACGAAATGACCGGGATCGTTTTCGTGGCGGCCGCCGCCGCGCGGACCGCGTCGGGGCCGATCGCGATGATCGCATCGGGCTTCGTCCGCAGCATGTCCGCCATCAGGCGCGGCAACGCGGCGGCATCGCCCCACCATTCGCCGATGACGAGATTGCGGCCCTCCGCGTAGCCCAGCTTGGCCAATTCCGGAACCGTCGCACGGCGCGTCTGCTCCATCGAGACCTTCGACGGAGCGACATGCGCAAGGCGGAAGATCCGTTCGCCGGTCTGCGCCGCGCACGGCAGCGGACACAGCGACAGGACGACGAGCAGGGCCAGCCAGCGCATGCGATCCTCGGCACGGCGCGGCGGCACCCCGCCGCCGGTCCGCGCTCCTATCACGGTTTCCCACGGGGCGCGACCCGCCGCCGGCCATAGGCTTTGCCGCGCGAGGCTTGAAAAGAACATATCAGGAACTATATCTCAGCCGTTTGCCCTCCCCGGCGGCGACGCGCGCGGCGCGGCGACGCGCCGGAGGCGACGATGAGAAAAGCCAATGCGCACGATGAGAAAAGCCATCCGGGAGCGCTGAAAATGACGAGAGATGCCAAGGGATGATGAGAAAAGACCACCCTTCGGCACTTCTTCCGCCCGAACGCCCGCCGATGCACCGCCGATACCCGGCCGATGCCCGCAAAAGCCTGCATTTGCCTACGGCAATGGGGGGAGGGGGTGCGGCGGCGGTCCTTTGCGGGCTGCGCGCCTGCCCGCATAATCGGGCGCAAGAAGACGAACCGGAGGAGCCGCCTTGAACGTCGCCGCCTTCCTGCATCGCAGCGCTTTGCTCTGGCCGGAGCGCCCTGCCCTCGCGCGCGGCGCGCGGACGGTCGCGACCTACCGCGATTTCGCGCGCCGGACGGCGATTCTCGCGCGCCATCTGCGCGAGCGCCTCGGCCTTGCGCCGGGCGACCGCGCCGCGATCGTGATGACGAACTGCCCCGAATACATGATCGCGAAATACGCGCTGTGGCAGGCCGGGCTGTGCGCGGTGCCGGCCAACGCCAAGCTGCACAGGAAGGAGTTCCAGTTCATCCTCGAGAATTCCGGCGCGAAGGCCCTGTTCGTCGATGCCGCGATGGAAAGCGTCCTGGCCGGCATCGAGCGCGAGGTGCCGGACCTGAAGCACGTGATCTCGGTGTCGTCGGCGGACTGGCCGGGGCTGCTCCAAGGGGAGCCGCTGCCAATGGCCGAGGCGGCGCCCGACGATCCGGCGTGGCTCTTCTACACCAGCGGCACGACCGGGCGGCCCAAGGGCGCCACGCTCACGCACCGCAATCTCGTGTCGATGACGATGAACTATTTCGCCGACGTGGACGCGATCGCGCCGGCGGACTGCATCATCCATTCGGCGCCGATGTCGCACGGCTCGGGCATTTACGGCATTCCGCATGTGGCGCGCGGCGCCTGCCAGGTGACGCCGGACAGCGGGCATTTCGACCCGGCCGAGACCGTCGATCTCGTCAACCGTCTGCCCGGCGCCACGTTCTTCTTCGCGCCGACCATGGTCGTGCGGCTGCTGCAGAGCCCGGCGCTCGGCCGGCTCGACCTCGCGAACCTGAAGACGATCGTCTATGGCGGCGGGCCGATGTACGTCGAAGACCTCGTGAAGGGCCTCGAGCGGCTCGGGCCGAAATTCGTGCAGATCTACGGCCAGGGCGAATCGCCGATGACGATCACCGGCCTCTCGCGCGAGCAGCACCTGGAGAAGGACCACCCGCGCTATCTCGAGCGGCTCGGCTCGGCCGGCGTCGCGCGCACCGACGTGGAAGTGAAGGTGTTCGACGCCGAGGACCGCGAATTGCCGCCGGGCGAGATCGGCGAGATCGTGTGCCGCGGCGACGTGGTGATGAAAGGCTATTGGAACAATCCCGAAGCGACGGCCAAGGCGCTGAAGGGCGGCTGGCTGCACACCGGCGACATGGGCAGCTTCGACGAGGACGGCTTCCTTACGCTCAAGGACCGCTCCAAGGACATGATCATCTCGGGCGGCTCCAACATCTATCCGCGCGAGATCGAGGAGGTGCTGCTGAAGCACCCCGCGGTGCTCGAATGCTCGGTGATCGGGCGCCCGCATCCGGACTGGGGCGAGGAAGTGCTGGCCTACGTCGTCGCGCGGCCCGGCACGAAGCTGGATGAAAAGTCGCTCGACCGCCTCTGCCTCGACAACATCGCCCGCTTCAAGCGCCCCAAGGGCTATCGCTTCGTCGACGCGCTGCCGAAGAACAATTACGGCAAGGTGCTCAAGACCGAGCTGCGCGAATGGGCCAAGAAGGAACCGGCGTGACCGAAAATTTTAACCACGGAGGCACGGAGACACGGAGAAGAATCGGACGCGCGCCGTTGGCGCGCATGAAGAATCCTCCGTGTCTCCGTGCCTCCGTGGTTCGCTTTCCTCCGCGGCCGAGAGAATCGCTCCACGGCGAAGGTGTCACGTCAGGACGACGCGCAGTCGCGTTCCGTCACGCCGCCGTACCAGTCGAGGCGGAGCTTCAGGCGGTGGTGCGGCGGGCGCGAGCGCGAGAAGTCGCCGCGATCGGCGAGCTCGAGCACCCACGGCGCGCGGCAGAAGCGGGCGACGAAGCCGCGCCAGTTCGCGCGCTCGTAGGGCTTCCAGCCCTGCGCCGCGAGCCGCGGCTCGTGCCAGGCGAGCGCCTCGGCGAAGCTGCCGGGCACCGTGTATTCGCGCTCGACCCACACGGTGACCCCGCGCCGGTGCGTGAACCCTTCCCGGAGATCGCCGCGCGGCTCGGCGCCGGGCGGCAGCGCCACGCTCGCGAGCAGCGGCAGGATCTCGCGCTGGAGGCGCTCGACCTGCGCCGCGGGCGACGGCGCGCCCGAAAAGCGGTAGTAGATCGGCACGCCGACGGCCATCGCGAGGCCGCCCAGCACGATCGCGAGGATCACAACGAGCCCGCCGCGCCGCGTCTTGATCGTCCATCTCGCCATGCACGCATCTGAATCGAAACCGCAAGGTTAGGGAACAGCGAAATGCGCCCCGTCTCGATCGTCGGCATCGGCTCGACCCGCTTCGGCCGCCACAAGGAAACGCCGCTCGACGCACTGGCCGCTGCGGCCTGCCGCGAAGCGCTCGCGGACGCCGGTATCGCGGCGCCCGAGATCGGCGCGCTCTACCTCGGCAATTTCATCGGCGGCGTGCTGTCCGGGCAAGAGGTGCTGGCCGGCCTGGTCGGGCACCAGCTCGGCCTGCCGCTGTCGGCGCCGTGCTCCAAGGTGGAGGGCGCCTGCGCCTCGGGCGGGATCGCGTTCCGCCAGGCGTGGATGAGCGTGGCCGCGGGCCTCTGCGATTTCGCGATCGCGGCCGGAGTCGAGAAGATGTCGCATGCCGGCACCGCGCGCGTGACCGAGGCGCTCAACTGCGCGATGGACCAGCAGCGCGACGGGCCGACCGGGCTTTCGTTCCCCGGCTATTTCGGCATGGCCGCGCGCGTCTACGGCGAAGCGCACGCCGAATGGCGTTCGCACCTCACCGCCGTCACGCGCAAGAACAAGGCGAACGGCCTCAAGAATCCGCTTGCGCAGATGGGCGAAGACGTGAGCGCCGAGACGGTCGAGCACTCGCCGCTCGTCGCCGATCCGCTGCGGCTCTACGATTGCTGCCCGATCAGCGACGGCGCGGCCGCGGTCGTCATCGCCGCCGACGAGGCGGTGAAGGAACGGCTCTCGCGCGCGGGCGCGAAGGCGCCGATCCGGATCGCGGCCACGGTGCAGACGCGCGGCGCGCCCGACGTGGCCAGCATCAGGAACCTCCTGAGCTTCGAGGCGACGGTGGAGGCGGCGCGGCAGGCCTATCGCGTGTCCGGCCTGTCGCCTTCCGACATCGATTTCGTCGAGCTGCACGACTGCTTCTCGCTCACCGAGATCCTCGACGCCGAGGATCTCGGCGTCGTGCCGCGCGGCATGGCCGGCGCGTGGACGCGCGAGGGGCGCACGCGGCCGGACGGCGACATGCCGATCAACGTCTCGGGCGGCCTGCTCGCGAAGGGCCATCCGGTCGGCGCCACCGGCGTCGGCCAGCTCTACGAGGCGGTGCGCCAGTTGCGCGGCGAGCACGCCAATCCGGTGAAGGACGCCGCGATCGGCATGACCCACAATCTCGGCGGCGCCGGCGTGGTCTGCACCGTCTCGATCCTGAAGCGCGCCGATGCCTGACCCATCCCTCCGGCCGGGCGCGCGCGGCACGCTCGTGAGCTTCACGGTGATCCGCAAGGCGCCGGCGGCGTTCGCGGACGAGCCGCTCTATGCCGTCGCCATCGTCGATCTCGCGCCCGAACCGGGCGAAGGCGCGCGCCGCGTGATCGGGCGCATCGAGCCGTTCGATCCGCCGCCGCGCCTCGGCGCCGCGGTGCAGCTCGCGCGCCATGCCCGAAGCACACCGGTGTTCGCGCCCGCCGCGCCCTAACCCGTTTTTAACGGCTTCGCGCGTGAATTGGCCGCTGGCGAAAGCGGCCGGGCCTCCGGGGTGGCCGCCTCGCCGCGCAACGGGAAGAAGGCGACAGGATGCCCTCGCACGCCGCGGCCGTTCGCACGGCGCCGCCGCCCGCGCCGAACCGGCGGTTGCCGCTGTTTCCGGCGGCGGCCGCGACCGTCGCGCTCCTGCTCGCCGCCGCGGCGCTGTTCGGCTACGCGTTCGATATCGAGGCCCTGCGCCGCATGGGGCCGTTCGGGGCCGCGGTGAACCCGCTCGCCGCGGCGGCGCTGCTGCTCGCGGCCCTCGCCGCCCTGCCGCTCGAGACGCGCACCGCGCAGCTCTGGCAGCTCGGCGCCTCCTTGTTCCTCGTTCTCGTCTCGCTGCTGGTGCTGGCCGATCACGCGTTCGGCGGCGCGATCAACGCGTCGAGCTTCTTCTTTCCGGCCACCGTGGCCGCCGATCTCGCCGACGGGAGGCGCAATGTCTTCGGCACCTCGACGGCGCTCTGCCTGATCGCGCTCGCCGGCGCGCAGGCGCTGCGCATGCGCGGCCTCGTGCAGCCGGCGCAGATCGCGGCGCTTCTCGTGCTGGTTCCGCCGCTGATCGCCATGATCGGCCTCGTCTACGGCCGCTCGGCGCTGACCGGCGCGATGCCGGCGCAGGCGGCGCTGGCCGTGGTGGCGCTCGCCGCGGCGCTGCTCGGCCGCGATCCGCGCCTCGGCATCGTCAGCGTGATCGTCAACCGCCGCACCGCGGGCATGCTGGCGCGCGTCGTGCTGCCGGCGGCGATCGCGATTCCGTTCCTGCTCGACTGGATCTTCCTCGCCGCGCAGCGCTGGGGCGTGCTGCCCTACGAGACCAGCCTCTCGCTCTATCTCGGCACCGGCATCGCCGCGAGCGTCGGCCTGCTGATCTACGCGCTCTCGGAGATCGACCGCATCGACCGCCGCCGCCGGCGCGCGGAGTGGCGGCTTTCGTTCGAGGCCGATCACGATACGCTCACCGGCGCGCTGAACCGCAAATCCTTCTTCACCGCGATCGATTCGGCGCTGGCCTCGCGCAAGCCGCTGATCCTGCTGATCGTCGACCTCGACGATTTCGACGCGGTGAACGACAAGCTCGGCCAGGCCGCCGGCGACGACGTGCTGCGCTACGCGGTGCAGCGCCTGCTCGGCATCCTCAGGCCGTCCGATCTCGTCGCGCGCATGGGCGGCGACGATTTCGGCGTCCTCATTCCCGGCAGCGGCACGCGGCTCGCGCGCGAGATCGGCGAGCGCGCGCAATCGGCGCTCGGCCGGCCGTTCGCCATCGACATGGAGCGCGCGCTCGTCGGCTGCTCGATCGGCGCCGTCGCCTGCGACCCGGCCGCACGGCCGACCACGAGCGCGGAGTTCGTGAAACAGGCCGAAGACGCGCTTGCCGCCGCCAAGGCCGCGGGCGGCGGGCGCATCGAAGTGCGCGCCGCCGGCTGAGGCGCGGCGCGCAAGGCCATTGCGTGCGGCGCGCGCGCTGCGCCAATCTCGCCGCATGAGCAAGCCAGCGCCGCCCGAACTCGTTCTCCGCACCTGGCCGGAGATCGAAACCTATCTCGCCGCTTCGAAGGGCATCATCGTTCCGGCGGGCTCGGTGGAGCAGCACGGGGTCGCCGGCCTGCTCGGCACCGACGTGCTCTGCGCCGAGGCGGTCGCGCGCCGCGCGGCGGAAGCCGCCGGCGCGCTGATGGGCCCGCCGATCGCGCTCGGCATGGCGCAGTTCAATCTCGGCTTTCCCGGCACGCTCACGCTGCGGCCGACGACGCTGATCGCGCTCGTCGTCGACTACGTCTCGTCGCTGGCGCGCGGCGGCTTCGAGCGCATCTATTTCGTCAACGGACACGGCGGCAACGCCGCGCCGATCCGCAGTGCGTTCCAGGAGATCTACGCCGCGCGCAGCCTCCACCCCGGCGAGCGCGACCGCCCGCTGTTCCTGCGCCTCGTGAACTGGTGGGACGTCGCGGCCGCCGACGCGCTGCGCAAGAAGCTCTACGCGGCGGCCGAGGGCTTCCACGCGACGCCGAGCGAGGTGGCGATCACGGCCGCGCTCCATCCCGAACGCGTGCGGCCGGCCGCGTTCGGCCCCGCGCCGCCGGCACCGCCCGAGAGCGCGCTGATCCAGCACGGCGGCGATCCCTATTTCGACGCGGCCGATCACCGGCGCCGCTACCCCGACGGCCGGGTGCGCTCCGACCCCGCGCGCGCGACCGCGGCCGACGGCGCGGCGCTGCTCGAAGCCGCCGCGCAGGGCGTCGCCGCCGACTACCGCGCGTTCCTGGCCGCGGCGTAGCGCCGTTCAGCCGATCTTGCTGCGGATCCACGCCTCGACCGCGCCCGGATAGGCGGCCATGACGGTCCGGACCGCCGGTACCGCATCGAGCGCGTCGCGCCAGCGTCGGATGGCGGGATCGTAGCGGATCGCCGGCGCGCCGAGCGCCGCAGCGAGCCGGTCGGCCAGGAAGAACGTCGGCGCCCAGCCGCAATCGCCGAGGCCGAACGCCGCTCCCGCCGCGAAGGGCGAAGGCGCGATCAGCGCGGGCAGCGCGGCGATCGCCTCGCGCAGCGCATCGAGCGCGGCCTCGGCAGGCGCGCCCTGCGGCGCGCCGACGAACGGAAACAGCGCGCGCACCCGCGGCTCGACGCGGAGATCGTGGATGCGCGAGGCGTAGCGCGCGCGGGCGCGGGCGCGCGGATCGGCCGGCAGCAGCGGCGGCCCGCGCCGCGTTTCCTCGACATACTCGATGATCGCGTCGCTCTCGCTCAGCACGAAGCCGCCGTCGTCGATCGCGGGCAGCGTGCCCGCCGGCACGATCGCGCGGTATTCGGCCGAGCGGTAGGTGCCGCCGGGCGGCGCGCGGCGCTCGTAGGCGGCGCCCTTGTGCTCCAGCGCGATGGCGACCTTCGCGCTGTAGAGCGACACGTCGGTGGCGTAGAGAACCATCATCGATGAACCTGTCCGAGCCGGCGCTCGAGCCGGCGCACGAGCCAAGATGCGAACAGGACGAGGAGCAGGTACTCGACCGCGAGAAAGGTGTAGATCTCCAGCGGGCGATGCTCCGTCACCGTCAGCTCGTTCGCGCGCCGCGTCAGTTCCTCGAAGCCTATGAACGACAGGATCGAGGACATCTTGAGCATGTAGACGAACTGGTTGCCGAGCGCCGGCAACACGCGGCGGATCGCCTGCGGCAGGACGATGAACCGCATCGTCTGCCATCCGGTGAGACCGACGCTCTTCGCCGCCTCGATCTGCCCCTTCTCGACCGACTGGATGCCGGCGCGGAAGATCTCGGCCTCGAACGCGCTGTCGCTCAACGCGAGCGCGATCACGCCGGAGACGAAGATGCCGAACTGGATGCCGAGCAGGACCGGCAGGCTGTAGTAGACCCACAGCACCATCACGAGCATCGGCACCGCGCGCACGACCTCGACATAGGTGCGGTTGAAGCCGCGCAGGCTGCGATACCGCGCGAAGCCGGCCAGCGCGACCGCGGCGCCGAGCACGACCGAGCACAGGATCGCCACGGCAGACACCGCGACCGTGGCGCCGAGGCCGGCGACGAGGAACCCGAGATGCGTGCGCCCCTGCGGCGTGAAGGGCGAGATGACGTACCAGCCCCAGCTGTACGCCTTGCCGCCCTCGCCGGCGCACGCGGCGAGTCCGAGAGCGGCGAGCGCGAGGACGGCAGCGGCAGCCGCGGCGCGGCGCGGCATCATGCGCCGCGCCGCGGCTCCGGCCTACTTTCCGTCACCGCCGAACCACTTCTTCTCGAGCGCCGCGAAGAAGCCTTCCGACTTCTTGAGATGAATCCACGTGTCGACATAGTTGAGCCAGGTCGGGTCGCCCTGGGCGACGATGTAGCCGAACGGCCGCTTGTTGCGCGCGGCTTCCAGCGGCAGGTGGCCGAGCGCGGCGTGGCGGGCGATGATGCCCTGCGCGTCGATCGAGGACGTGATCGCCACGTCGGCGCGGCCGGCGAGAACTTCCTGGAAGCCGCTGGCCGGCGGCTGCACGGCCTTGATCGTCGCCTTGGGGAAATGCTGCCGCGCCTGCTGATCGAACACGGTGCCGAGCACGACGGCGACGGTGACGCCGGCCTGGTTGATGTCGTCCCAGCTCTTGAACTTGCCGGCCGCGCTCTTCTGGAACACCGGCACCGTGCCCGTCTCGATGTAGGGCACCGAGTAGGCCACGGTCTTGGCGCGCCCTGTGTGCATCGATGAGCCGCCCATGAAGATGTCGTAGCGGCCGGCCGCGATGCCGGCGACGAGCGTCGGCCAGTCGGTCGGCACGAGCTCGAGCTTCACGCCGAGCGCTTTGGCCAGATCCTCGGCCGCGTCGATCTCGTAGCCCTTGAAGCTCTTCGTGGCCGGGTCGCGGATCGACATCGGGTTGAAGTCGCCGGTCGTGCCGACCCTGAGCGTGCCCCGCTCGACGATCTGCAACAGCCGCGACTTCTCCTGCGCCTGGGCCGGCGCCGCCACGGCGACCGCCGCAACGGCAAGGAACAGCAGTTTCGTGAAACGCATGAGACTCCCTCCTCCAAAAATGCGTGTGACTACGCCTGCGCGGGCGCGGCCTTTTCCTTGCGATAGGCGAACGCGGCGTCGAACATCGCCAGTACGTGTGCGCCGCAGGTGGTCGGCGCGTAGCGCGGCGCCTCGCCGGGCGCGAGGCACGACGGGATCGCCGCGACGTCGGCGTCGAAATCGGGATCGTAGAACACGGCCAGCGAATAGCGGTCGCGGCCGGAGCGGTTCACGACGCGGTGCGGGGTCGAGCGGAACACGTCGTTCGTCCACCGCGCGAGCAGGTCGCCGATGTTGACGACGAGCGTGCCCGGAATCGGCGGCGCCTCGATCCACTCGCCGGCGCGGTTGCGCGCCTGCAGCCCGCCGCTGTCGTCCTGGCAGACGAACGTGACGCAGCCGTAGTCCGTGTGCGTGCCGACGCCGAACTGCTCGGTGCCGAGATCTGGCGGCTGCGGCGGATAGTGCACGAGCGAGCCGCGCGCGAGCGGCTTCCGGTAGCGGTCGGCGAAGAACCGCTCGCGCAGGCCGAGCGACAGCGCCACGCCGCGCAGCACCGTCTGCCCCACCCGGTCGATCTCGGCGTAGTAGCGGTCGAACGCCTGTTTCAGCTCGGGCAGCTCGGCGGGCCAGCGGTTGGGGCCCATCAGCGGCTTGCCCGCGCGCACGTCGGGATCGTCCTCGCCGAGATCGACGCCGTAGACGAAGCTTTCCTTGAGATCGGGCCGCGCGCCGTCGTACATCTTGGCGCCGCCCATCCGAATGTAGCCGCGATGCCGGCGATCCACCGCGATCGCGAGCTTCCGCTCGAGCGGCAGGGCGAAGAAGCGGCGCGCCGCGGCGAACGCCGCGTCGACGGTCGCGGCCGGGATGCCGTGCCCCGACACGTAGAAGAATCCGACGTCGATCGCGGCGCACCGGATCTGCCGCGCCACGTTCGCCAGCCCGGCTCCGTCGCCTGAGGCGGGAGCGAGATCGATCACCGGAATCTCGCGGAAATCGACGGCGCGTGCGGTTGCGTAGGACATCAGCGGTATCCGGAGACGGAGAGATCGGCGCTTTCCGGCGGCGAGAGGCCGAGCGTGTCGCCCTCCGTCGTCACGCCGAGGCCGTTGAGCAGGCGGTTCGAGTAGTTGAAGTAGGCGCAGACCTGGTTCGCCTCGAGGATCTCGCCGTCGTCGGCGCCGGCCGCGCGCAGCGCGTCGATGTCGGCGCGCGCCATCGCCCGCGGCTCGGCCGTGAGCTTGCGGACATAGCGCAGCAGCGCGAGCTCTTTGCCGGCGAATGCGTCTTCGGGCCGGCCGGCGGCCAGCGCCCGGTAGATCGCGTCGCCGCGCGCCTTGTCGCCGCCGAGCTGCCGCACGAGCCCCGCGAAGTGATGCGCGACCGAATAGTCGCAGCGGTTCACGAGGCCGGTATAGACCGCCATGCACTCCAGGAACCACACCGGCAGCACGTTGCCCTTGTGGTGCATCACCGATTTGTAGATCGCGAGATGCCCTTCCATCGTATGCGGGCGCAGCGAATGCGCCTTCATCACGTTGTCGACCTGCCCCTGCGGCCCTTTCACGCGATCGTAGAGCTCGCGCAGGTAGCCGCTCGCCTCGGCCGGCGGAATCATGCGGATCCAGGCGCTCATGCCGCCGCTCCGCCCGCCGCGCCGTGGCGCCGCGCGAGCACGCGCTCGGCCATAGGCCGGAACGCATCGAGCGGAAGTATCTCCTCCGCAGCCGACACGGCCGCCTGGTCGTAGCGCTCGACGAACGTCGCCGTCCATTCGAAATGCGGATGCCCGCGCCAGCGCTCGCGCGCGTCGCGGTCGACCGACGGATGCCCGGGCGTATGGTGGTCGAGGAAGACGGGGTGGTGGACGAGCATCCAGCGATTGGCCTCGGAGATGTGCGGGCCGAGCACCATGGCGGCGATGGCGCCGTGCATGTCGCGCGCCAGCGTGAACGCGATGTCGTGCAGCAGCGCGACGACGACTGTCTCCTCGTCGCGGCCGTCGCGCAGCGCGAAGGTCGCCGCCTGGAGGCCGTGGCGATACATGTTGATCTCGTAGCCGAACGAAGGCTCGCCGGCCAGCGATTCGAAGAGTTCGAGGACGACGCGCGGCTTCTCGTGGACGAGGAGCGAGTCGCGTTGCCGGTCCAGAGCGAGCCAATCCGACGGCGCAAAGGCCGACATCGCCCCGGCGCTCGCGCGCAGCCAATCCGGCCCGCCGAGCGGGCTCATGCGGCGCGGTGCGGCCTCCCCCCGATCCATGCGGCCACAATAGCGTCATGTCGTGCGCGAGGAAAAGGCGCAAACCGGCGTCGGCGCGGCCCGCGCGCACCGGACGGAACGAAATGGGAAAGCGCCGCAAGCGCGGCGCCCGGCCGCCGCGCGTGGCAGGCGACTTGCACTTCTCGTGGCGCCCCGTTGCGACTCCGCGCGCGGCGGGGCATGCTTTCGTCCGGTTTCGCTGCATTGGGAGGACTGGCCATGCTCACCCGCCGTCTCGTCGGCGCCGCTTCCGCCGCCGTGATCGCCGCGCTCGCGCTGCCCGCGATTGCGACCGCTCAGGAGAAGAAGACGATCCGCGCCGTGATGCACGCGCCGCTGCGCATCACCGACCCGATCATCACCACCGCCTACATCATCCGCAACCACGGCTACATGATCTACGACACGCTGTTCGCGATGGACGAGCAGCAGAAGATCCAGCCGCAGATGGTGGAAAAATACGAGACCAGCGCGGACAAGCTCACCTGGACGTTCACGTTGCGCGACGGCTTGAAATGGCATGACGGCGCGCCGGTCACCTCCGACGACGCCATCGCCTCGCTCACGCGATGGTCGAAGAACGATGCGATGGGCCAGGCGCTCGCAGGCGCGACGAAAGAGTGGAAGAAGATCGACGACAAGACCTTCCAGCTGGTGCTGAAGGAGCCGTTCGGCCTCGTGCTCGATTCGATCGGCAAGCCTTCGTCGAACACGCCGTTCATCATGCCGAAGCGCGTCGCCGAGGCGCCGGCGAACAAGGCCATCGCCGAGCACGCGCCCAAGGACTGGCACATCGGCTCCGGCCCGTTCAAGTTCGCGATCGGCGAGTTCCAGCCGGGTACGAAGGTCGTCTACGAGAAGAACGCCGACTACGTGCCGCGCAAGGAGAAAGCCTCGTGGATGGCCGGCGGCAAGGTCGTCAAGGTCGACCGCGTCGAGTGGATCAACGTCGGCGATCCGCAGACGACGGTGAACGCGCTGATCAAGGGCGAGATCGACTACATCGAGCAGCCGGTGCACGACCTCTTCCCGGCGATCAAGAAGTCGCCCGACATCGTGCTGCACGACTTCAACAAGATGGGCCTGCTCGGCTGGATGCGCATCAACTGGCTGCATCCGCCGTTCAACAACGCGAAAGTGCGCCAGGCCGTGCTCATGGCCGTGAACCAGGAGGACTACCTCGCGGTCCTGGTGGGCGATCCCGAATACTACAAGTACTGCGCCTCGTTCTTCACCTGCGGCACGACCTACGAATCGTCGGCCGGGGCGCCGGACATGAAGAAGCCGAACGTCGAGAAGGCGAAGCAGCTCCTCAAGGAGGGCGGCTACAAGGGCGAGGAAATCCTCATCCTCCATCCGACCGATTTGAAGGCGATCACGCCCTATGGGCCGGTCACCGAGCAGGCGCTCAAGAAAATCGGCATGAACGTGAAGCTGCTGGCGATGGACTGGGCGAGCGTCGTCGCCCGCCGCGCGAAGCAGGACGCGCCCGCGCAGGGCGGCTGGCACATCTTCCACACCTTCTGGGTCGGCGCCGACCTGCTCAACCCGGTCACCAACGCCGGCATGAACGCGAAGGGCCCGAAAGGCGGCTTCTTCGGCTGGCCCGAAGACCCGGACATGGAAAAGATGCGCGCGGACTTCATCAAGGAGACGGACCCGGCGAAGCAGAAGGCGATCGCCGAGGCCATCACCAAGCGCGCGTTCGAGCAGGTGATGTACGTGCCGATCGGGCAGATGCAGTTCCCGGCGGCCTATCGCAAGAGCCTCTCGGGCGTGCTCGACGGGCCGGTGCCCGTGTTCTGGAACGTGGAGAAGAAGTGAGCGCGCGGCCGGCGGGCCGAACACGGCGGACAGACGGCGGAGGATGCCCGCTGACCCTTGTCGAATGACGCGCGCCCGCTGACATGGGCCGGTTCCTCGCATTGCGGCTGATCGCCACCATTCCCGTGATGGGCGTGGTGGCGATCGTCGTTTTCGTCCTGGTGCGCCTCGACCGCGGCAAGGCGGCGGCGCAGCTCTGCGGCGACATCTGCCCGCCCGAGCGGCTGGCGGAAATCATGACGCGGCTCGGGATGGACAAGCCGCTCTGGGAGCAGTTCGGGCTCTGGCTGCTCCAGCTCCTCCAGGGCGATTTCGGGCGCTCGATCCAGTCGCAGATCCCGGTGCTGAAGCTGATCGGCGACCGGGTGGAGCCCACGCTCTCGCTGGCGGCGACGACGCTGCTGTTCTCCGTTCTCGTCGCGGTGCCGATGGGCGTCGTCGCGGCCTGGCAGCACGGCCGCTGGCCGGACCGGCTCATCATGATCTTCTCGGTGATCGGCTTCTCGGTGCCGGTGTTCGTGCTCGGCTACGTCCTGATCCTCGCCTTCCCGCTCAGTCTCGGCTGGCTGCACGTGCAGGGCTTCCAGTCGATCGGCGCGGGACTCGGCGGATTCCTCGCGCGCATCACGCTGCCCACGCTGGCGCTGTCGGTGATCTACATCGCGCTCGTCGCGCGCATCACGCGCACCAGCATGCTGGAGGCGCTCTCGCAGGACTACATCCGCACCGCCTACGCCAAGGGCGCGGCCACGCGCACCGTCCTGATCGCGCACGCGCTGCGCAACGCGGCGGTGCCGATCGTGTCGGTCATCGGCATCGGCCTCGTGCTGCTGATCGGCGGCGTGGTCGTCACGGAAACCGTGTTCAACATTCCCGGCATCGGCCGGCTCACCGTCGACGCGATCCTCGGCAGCGACTATCCGATCATCCAGGGCGTGCTGCTGGTCTTCTCGGTGATCTACGTCCTCATCAATCTCGTGATCGACGTGCTGTACACGCTGCTCGATCCGCGGATCCGCTACTGATGGGCGGCCGGCAATCCTCGCTGCGCCTCGCGCTGCGCAACCCCGGCGTGGCCGCCGGCGGCGGCATCCTGGTCTTGCTGGTGGCGATGGCGCTGGCGGCGCCGCTGCTGACCGCGTTCGACCCGACCGAGCTGACGCCGCGGCTGCGCCTGCGCGCGCCCGGCGGCGACCACGTGCTCGGCACCGACATGGCCGGCCGCGACGTGTGGAGCCGCGTCGCCTACGGCGCGCGCATCTCGCTGTTCATCGGCTTCGCCGCGGCCGTGCTGGCGCTCTCCGCCGGAACGCTGGTCGGCCTCGTCGCCGGCTATGTCCGCGCGCTCGACGGCTTCCTGATGCGGATCATGGACGGGCTGATGGCGATTCCCGGCATCCTGCTGGCGATCGCGCTGGTCTCGCTGTCGGGCGCCAGCCTCGGCACCGTGATCCTCGCGATCTTCGTGCCGGAAATTCCGCGCGTGGCCCGCCTCGTGCGCAGCATCGTGCTGAGCATCCGCGAGGAGCCGTTCGTCGAGGCGGCGATCGGCCTCGGCACGCCGACGCGGCTCGTGCTCTGGCGCCACATCCTGCCCAACACGCTGCCCGCGCTGATCGTGCAGGGCACCTACATCGCCGCCTCGGCGATCCTCATCGAAGCGCTCTTGAGCTTCATCGGCGCCGGCCTTTCGCCGACCTTGCCGACCTGGGGCAATACGATCGCCGAGGGCCGCGACGTCTTCCAGCGGGCGCCGTGGATCATCCTGGCTCCCGGCGCGTTCCTCGCCGTCACCGTACTGGCGATCAACGTGATGGGCGACGGGCTGCGCGACACGCTCGATCCGCGCCTTGCCAAGCGCGTCGGCGGAGTCGGGCAATGACCGGCCCGGTCCTCGCCATCGAGCGCCTGACGGTGTCGCTGCCGCGCGGCGCGGATCGCGCGCACGCGGTGAAAGACGTCTCGCTCGAAGTGGGGCGCGGCGAAGTGGTGTGCATCGTCGGCGAATCGGGTTCCGGCAAGTCGGTGACCGCGTCGGCGGTGATGGGCCTGCTGCCCAAAGGGCAGCTGGCGATCGCCGCGGGCTCCGTGCGCCTCGTCGGCGAGGAGTTGACGCGCGCGAGCCGCGCGCGCCTGCGCGCGCTGCGCGGCAGCCGCATGTCGATGATCTTCCAGGAGCCGATGACGGCGCTCAACCCGGTGCATCCGGTGGGGCGCCAGATCGAGGAGGTGCTGCGCTGCCACCGCTGGAAGGGCGACGCGCGCAAGCGCGTGCTCGACCTGATGGCCGACGTGCATCTGCCCGATCCCGGCAAGATCTATCATGCCTACCCGCACCAGCTCTCCGGCGGACAGCGCCAGCGCGTGATGATCGCGATGGCGCTGATTCTCGAACCCGCGCTGCTGATCGCCGACGAGCCGACGACGGCGCTCGACGTGACGACGCAGGCGCAGATCCTGTCGCTGCTCGGGGACCTCCGCACCGGGCACGGCACCGGCGTTCTGTTCATCACCCACGATTTCGGCGTCGTGGCCGACATCGCCGATCGCGTCGTCGTGATGAAGGACGGGCTCGTCGTCGAGACCGGCACGGCCGACGCGGTGCTGCGCTCCCCGCGCGAGGACTACACCCGGATGCTGATCGCGGCGGTGCCGAAGCTCGTGCCGCGTCCGGCGCGCGCCGCCGCCGGCGAGTGCGTGCTGGAAGCCATGGGCGTCAGCAAGTATTTCGCGGGCGGCGGCATGCTGCAGCCG
>JAEULD010000185.1 GCA_016792765.1 Candidatus Odyssella sp.
GAAATATCTCGGGAGTTAAGCACGGGGCCCGATCAAATCGTAGGGGCCGGTTTGAAACCGGCCCCTGCGAGAGGTGTCGCTGCTAGAACTTCCCCGCCTGATAGTCGCGGATCGCCTGCACGATCTCCATCTCGGTGTTCATCACGAACGGCCCGTATTTGGCGATCGGCTCGTTGAGCGGCTTGCCGGCGACGAGGATCGCGCGGCCGGCCTCGCCGCCGGCCGAGAGCACGACGCGCTTGCCGGGGCCGAGCACCGCCAGCTCGCCGCGTCGCACGGTCTCGCCGCCGACCGCGAGCGCGCCGTCGAACACGTAGACGAAGCCGGCATGCGGCTCGGGCAGCGCGTGCTCGAAGCGCGCGCCGGGCGGCACCGCCACGTCGAGATAGGTGGGCTCGGTGGCCACGGCCGTGACCGGCCCATGCTTGCCGGCCACCTCGCCGGCGATCACGCGCACGGTCGCGCCGCCGGGCGGGGTTGCCTGCGGGATCGCCTCGGGCTCGATGTCCTGGTAGCGCGGCGCCGTCATCTTGTCCTTGGCCGGCAGGTTGACCCAGAGCTGGAAGCCCCACATGAGGCCGTCTTCCTGCTCGGGCATTTCCGAATGGACGATGCCGCGCCCGGCCGTCATCCACTGCACCGAGCCGGAGCGGAGCAGGCCGGTGTTGCCCTGGTTGTCGCCGTGGCGCATGCGGCCGGCAAGCATGTAGGTGACGGTCTCGAAGCCGCGATGCGGATGATCGGGGAAGCCGGCGATGTAGTCGGCGCCCTTGTCGGAGCGGAACTCGTCGAGCATCAGGAACGGGTCGAGGTCGGGCAGCGAGGGCCCGCCGATCACGCGATAGAGCTTCACGCCGGCGCCGTCGCTGGCCGCGCGGCCCTTGACGATCAGCGCGGGCGCGCGGACGCCGCCGGTCGCGGCGGCGGGAACGAACGGCGTGGTGACGGCGCCGCGGTTGATGGTGGCCATGATCGCCTCGTTGCTGACGCCGCAAACATGGCGCATCGCGCGGGGATTTCAACGTTTCCGCGGCGTAACGGGGACACTCCCGGGTGCTTGCCGCGGTCGCGTTTGTGATAGCATCCGGCGCGGAGCCCGACCGTTGAACGACAGCATCACCCGCCGGATCATCGAACGCGAGCGCGCGCAGTCGCGGCGCCGGCAGCTCGCGGTGATCGATTCGGGCATCGGCGGCCTCGGCGTCGTGCGCGAGATCCGCGCGCGGATTTCCGAGGCGGATATCGTCTATGTCGCCGACAATGGCGGATTCCCGTATGGCAGCCTGCCCGATGCCGCGGTCGTCGAGCGCTGCGCGCGCATCGTGGCGGCACTCGACCGGATGATCGCGCCCTCGGCCGTGGTCGTCGCCTGCAACACGGCGACGACGGTGGCGTTGGCGCCGCTGCGCGAGCGCTTCCCGGTGCCGTTCGTCGGCTGCGTGCCGGCGATCAAATGGGCGGCCAAGGTGAGCAAGACCAAGACGTTCGGCCTGCTCGCGACGCCGGCCACGGTGCGGCGCGAGTATCTGCGCGAATTGATCGAGCAGTTCGCGCAGGGCTGCACGGTGCTGACGCACGGCTCGCAGCGCCTCGCCCCCTTGGCCGAGCGGCGCTTCCGCGGCCTGCCGGTCGACATGGACGCTCTGCGCGAGGAAGTCGCCGTGCTGACCCAGGCGCCCGGCGGCGAAGCGCTCGATACGATCGTGCTCGGCTGCACGCATTACGGATTCCTGCTGGCCGAGCTTCAGGCGGTGGCGCCGGACGGAATCACCTGGCTCGACCCGGCCGGCGCGGTCGCGCGCCGCGTAGCGGCGTTTCTCTCGGCGCTGCCGCCCGATCCGCCGCGCGCGATGCAGCTGCCGGCCAACCTCGCGATCTTCACCGCGCCGCTGCCCGACGCCGACGCGATGCGGCCGCGGCTGGCGGAGTACGGATTTCCGGAGCTGCGCGTGCTCGATCTCGTGGGCGGCGCGGACGGCACCCCCCTGCCGGAGTCATCCCGGTCGGCCTGATCGCGTAGGGGCGCGCCGCGCGCGCCCTGCCTCCACAAGCACAACGGCGTGCAGCGAGGGCTGTACCAGGCGGAGAGAGGGCGCGCGCAGCGCGCCCCTACGCGGCTAATTCATTTCGACGGTGCCGGCCGGAACGCTTCCACGGGCTCGGCCAGGCCCTTGAGCGCATGGCGGCCGACGCTTTCGAGATTCGCCGCGCCGACGGCCGCGGCGATCTCGGCCGAGACCAGGATCGGCTCGCCCAAGGTCGAGGCGAGCGACTGGAGCCGTGCGGTCGCGTTCACCGCCGGGCCGATCACGGTGAAATCGAGCCGCTGCGCCGTGCCGATGTTGCCGTACATGACGTCGCCGGCATGCAGCGCGACGCCGAAATCGAGCCCGTCGCCGCCGGGCAGGGCGCGGAGCGCGGCGAGGCCGGCGCGCGCCGCCTGCGCGGCGCCGAGCGCGGCCTGAGCCGCCTCGGCGGGGCCGCGGCCCGTGCCGAGCGGGAAGATCGCGAGCACGGCGTCGCCGATGAATTTCAGGATCTCGCCGCCGGCCGCGGCGATCGCGCCGCCGACGCAGTCGAAATAGCCGTTCAGCAGCGCGATCAGCGTGTCGCGCGGCAGGCGGTCGGACAGCGGCGTGAAGCCGCGCAGGTCGGAGAACCAGATGACGGCGCGGATCGTCTCGCCGCTGCCGCGGCGGATCTGGCCGGTCAGCACGCGCTCGCCGGCGTTGCGCCCGACATAGGTGTCGAGCAGCGTCGTGGTGAGGTAGCGCAGCGTGAGCAGCTCGCTCTGCCGCGCCATGTGCGGCAGCATCGCGTCGATCAGGCGCAGCTCGGCCGGCGTGAATCCGCCGGGCCGGTCGGTGGCGAAAGCGGCGGCGTGGCGGCCCTCGTCGCCGAACGGCAGGTGCATGATGACGTAGTCGGTGCAGCCCTCGGCGGCGTATTCCCTCAGCACGTCGTAGTCGATCCGCGCGTGCGGGCCGGCCAGCCGGCGGCGCAGGGCGGCGGCCCCGCGGTTGATCTCGCCGTAAGGGCTGTCCTGCAGGATCGGGCGGTTCCAGATTTCGTAGCTGCCGCGGCTGGTCTTCACTTCGTCGCTGCCGCGCGACCAGCGCTGCGAAATTCCGAAATAGTCGGGATGCAGCATCAGCAGCAGCGCGGTGAAGCGCCTCAGCGGAACGCCGTGCGCGACGAAGCGCTCGCAGGTCCGGCGCACCAGCTCGCGCGCCGAGCGGATGCGCGGCGCCTCGTGCACGTACCACGCCGTGAACGCGGCCAGCGCCGCGTCGTAATCGCGGTTCACGTCGGGAAGGTTTGCGGGCGCTCCGTCCATGCGCGCGAGTCTGCCACGGGCCGGCAGGGCCACGCCACCGCGCGGCGGGCCACGCCTGCGGCGCGAGACGCGGGCGCTGCGTCGGCCCGGACGCCGCCGGGGCGCCCGGGCCGGCGCGCAGGGGCGCTCAGGTCACGGCGATCGGGCAGCCATGCGAACCGGTGGCGCCTTTGATCGGCGACGGGCAGAAGATGTAGACGAACTGGTATTTCCGGTCGCGCACGAGCTCCTCGAAGTTGAGGTTCTCGTGGTTCACGATGCCGTTCTTGGTGATCAGCTCGCCGTGCACCGGGAAGGCCAGCGACTTGTCGGGATTGGGCACGCATTCGGTGCCCCAGGTGTCGGCGCCCACCATGCAGAGGCCCTTGTCGACCACCCATTTGGCGGCCTCCATGCCGATGCCCGGCTCGCCGTTGTTGTAGCGGTCGTTGTTCTTCATCCAGAGGGAGCTCCAGCCGGTGTTGAAGAACACGGCGTCGCCCTGCTTGATGTCCTCTTCCTTCATGTTCTGCTTGGCGAGCGCGGCGCGCAAATCGGCGACCTTGATCTCCTGGCCGGCGTCCCACATCGCGCCGCGCAGGCCCTGCACGTCGACGAGGTGCGCGCGGGTGAAGATCGGCTTCAGCTTCTCGGCGCCGAGCTTCTTCAGGCCATAGGCGTCGCCCATCTCGAGCTCGGTGAAGCCGTTGTAGTAGTGCATTTTCGCCTTGTCGCCGTCGGCGCCGAGCGCGATGCCGATGTGGCCGAGGCCGTCGAACTGCGTGCCGGCCTGGCCGATCTCGGTGGCGAGGAACTCGTCGTGATAGACGAGCTTGTTCGCGCCGAACGGGCCGCCGGTCGGCGAGCCGGGAATGCGCAGCGCGAAGACGCGCGCGCCGAACATCGGCATGCCGGCCTCGTAGGTGCGGCCGATCTTGTAGACCTTGCCGTCCTTGATCCACTTGGCGGCGTCGAGCACCTTCTCGGGCGTGATCCAGTTGGTGGCGCCGGCCTCGTCGTCCTTGCCCCAGCGCGAGGGCCACCATTGCGCCGCCGTCGCCTGCGCGAGCTGGACCGGCGGCGTCGCGGCCTGCGCGGCGGAGAACTTGCCGACCGCGCCGAACGCGGCGGCGGCGCCGGCCAGGCCGGCCACTTTCATGAAATCCCGCCGTTCGGGCTGGGCCGGGGCCTCGGCCGGCGCGGCGTCTTCCGGTTTGCGCGTCATGGTCGTCCCTCCGTTTGCAAGCGTTTCCGTTTCCCTTGCTTGCAAAAAGGATGCGGCCGGGGTCATCTGCGGTCAAGGCAACCAATCGGGATCAAACCGGGCTTCGGGCCCGCATCCGCCATGAGCCTGTTCGATCGCGACCGCTCGGCCGAGCGCACGCCCGTCGGCGTCATCACCGGCTTTCTCGGCAGCGGCAAGACGACGCTGCTCAATCGGCTGCTCGCCGATCCGCGCATGGCGAAGAGCCTCGTGCTCGTCAACGAATTCGGCGAGATCGGGCTCGACCACCTGTTCGTCGAGGCGCGCGACGGCGATCTCGTGCTGATGAAGAGCGGCTGCGTGTGCTGCACCGTGCGCGGCGATCTCGAGGTGGCGCTGCGCGACATCGCCGCCAGGCGCCAGCGCGAAGCGATCCCGCCGTTCGATCGCGTGCTGATCGAGACGACGGGGCTCGCCGATCCGGCGCCGATCGCGGCGTTGTTCCTCAATCACCCGCTGGTCGCGCACGATTACCGGCTCGACGCCATCGTCGCCACGGTGGATGCCGTGCACGGCGAGCGGCAGCTCGCCGAGCACGCCGAATCTGTGAAGCAGGCGGCGATCGCGGACCGGCTGCTGCTGACCAAGCGCGATCTCGCGGCGGACGGCGCCCCGGCGCTGCGCGCGCGGCTCGCCGCGCTCAATCCCGGCGCCGCGCTGCACGAGGCGGTGAAGGGCGCGGTCGATCCCGCGCTGCTGTTCGGCGCCGGGCCGTTCGATCCCGCGGGCCGCAGCGAGAAGGCGCGGGCCTGGCTCGCGGCCGAGCGCTACGGCGACCATGGCCACCGCCATGGCCGCCACGATCACGATTCGGAAATCCGCAGCTTCAGCCTCGTGCACGACTCGCCGCTCGACTGGGACCGGTTCCAGCGCTGGCTCGGCGCGCTGCGCATGGCGCATGCCGACAGGCTGCTGCGCGTCAAGGGCATCCTCAACGTGGACGGCGAGGCGGGGCCGCTCGTCATCCACGGCGTGCACGACACGTTTCATCCGCCCGTCGTTCTCGCCCGCTGGCCGGACGGCGATCGCCGCTCGCGGCTCGTGCTGATCGCGCGCGGGCTCGGGCGCGACGCGGTCGAGCCGGGATGGTGCGACGTCGTGACCGCGGCGACGTGAGCTGGCTCACTTTCAAACCGGCCGCCGCCGCGATTGAGTGCCGGCCTTTGTGCCTTGCCGGCGGCCGCGGCTAGGGCAACGACGAAGGACTGCGAATGGACACGCTGAAAGCCGCGCGAACCTGCTTTCCCAAGGACTATGCCGAGTCGCGCCGGCGCTTCCTGGCCGCGGCCAAGGCGCTGAAGGCGGCGATCCGGGCCTATCCCAATCCGAACAAGGGGCCGAACGGCGAGGCGCTGGCGACCGACGTCGCCTGGCTCGGCCCGAAGAACGCCGCGAAGGTGCTGGTGCTGCTGTCGGGCACGCACGGCGTCGAGGCGTTCACCGGCGCCGGCTGCATCATGGACGCGTTCAAGACGCGGCCGAAGCTGCCGGCCGGCACCGCGCTGCTCGCGATCCACGCGATCAATCCGTTCGGCTTCGCCTGGATCCGCCGCGTCACGGAAGAGGGCGTCGATCTCAACCGCAACTTCGTCGATTTCGCGAACCCGCCCGCCAATCCGGGCTACGACGAGCTGGCCGACGCGATCCTGCCGCCGGCGCTCGAAGGCCCGCCATTCGAGGCGGCGCAGAAGAAAATCGCCGCCTATCGCGAAAAGCACGGCATGGCCGCGCTGCACGTGGCGTTCAGCGGCGGCCAGTACCGCCATCCCAAGGGGCTGTTTTTCGGCGGTTTCGAGCCGACCTGGTCGCATCGCACGCATGCGGCGATCATCGCGGACCATGCGCTGACCGCGCGCAGGCACGTCGCCGTCATCGACTACCACACCGGCCTCGGCCCGCACGGTTACGGCGAGCTGATCTGCGTGCACCCGCCCGGCACGCCGGCCGTCGCGCGCTGCCGGGCGTGGTGGGGCGACAACGTCACCGAGCCGCTGGCCGGCACGTCCGCGGCCGGCGCGCGCCACGGATTCGGCTGCCGCATCTGGGAGGAGAAGCTCGGCGACGCGATGACGTTCATCACGATCGAATACGGCACCTACGACACCTTCGCCGTGGTGCGCCCGGCGCTGGTCGCCGATCACTGGCTGCACGCGCAGGGGCCGGTGAACTGGAGCGACCCGCGCACGCAGCGCATCAAGCAGGCGCTGAAGCGCGCGATGTATGTCGACACCGACGACTGGCGCGAGGCCGCGATCTGGCGCAGCCGCCAGGTGATCCGCATGGCCGCCGCCGGCCTGGCGCGCGCCTGAACACCCATTCCCGCTATCCGGAGCTCCCATGGACTTGCTGACCGCCGCCCGAGGCTGCTTTCCCCGCGACTACGCGCAATCGCGCCGCCGCTTTCTCGCCGCCGCGCGCCGCCGCGGCGCGGCGCTGCGGAGCTATCCCAATCCCAATCGCGGCCCCGCCGGCGAGGCGCTGGCGACGGATTGCGCGTGGCTCGGGCCGAAGCAGGCGAAGAACGTGCTGGTGCTGATGTCCGGCACGCACGGCGTCGAGGGGTTCTGCGGCGCCGGCGCGCTGATGGACGTGCTGGCGACGCCGCCCGCGCTGCCGCGCGGCCTCGGCCTGCTGCTCGTGCACGCGATCAATCCCTACGGCTTCGCGTGGATCCGCCGCGTGACGGAAGAGGGCGTCGACCTCAACCGCAACTTCGTCGATTTCGCCGACCCGCCGGCCAATCCCGGCTACGACGCGCTGGCCGGCGCGATCCTGCCGGCGAAGATCGCGGGGCCGGTCTGGGAGCGCGCGCAGAAGACGCTGCGCGCCTACATCGCGAAGCACGGCCTGCCGGCCTTCAACGTCGCGATGAGCGGCGGGCAATACCGCCATCCCGAGGGGCTGTTCTACGGCGGCACGGCGCCGACCTGGTCGCACCGCACGCAGGCCGCGATCATCGCCGACTACGGCCTGAAGCGCCGGCGCCGCGTGGCGGTGCTCGACTATCACACCGGGCTCGGCCCGCACGGCTACGGCGACCTGCTGTGCGCGCACATGCCCGAGACGAAATCGGCCGCGCTGTCGCGCAAGCTCTACGGCGACAATCTCAGCGAGCCGTTCGG
>JAEULD010000147.1 GCA_016792765.1 Candidatus Odyssella sp.
ACGCGGCGCGGCTTGGCCGGCGCGGCGCCCGACGACGGCTCCGCCGCTTCCGCCGCGCGCGGAGCGCCGGCGGGCGTGCGGGCCGTGAAGTTGACGACGGCGCTGCCCATTCCCTCTAAGCCACTGTTCCTGGCTTCAGAAAGGCTTGAGTAACGGCGATTCTTTAAAGTTCGGTAAAACGAAGATTAACGGCAGAGATTACTGGATCGTATCCAGCACGACGCCGGCCGCCGGCAGGCGCACGGTCATCTTCGTGCCGCGGCCCTTGGCGCTGTCGATCAGCAGCTCGCCGCGGTGCGCCTGGATGATCCCGGCGGCAATGGGTAGGCCGAGCCCGGCGCCCTGGTACTTCTTCTTGTAGGGATCGCCCGAAACCTGGCCGAAACGGGCCAGCGCGATCGGGATCTCTTCCGGCGCCATGCCGATGCCGGTATCGCCGACCGTGATCTCGATCTTGTCGGAGGCCTTGTGGGCCTCGATCGAGACGGCGCCGCCCGCCGGCGTGAACTTGACGGCGTTCGACATGAGGTTGAGGAACGCCTGGGTGAGCTTGGTCTTGTCGCCGAGCACGTAGGGCAGGTCGCCCGGCACGTCGACGCCGAAGACCAGCTTGGCGCGCTCGGCCTCGGGCCGCACCATCCGCGCCGCCTCTTCCAGCACCAGCGGCATGCCGACCAGCTTCTTCTCGACGTCGAACTTCCCTTCCTCGATGCGCGCGACGTCGAGGATGTTCTGGATCACCTCGCGCAGATGCCGCGCGCTGTTGCCGATGTCGTTCGCGTAGCCCTTGTATTTCGCGTTGCCGAGCGGGCCGTGCAGCTCGATCTGCATGATCTCGGAGAAGCCGATGATCGCGTTGAGCGGCGTGCGCAGCTCGTGGCTCATGTTGGCGAGGAACGCCGTCTTGGCCGCGTTGGCGCGTTCGGCCGCCTGGCGCGCGAGGCTCTGCCGGCGCAGGGCGAGCAGGTTGCGCGCGCGCACGACGAATTCGTGGTGATCCACGGGGCTGGCGAGGAAGTCGGTCGCGCCCGATTCGAGCGCGCGATAGCGGTGCTCGCGGTCTTCGTAGGCCGTGACGACGATGACCGGCACGTCGATGCAGCCCTCGAGCTTCCGGAACGCGGCCACGAACTCCGCGCCGTTCATGCCGGGCATGTTGAAATCGGAAAACACGAGATCCGGCGCCTTCTCCCTGGCGGCGGCGATGCCCTCCTCGCCGCTGGCGCAGGCGCGCACGGCGACGCCCGGCTCGACCGACATGGCGAGCTGCGCGAGGATTTTCCGGTTCGTGTTACGGTCGTCGAGGATGAGGATTGTTGCCATAGGCTTCGCCCGTCGCCGCTGCCCGGCGGGACGGTGCTTCTCCCGCTCGCCCTACTTATTCACAGGCGAGTCCTACAGCCTCGTGGGTTAACCATTTGTGAAGGCGGTTAACAATTGGACGCGAATTGGCGCGGAAAACCGGTCGAAATCAGCGGGCGGGCGCGAGCGTCATCGCCCGCCGGAACCGCGCGCGCACCGCTTCGGCGCGGAGCGGCAACTGGATGTAGGCGCCGTCCTGCCAGAGCTTCAACTGGTCGAGCGCCGTGCTGCTGCCGAGCCAGCCGTCTTGGCCGCCGAGCAGGGTGAAGTAGTTCGCGTCGGGGTCGGCGAGGTCGGCGACGAAGCGCGCCTGCTGGCCGTAGCGGGTGAAGTGGCGCCGGTCGGTGCTGCTGTGCGCGGTCTTCATCAGCGATTCGGTGCTGCCGCCCGTGGGCATGTCGCCGAAGCGGTAGCGCCCGCCGATCAGCGGCGCGAAGGCGAGCGGATGCGATAGGCCGAGCCGGTGCATCTCGCCCCAATTCTTGAAGCGGCGCAGCTTCTTGCCCGCCTCGGCCAGCGCGTCGGCGAGCAGCGGGGCGAGCTCGGCGTCGGGGATGTTCGGGATGTCCTCGGCCAGCAGGCGCGGCATGGCCGCGATCGTGAACATCGTCGCCGCCGCCTCTTCGCCGTAGCGGCGCACGTAATAGCGCTCCTGGAAGCGGTGATGGAACAGCTCGAACGCCACCGGCGCCTGCTGGGCCGCGTCGTACTGCCCGTCCCAGCCGCGCATGAGCTCGAGCACGCGCGCCGCGCGGCGGTCGGGCCTGGCATCGGCCTTGGTGCGCGCGATCGCCGCGAGATAGAGATCGCGCAATTGCAGCGAAGACGGCACCGCCACGTCGCGCTGCAGCGCCTTCAGATCGGCGAGGCCGAGCCGCGGGCGCGCGGCCATGAACGCGTTCATGCGCTGCATGCGGTCGTCTTGCGAGAAGACGTAGCCGATCGGGAACGGCGCCGCGGTGGGCTTGTTGTTGGCCGAGGCGAGGTAGCCGGATTTCGGATTGTAGGCCGCAGGCAGCTCGGCGGCGGTGGCGATCGTCTTCCACTGCGCGGCCGGATCGGCCGGATCGAGGATGAGATCGGGCGGCGTGCCGTGCGCTCGCACCGGCAGCATCGCGGCCATCACCTGGCCGATGTTTCCGGCGCGGTCGGCATAGACCATGTTCTGCGCCGAGACGGCGAAGGTGGCGAACGCCGCGCGGAACTCGGCGAAGGATTTCGCGCGCGAGGCCTTGAGCATCGCCGTGATCTCGTCGCCCTTCTCGTGGCCGATCCAGCGCAGCGCGAAGGGCGGCTTGCCGTGCCAGCCGAGCAGCGGCGCGTCGGAGACGACCGGGCCGAGCGGCGACGAGCGCACCGTGACCGTCTTGTCGAACCACCAGCGCACCTTGATGCGCTCCTTGCGCGAAGCGAGCTGCGCCGGCGGCAGCTTCGAGACGTCGAACAGGTCCGACGAGGCGGCGCGCATGTTGGTGCCGCCCCAGGCGATGTGCGGATTGCGCCCGAGCGCCACGATCGGCACGCCGGGGATCATGAACCCGACCGCGTGATAGGACGGCGACTTCATGCCGGCGATGAGCCAGAGATTCGGCATCTGGATGCCGAGATGCGGATCGCTGGCCAGCAGCGCCGCGCCCGAGGACGAGCGCGCGCCGGAGACGACGAGCGCGTTGCTGCCGGTGCGCGAGGCGCCGGCAAGAAGCTGTTTCAGGATCCCGGCCTGGTCGGCGCTGCTGAAGCTCGTCAGCGAATCGCCGCCGGCCTTCAGGATGCGCGCGTAGAGCTCGCGCCAGTCCGGCCGCTCGCGCAGCTTCAGCAGCGAGAAATAGCCGAGCCAGTTGATGTCGGTTCCCGCGAGGCGGCCGATCGCCAGCACGTCGCGCACGCTCCACGGCTCGCGCTTCAGCGCGAGGACGTGGAATTCGTGCGGCAGTTCGTCGTCTTTGAGCTTGCCCTGGTAGTAGTTGATGCCGGCGACGAAATCGCCGACGAATGCGCGCGTCTCGGGCGGCATCGCGGCCTCGAACTCGGCCGCGCCGCGCGCGAAATCGAGGATGCGCAGGCTGTGGTCGATGTCGACCGCGAGCGGCCCGGCCGATTCGGCGAGCCGCCCCTGCGTGATGCGCAGCAGCATCGTCATCTGCGCGAGCCGGAGATGCGCGTGCACCATGCCGAGCGCGAAGGCGAGGTCGCGGTCGTTGGCCGCCTCGACGAACGGCACCTGGTGCTCGTTCCAGTGGATCGTGACCGGCGCCGCGAGCGGCAGATCGGCGGTGGGGAACGATTTCAGCCGCTGCTCGAGCGCGGCCTCGCCGGGAAGCGGCTGCAGCAGCGCGCAGCCGGAGAGGAACGTGACGCTCAAGGCCAGCGCGAGGAGTTGCGCGGGCCGGAGCGGCGCGCGGCGGCGGCGCGCCTCTTTCCGAGTCTTGCCGGCCTGGCGGGCGGCGGGGTGCATCGGGCCGAGATCCACGGCGGTCTCCGTTCTCAGGCGGCCGCGCGCTCGCGCAGGCGCGCATCGGCGGCCTGCGCCTCGGCGACGATGGCGAGGCCGGTATCGAGCACGTCGACGCCGGCGCCTTTGCGGTGCACGCGCTCGGCGAGATGGCGGCGCCAGAGCCGGCCGCCGGGCTGGCCGTGGAACAGCGGGATCAGCGGCTTGGCGATCGGGCCGAGCGGCACGCCGGCCGCCAGCATGCGCGCGGCGAACGGCAGATAGGCGTGGACGGCCTCGGATCGCGCCGGCGGCGCTGCCGTCTCGCCATAGAAGACGCGATCGACCTCGGCGAGCAGATAGGGCGTCTCGTAGGCCGCGCGGCCGATCATGACCCCGTCCAATGGACGGGCACCGTCCAGCTTGCCCGGCCCCAACTGCGCCAGGGCCTCGCCGAGCGTCTTCATGCCGCCGTTCAGGACGATCGTCAGCGCCGGGAAATCCGCCTTGAGCCGGTGCACCGTCTCGTAGCTGAGCGGCGGAATTTCGCGGTTTTCCTTGGGCGACAGGCCTTGCAGCCACGCCTTGCGCGCATGGATCGCGAACACGGTGCAGCCGGCATCGGCGACCCGGCGCACGAAATCGGCCAGATGCTCGTAGCTGTCGCGGTCGTCGATGCCGATGCGCGTCTTGACCGTGACCGGGATCGAGACCGCGCGGCGCATCGCGGCCACGCAGGCGGCCACCGTTTCGGGCTCGCCCATGAGGCAGGCGCCGAAGCGGCCGGCCTGCACGCGATCCGACGGGCAGCCGCAATTGACGTTGACCTCGTCGTAGCCGAGCGATTCGGCGAGGCGCGCGCTTTCGGCCATCGCCGCGGGATCGGAGCCGCCGAGCTGCAGCGCCACCGGGCGCTCGAACGCGTCGAAGCCGAGGATGCGCGCGCGGTCGCCGTAGAGCGCGGCGCCGGTCGTGATCATCTCGGTGTAGAGCAGCGCGCGGCGCGACAGGAGGCGCGCGAACGTCCGGTAGAACCGGTCCGTGCACTCCATCATCGGCGCGACGCTGAAACGGCGGTCGATCATCCTGGAAATCTAGGGAAGCCCAGGGCAGCGCGCCACCCCGCCGGATTGCCCGGCCCGACACTTTTCGGTCATCGCTTGGGCAGAAATGAACCACGGAGGCACGGAGGCACGGAGTAAGCAAGGATTGCGCGCCATCGGCGCGCTGAATCACTTCTCCGTGCCTCCGTGCCTCCGTGGTTCACTTCCTTCTTCACTCGGGCGGCGGGATCGTGCCGACGACGACGTAGCCGCGGCCATGCAAGCGGTCGGGGCGGACGACGACGATGCCGCCTTCGCCGCCCTCCGTGCCGACCACGGCGCGCATCGAGATGCCGTGCGTGACCAAGACGAGCGCGCCCGGCCCGCGCCAGTCGCGGATCAGCTTCGCGAACGCCGCCACCTTCGCGTCGCGGTCGGGCGGGCGCGCGAGCAGGTTGTAGAGCGCGTGATCGACCGCGGGCTCGCCCAGGCCCATGAGCCGCGCCGTGTCGATGCACCGGCACCACGGCGACGAGATCAGCTTGCCGAGCCTGGCGCCCTTGGCCCGCCAGAGCGCGCCGAGCCTTGCCGCCTGCGCGCGCCCCTCGGGCGAGAGGTTGCGCTGCGTGGCGCAATCCTCGAGCCGCGCGCCGGTCGGATCGGGGCTCGGCCCCGGCGCCTTCGCGTGGCGGATGATCGCCACCGCGCCGTCGCCGGCCAGCGCGGCCCAGGCGGCATCGGCATCCTGCGCCTGCGCGGCCGGCGCGGCGCGGAGCACGATCGCCAGCACGACCCATGTTGCTTTCGGCCGCATCGCAGCCTCCCGCCGCCTGCTCTTACCGTTCAGCGCCAGAGTTGGGGCCGTTCCGTGGTCGAGAACAGCCTCGGCAGCGCGGCGGAATATTCATGTTTTGTTCTTGACAGGTCGATTGTGATGATTATTTTCACAGATCGCGCCTGACAGCCGCCAGGCGCAGGCGAGGGGCGCTCGCCGACCAAGGACCATCGCATGCGCGACCCGCTCGACCTTCTCACGCTCCACGCCCCGGCCGGCAACGGCCAGGCCAACGATCCCGCCGATATCGCCGCGCTCGACGCTTCGCTGCGCCGGATCGAGGCTTACACGCCGCCGCCCGAATACGCGGCCGAGCCGCAGCGCTATCCGACCGCGCCGATGATCCGCGCGCTCGAACGATTTCAGGAGCGACACGGGCTCAAGATCGACGGCTACGCCAATCCGGGCGGCCCCACCGAGCGCGCGATCAACAATCGCCTGCTCGCGAAGCCTCGCGGCGCGGGCCTTCTGTTCGATCCGCCGGCGCCGCTCGGCGGCACTGTCGGCAACGGCTTCGACAACCGGCCCGGCGACGTCGCCACCGTGCAGCGCCTGCTCGGCGCCACCGGCGACCTGCCCGAGGACCCGTTCGACCGCCCGCGCGGATACATCGACGAAAACACCACGAATGCGATCAAGGGATT
>JAEULD010000161.1 GCA_016792765.1 Candidatus Odyssella sp.
TGCCCCGCCCGCTTTCGCCGCCAAGGCCGCGACCTCGTCGATTCCCATCGTCTTCACCGCGATCGCCGATCCGCGCGAGGGCGGCCTCGTCGAGAGCCTCAACCGGCCGGGCGGAAATCTCACCGGCGTCACGATCCTCACCACCGAACTCGACTCGAAACGTCTGGAACTGCTGTGCACGTTGGTGCCGGGCGCAAAGGTCGTGGCGGCGCTCGCCAATCCCAACCGTACCGACTTCGCCAAGCAGGTCCATGACGTGCAGGCCCGCGCCGCCTTGCTGGCGCGCGAGCTCGTCGTCTTGCGCGCCGGCACCGAGACGCAGATCGACGAAGTCTTCGCGGAACTGAAAGCCCGCGGCGCCGGCGCGCTGGCCGTGCTGGCCGATCCGTTCTTCACGAGCCGGCGCGAGCAGATCGTGGCGCTCGCCGCGCGGCACGCCGTGCCGGCGATGTACCAGTGGCGCGAATTCGCCACCCTCGGCGGATTGGCGAGCTATGGCCCAAGCATCGTCGACGCCTATCGCCAGGCCGGCCGTTATTCCGGTCGCATCCTGAAAGGCGAGAAACCCGCCGTATTGCCCGTCCTGCAGCCGACGACGTTCGAGTTCGTGCTCAATCTGCGCACTGCGAAGGCACTCGGCCTCGACGTGCCCGATCCGCTGCTCGCCCGCGCGGACGAGGTGATCGAATGAATCCGCGCGACACGCAGCCCGAGGTCCTTTCGGCGCCCGCGGCCGACGCCGGCGACGCGCGCGTGCGGCGGCCGCTGTTCCGCAAGTATTTCCTCGCGCTGTTCGCCGCGGTGGTGCTTCCGCTGCTCGCCAGCGGCGCGATCGAGGCGTGGTTCGGCTACCGCGACCACCGCGTGCTGCTCGACCAGCGCCTCAGGCTCGAGGCGCAGGCGGCGGCGAGCAAGATCCAGGATTTCCTCGACGGCATCCGCGACCAGATGCAATGGGCCGTGCAGCTGCCGTGGACCGACGGCGGCGACGAGCGCCACCGCTTCGACGCGCTGCGCGTGCTGCGCCAGGTGCCGGCGATCGTCGATCTCGCGCTCGTCGACGGCACCGGCAAGGAGCGGCTCAAGATCTCGCGCGTCGGCCGCGACGTGATCGGCAGCGGCCTCGACCGCGCCGCCGATCCGGCGGTGGCGGGCGCGCGCAGCGCCCGCGTCTGGCACGGGCCCGTGCGGCTCAACCGCGGCTCGGAGCCCTACATGACGCTCGCCGTCGCCGGCAACCGCGCCGCGGTCGGCGTCGCGGTCGCCGACATCAATTTGAAGCTCATCTGGGACGTGATCAGCGCGATCCGAGTCGGCGAGACCGGCGCGGCCTTCGTCGTCGACCGCAACGGGCGGCTGGTGGCGCACCCCAACATCAGCCTCGTGCTGCGCGGCGCCGACGACGAAACCTCCGCGCGCCTCAAGGCGCTGCAGGCGGCCGTGCAGTCGCCCGGCGGCGGCTCGATCACGACGCGGAACATCGAGGGCCGCACGGTGCTGATGGCGATGGCGCCGATCGCGGGCGCGCAATGGATGGTGTTCGCCGAGCAGCCCGCCGCCGAGGCTTACGCGCCGATCAGCGCGGCGCTGTGGCGCACGGGACTCCTCGTCCTCGCCGGCGCCTTCTTCGCCACGCTGCTGGCGTTCGCGCTCGCGCGGCGCATGTCGGGACCGATCCGCGTTCTCGAACGCGGCGTCGCGAGCATCGGCGCCGGGCAGTTCGACCACCGCATCCGAATCGCGACCGGCGACGAGCTCGAACGCCTGGCCGCGCGCATCAACGCGATGGCCGCGGAGCTGGCGCTCTCCCAGGAGCGGTCCGAGCGCATCGGGCGCCTCAAGCGCTTCCTCTCGCCGCAGGTCGCGGAGCTGGTCGAAAGCGCGGGCAAGGAGGATCTGCTCGGCGCGCAGAAAGCCGACGTCGTCGTGGTGTTCTGCGACCTGCGCGGCTTCACCGCGTTCTCGGCCAAGGCCGAGCCGGAAGAGATCATGCGCGTGCTGGGCGACTACTACGACGCGCTCGGCGCCATCATCATGCGCCACGAGGCGACGCTGACGCACTTCTCCGGCGACGGGCTGATGGTGCTGCTGAACGCGCCGGTGCCTAGCCCCGACGATCCGGCGCTGCGCGCGGTGCGCATGGCGCGCGACATGCAGAGCGCGGTCCAGGGCCTGATCGCGGCGTGGGCCGCGCAAGGGCACCGCCTCGGCTTCGGAGTCGGCCTCGCCAGGGGCATCGCGACCGTGGGCCGCATCGGCTACGAGGGGCGCCACGACTACACGGCGATCGGCCGCGTCGCCAATCTCGCCTCGCGCCTCTGCTCGGCCGCCGAGGACCGGCAGATCCTCGTCGACCATGCCGTCGCGACGGCGGTGTCGGGCGAGATCGCACTCGACGCGGCGGGCACCCGCGAGCTCAAGGGCTTCGGCGACTCGGTCGCCGTCTATGCGATCGCGCAGGGACGCGCCGAGCCGCCGGCGGCCCTGCCCGGGCCGGAATCGGCCCGCTGAGCGCCGCCCGCGCCCCTTGCCAAGCGCCGCCGGCGAACATATTAAGAACCGAGAGCCGCCGCGCCGTTTCACAATCCTGGATTGCGCCGTGCCCCGCGCGCCCCGCGCCCTGTCCGACGCCGAGAAGCTCGAGTGGATCCGCCTCGCGCGCAGCGAGGGCGTGGGGCCGGTCACGTTCTTCCATCTGTTGCGCTTCTACGGCGGCGCGGCGAAGGCGCTGGCGGCGCTGCCCGAGCTTGCGCGCCGCTCTGGCCGCAAGGCCCCGATCCGCCTCGGCACCGAGAAGGACGCGGAACGCGAACTGTCCGCCGTCAGGCGCGCGGGCGCGCAGCTCCTCGCCTGGCTCGAGCCTTCCTACCCGGTGCCGCTCGCGGCGATCGAGGACGCGCCGCCGCTGATGACGGTGCGCGGCGATGCTTCGCTCCTGTCGAAGCGAAACATCGCCATGGTGGGCGCGCGCAACGCCTCCGCCAACGGCCGCGCCCTGGCCGAGCGCATCGCGCGCGATCTCGGCAAGGAGGCGTTCGTCGTGGCGTCGGGGCTCGCGCGCGGCATCGACGCGGCCGCGCACCGCGGCGCGCTCGAGAGCGGCACCGTCGCGGTTCTGGCCGGCGGCGTCGACATCTGCTATCCGCCCGAGCACAAGTCGCTTTACGACGCGATCGCCGCCGCGGGCGCGCTGGTCGCCGAGCTTCCGCCCGGCACCGAGCCGCTCGCCCGCCACTTCCCGCGCCGCAACCGCGTCATCTCCGGCCTGTCCGAAGGCGTCGTCGTCGTCGAAGCGGCGCTGCGCTCGGGGTCGCTGATCACCGCGCGCCTTGCCGGCGAGCAGGGACGCGAGGTGTTCGCGGTGCCGGGCTCGCCGCTCGATCCGCGCTGCCACGGTAGCAACAATTTGATCCGCCAGGGCGCCGCGCTGACGGAGAGCGCGGAAGACGTGCTGCGCGGGCTCGGCGGCCGCCGGATCGCGCCCGCGCCCGCCGCCGCGCTCGCCGAGCCGGACCTGGCGCCGCTGCCGCCGCCGGCCGAGGCCGATTCCGACAAGGCGCGCGTGCTGCTGATCGAGCATCTCTCGCCGTCGCCGACGGCCGTCGACGAACTCGTGCGCCAGACCGAATTGCCGCCGGCTCTGGTCGCGTCCGCGCTGCTCGAATTGGAGCTTGCCGGGCGCATCGAGCGCCATCCCGGCAACCGCGTCGCCCGGCTCGGAACTTGACAACCCCCGGCCAAGTCGTGTTTGACGCGCCGCTCGAACCGGCGGCTGGACGCGACCCGCCCTTGCAAAAGGGTATTGGCACCCTTTCTTCCCCTTTCGCGTATCGCCTTTCACGCCATCGGTAGCCAACGAGTCCGGAGTCCGTAATGGACGTCGTCGTCGTCGAATCGCCGGCGAAAGCGCAGACGATCAACAAATACCTCGGCAGCGGCTACAAGGTGCTGGCGAGCTACGGACACGTGCGCGATCTCGTCGAGAAGGACGGCTCGGTCGATCCCGAGCAGGACTTCGCGATGAAATGGGAGATGCGCGACAAGCGCGACGCGCTCGGCGAGATCCGGCGGAGCCTCAAGGGCGCGAAGCGCCTGATCCTCGCGACGGACCCCGACCGCGAAGGCGAGGCGATCTCGTGGCATCTCGAAGAGGTGCTGCGCGAGAAGGGCGCGCTCAAAGGCATCGACGTCCAGCGCGTCACCTTCAACCAGATCACGCGCGACGCCGTGCGCGAAGCGCTCGCGCACCCGCGCAACATCGACCAGGCTCTGGTCGACGCCTACCGCGCGCGCCGCGCGCTCGACTACCTCGTCGGTTTCACGCTCTCGCCGGTGCTGTGGCGGAAGCTGCCGGGCTCGCGCTCGGCCGGCCGCGTACAGTCGGTGGCGCTGCGCCTGATCTGCGAGCGCGAATCCGAGATCGAGCTGTTCCGCGCGCAGGAATACTGGACCATCGAGGTCGATTTCCTCACCGCCAAGGGCGAGCCGTTCACGGCCCGGCTCACGCATCTCGACGGGAAGAAGCTCGACCGCCTCGGCCTCGGCTCGCGGGCCGAGGCCGAGGGCGCGATGCGCGCGATCGAGTCCGCGGCCTTCGCCGTGGACGAGATCGAGCGGCGCGAGGTGCGCCGCAACCCGCCGCCGCCGTTCAACACCTCGTCGCTGCAGCAGGAAGCCTCGCGCAAGCTCGGCTTCGGCGCCAACCGCACGATGCGGACCGCGCAGCGGCTCTACGAGGGCGTGGACATCGCCGGCGATTCGGTCGGCCTCATCACCTACATGCGCACCGACAGCGTGACGCTGTCGCAGGAAGCCGTGGCCGCGACGCGCAAGCTGATCGGCGAGAAGTACGGCGCGGAGTACGTGCCGGCCGAGCCGCGCGTCTACAAGACGAAGGCCAAGAACGCGCAGGAGGCGCACGAGGCGATCCGGCCGACCGACCTGTTCCGGACCCCGGAGCAGGTCGCGAAGCATTTGGACGGCGACCAGATGAAGCTCTACGAGCTGGTCTGGAAACGCACGGTCGCCTGCGAGATGGCCAGCGCCGTGCTCGACCAGGTGGCGGTCGACATCGCGAACCAGAACAAGCTCGTCAAGCTGCGGGCCACCGGCTCGGTCATCAAGTTCGACGGCTTCCTCAAGCTCTCCCGCGAAGACCGCGACGACGCGGCCGAGGACGAGGAAGAAGAGAACCGCCTGCTCCCGCCGATGAGCAAGGGCGAGCCGGTGAAGCGCACGGATCAGCGCACCGCGGCGCTCGCCGCGGCGCCCGCTTCGGGCGAAGCCCCCGTCGCCGGCGAGAAGGCGGCGGAGAAGGTCGTCCGCGAGGGCATCAGCGGCGTGCAGCACTTCACGCAGCCGCCGCCGCGCTATTCCGAGGCGAGCCTCGTCAAGAAGCTCGAGGAGCTCGGCATCGGCCGGCCCTCGACCTACGCGCAGATCCTGACCGTGCTGCAGGACCGCGGCTACGTGAAGAACGAGAAGCGCCGCTTCATTCCCGAAGA
>JAEULD010000343.1 GCA_016792765.1 Candidatus Odyssella sp.
CGGAAGTATCTCGGCCAGATCACCACCGACCCCGACACGTTCAAGACCTACACCGAGACGATCATCCGCCAGGTCGGCGACATCGGCCGCCTCGTCGACGAGTTCTCGAGCTTCGCGCGCATGCCGGTGCCGGTGATCCGAGGCGAAGACCTGCGCGACGTGGCGAACCACGCGCTGTTCCTTGAGCGCAACGCCCATCCCGAGATCGACTACGTGCTGGCTGCGCCGCCCGCGCGCGTCCTCGTGCCGTGCGACGGACGGCTGATCGGGCAGGCGCTGACCAACCTGCTGCGCAACGCCGCGGCGGCGATCCTGGAGCCGCAGGCGGACGCGGAGGCGGGCGGCGCGCGCCGGAAGGGGCGCATCGAGGTGCGGATCGAACACGAGGGCGGGCAGGCGGCGATCGCCGTGCTCGACAACGGGAAGGGGCTGCCGATCGATCTCTTGCCCCGCCTGAGCGAGCCTTACGTCACCACACGCGCGCGCGGCACCGGCCTCGGACTCGCGATCGCGCGCAAGGTGATGGAGGATCACGGCGGCACGTTGAAAATGGAAAATCGGCCCGAAGGCGGCGCGCGCGTGGCGCTGATCTGGCCGGCCGCGGCCGCGGCCGGCGGCGGCGAAACTCCTGTGGCGCGCGGCGAAGCGGCGGAATAGGATGCCGGCGAACGTGGCCTCCGGCGGACATTCGGGGCCGCGCACTGGTGGGAGCGCATGGCGCAAGAGATTCTGATCGTCGACGACGAAGCAGATATCCGCACGATCATCGCCGATACGTTGCAGGACGAGGGATACGAGACGCGCGTGGCCGGCGACGCCGATTCCGCGCTCGCCGCGATCCGCATGCGCCGGCCCTCGCTCGTGCTGCTCGACATATGGCTCGAAGGCAGCCGCATCGACGGCATGGGCGTGCTCGACGCGATCCGCGCCGAGCATCCGTCGGTGCCGGTGGTGATGATCAGCGGCCACGGCACGGTCGAGCTCGCCGTCGCGGCGATCCGGAAGGGCGCCTACGATTTCCTCGAGAAGCCGTTCAAGACCGACCGGCTGCTCGTCGTCTGCCAGCGCGCGGTCGAGGCGGCCCGCCTGCGCCGCGAGAACGAGGAGCTCAAGTTCCGCGCCGGCGTCGACTGGAACCTCGTCGGCAATTCGCCGGCCGTGGTGCAGGTCAACCAGATGATCGAGCGCGTGGCGCCGACGAACAGCCGCGTGCTGATCACCGGCCCGGCCGGGGCGGGCAAGGAAGTGGTGGCGCGCCTGATCCACGCGCGCTCGCTGCGCCGCGACGGGCCGTTCGTGGTGCTCAACTGCGCGACCATGCATCCCGATCGCATGGAGTCCGAGCTGTTCGGCGCCGAAGGCCCGCTGCGCAAGGTGGGCACGCTCGAAGAGGCGCATGGCGGCACGCTGCTGCTCGACGAAGTGGGCGACATGCCGGTCGAGACCCAGGGCAAGTTCCTGCGCGTGCTGCAGGATCAGGTGGTGCGCCGCGTCAACGGCGCCGAGCCCTGCAAGGTCGACGTGCGCGTGATCGCGAGCACGGCCAAGGATCTCAACGCGCTCATCGAGCAGGGGCGCTTCCGCGAAGACCTGCTCTATCGCCTGCGCGTGGTGCCGATCGACGTGCCGCCGCTGCGCGGCCGGCGCGAGGACATCCCGGCGCTCGCCCGCCACCTGATGGCGACGGCGGCGCAGCGCGCGGGGCTGCCGGCGCGCGTGCTCGGCGAGGACGCGATCGCCGCGTTCCAGGCCTATTCCTGGCCCGGCAACGTGCGCCAGCTCTGCAACGTCATCGACTGGCTGCTGATCATGACGCCGCCCAGCGAGACGCACATCGTTTCGGCGCGCCAGCTTCCGCCCGAGATCATCGGCGCCGAGCCGCCGCTGCCGCGCCTCGACAAGTCGGCCGAGATCATGACCATGCCGCTGCGCGAGGCGCGCGAGGCGTTCGAGCGCGAATACCTGATGGCGCAGATCGCGCGCTTCGGCGGCAACATCTCGCGCACCGCCGCTTTCATCGGGATGGAGCGCTCGGCGCTGCACCGCAAGCTGAAGCTGCTCGGCGTCGCCGACGCCGAGCGCGGCGAAGCCCGCGCGCGCAGCTACGACGCGTAGCCCTCCGCCCGCGCGCGGCGTCGCCAGGCCATGCAGGTCATCGTTTGCGGAGCGGGGCAGGTCGGCCTCACCATCGCCCGGCATCTGGCCGCCGAGAACAACCGCGTCACGGTCATCGACAAGGCGCCGGAGCTGATCCAGAAGATCGGCGAGGCCGAGGATTTCCGGGCGATCGCCGGGTTCGCCTCGCACCCCGACGTGCTCGAGCGCGCCGGCGCCCGCGACGCCGACATGATCGTGGCCGTCACCTACTCCGACGAAGTGAACATGATCGCGTGCAAGATCGCGCACGCGCTGTTCGACGTGCCGGTGAAGATCGCGCGCGTGCGCGCGCAGGCCTATCTCGATCCGCAATGGTCGAAGCTGTTCGCGCACGACCAGATGCCGATCGACGTGTCGATCTCGCCGGAGATCGAGGTGGCGCGCGCGATCCGCCAGCGCCTCCGGGTGCCGGGCGCGTTCGACACCCTCTCGCTGGCCGGCGGCCGCGTGCGCGCGATCGGCACGCGCATCGAGGCCAATTGCCCGATCGTCTCGACGCCGTTGCGCCAGTTGACCGCCCTGTTCCCCGACCTGCACCTCATCGTCGTCACGATCGTGCGCGACGGCAAGACGATCGTGCCGACGCCCGACGACGTGATCCTGGTCGGCGACGAGGTTTATTTCATCGCCGAGGAATCGCACCTGACGCGCGCGCTCGCCGCGTTCGGCCACGAGGAGCCGGAGGCCAACCGCGTCGTCATCGTCGGCGGCGGCAACATCGGCCTCTATCTCGCGCAGGAGATCGAGGGCAAGGACAGCGGCATCAGCCTCAAGATCGTCGAAACCGGCAAGGATCGCGCGCGGCACGTCGCCGCCCTGCTCGGCAAGACGACCGTGGTGCAGGGCGACGTGCTCGACAGCGAGATCCTCGACGAGCTGAATCTCGAGCGCGTCGACACGCTGATCACCGTGACGAACCACGACGAGGTGAACGTGCTCGCCTCGCTGCTCGCCAAGCGGCGCGGCTGCAAGCGCACCATCGCGCTGATCAACACGCTCTACTACCAGACGATCATCAACACGCTCGGCATCGACGCGGTGGTGAGCCCGCGCGCGATCACGGTCTCGACGATCCTCCAGCACCTGCGGCGCGGACGCATCCGCGCCGCGCACTCGCTGCGCGACGGGGTGGGCGAGCTGCTCGAGGCCGAGGCGCTCGACACCTCGGCGATCTCCGGCAAGCGGCTCGAGGAGATCAAGCTCGATCGCGGCATCATCATCGGCGCCGTCGTGCGCGGCGACGAGGTGCTGATGCCGCGCGGCGACACCGTCATCGAGGCCAAGGATCGCGTCGTCCTGTTCGCGCTGCCCGACCAGGTGCGCAAGGTCGAGAAACTGTTTACCGTGGGCTTGGAATTCTTTTAGGAAGTAGGCTCGTAACCTCGTGCTTGTCGTCCCCGCGAAAACGGGGACCCATCGCCGCGCCGCCCCGCGCTCGCCGTCAGGCATTCCGATCGCGCGGGCATGGCCCCCCGCTTCCGCGGGGGCGACAAGTGAGGTGGACAGGAAGGGACATGTCCCGCATCGCTTACGTCAACGGCCGCTACATCGCGCATCGCGCGGCGCGCGTGCACATCGAGGATCGCGGCTATCAGTTCGCCGACGGCATCTACGAGGTCGTCGCCGTGCGCCGCGGCCATCTCGTCGACGAAGGCCCGCACCTCGACCGCCTCGACCGGTCGCTCGGCGAGATGCGCATGGCCGCGCCGATGGGCCGCGCCGCGCTGCGCCACGCGATGCGCGAGGTGATCCGCCGCAACCGCGTCGCCGACGGCATCGTCTATCTGCAGGTCACGCGCGGCGTGGCGCCGCGCGGGCACGCATTCCCGAAAGGCGCCGCGCCGGCGCTGGTCATCACCGCGAAGCGCCTCGCGCCGAACTACGCCCAGATGGAAAAGGGCATCGCGATCGTCACGCTGCCCGACATCCGCTGGAAGCGCCGCGATATCAAGACCGTGAACCTCACCGCCAACGTGCTCGCGAAACAGCAGGCGCTCGACGCCGGCGCCTACGACGCCTGGCTCGTCGACGAGGCCGGCATGGTCAACGAGGGCACGGCGAGCAATGCCTGGATCGTGACCAGAGCGAAGGAACTGGTCACCCACGCTCCGGATCACAGCATCCTGAACGGAATCACCCGGCTGGCCGTGAAGCGGCTCGCGGAGACCAAGGGCTACCGCTTCGTCGAGCGCCCGTTCTCGAAATCCGAGGCGCTGGCGGCCGAAGAGGCGTTCGTCACCGGCACGACCTCGTGGGTGACGCCGGTCGTCGCGATCGACGGCAAGCCGATCGGCGGCGGCACGGCCGGGCCGCTGACGCGGGCATTGCAGCGCCTCTACGAGGCGCACGCGGACGAGCCATGACGCGCCTGCCGCGCCCGCGCGCGATCCTGTTCGACTGGGACAACACCCTCGTCGACGCGTGGGGAACGATCCATCTCGCGCTGAACGCCGCGCTTTCCGCGATGGGCCATCCGGCCTGGACGCTGGCGGAAACGCGCGTGCGCGTACGCGCGTCGCTGCGCGACAGCTTCCCGCGCATGTTCGGCGAGCGCTGGCCGGAGGCGCGGGACATATTTTACGCGACCTACCGCGCGAAACACCTCGAAGCCGTCCGCCCGCTGCCTGCCGCCGAACGTGTCGCAAGCAGACTGGCCGGGGAGGGGCTATACCTCGGCGTCGTGAGCAACAAGACGGGGGCGCTGCTCCGTGCCGAAGCGGCGAAGCTGGGCTGGGAGCGCTACTTTGCCCGCCTGGTCGGCGCCGGCGATGCGAAAACCGACAAACCGGCGCCGGACCCGGTTTATCTGGCCACGCAGGAATTGCACATAACGGATTACAATCACGTTTGGTTTATTGGCGACGCGGCGATCGACATAGAGTGTGCCCGGCACGCGGGTTGCATGGCTATACTGGTCGGGCCCGGCATGGGCGAGGAGGATCGAATCAAACAACTCAGACCCGAAGCGCAACTCCAACAATTGGCGGACGTACTAGACCTTGTCCGCGAAAGCGGCGTCACCATATGAAAACCGGCAGGCTTAAGCTGGCGAGCGGCGCAGGCAGCCGCAAGCCTCAAGAAGAACCGCAACAACAACCAAAAAGGAAAACGGCGATGTCCAACGATAAGCCGCAGAACCTTCAGGACCAGTTCCTCAACCATATCCGCAAGCAGAAGACTCCGGTTACGGTGTTTCTCGTCAACGGCGTGAAGCTCCAGGGCATCGTCACCTGGTTCGACAATTTCTGCGTCCTGCTTCGCCGCGACCAGCATTCGCAGCTCGTCTACAAGCACGCGATCTCGACCGTGATGCCGGCGACGCCGGTTCAGCTGTTCGATCCCGAGGCCGAGCACGCGACCGCGGCCGCCGAATAAGGGCTGGAATCCCCACCGCATTTGACCGACGAACCGAAGAAACAGCGCCGCCAGCCGGTCGAAACCGCCCGGCCGAAGACGCGCGCCTACGTCGTCCACCCCGTGTCGCGCGGCGACGCGGCGGCGATGGAGCGCGCCCAGGCGCGGCTCGACGAGGCGGTCGGCCTCGCGGCGGCCATCGAGCTCACCGTGCTCGGCAAGGAAGTCGTGCGCATTTCGAAGCTCGTGCCGGCGACCTACATCGGCAAGGGCGCCGTCTTGCGCATCGCCGAGGCCGTCAAGGCGAACGAGGTCGGCCTCGTCGTGTTCGACTGCGCGATCTCGCCGACGCAGCAGCGCAATCTCGAGAAGGCGTGGAGCTGCAAGGTCATCGACCGGACGGCGCTGATCCTCGAGATCTTCGGCGCCCGCGCGCGGACCAGCGAGGGGCGGCTGCAGGTGGAGCTCGCGCATCTCTCGTATCAGCGCAGCCGCCTGGTGCGGAGCTGGACGCACCTCGAGCGCCAGCGCGGCGGCTTCGGCTTCGTCGGCGGCCCCGGCGAATCGCAGATCGAGATCGACCGCCGCCTGATCGACGACCGCATCGCCAAGATCAAGATCGAGCTGGAAACCGTCACGCGCCGGCGCGACATCCAGCGCAAGGCCCGCAAACGCGTGCCGCATCCGGTCGTGGCGCTGGTGGGCTACACGAACGCCGGCAAATCCACGCTGTTCAACCGGCTCACCGGCGCCGAGGTGCTGGCGAAAGACCTGCTGTTCGCGACGCTCGATCCCACGATGCGCGGACGCGTGCTGCCCTCCGGCCGCAAGGCGATCTTCTCGGACACGGTCGGCTTCATCAGCGACCTGCCGACCACGCTCGTCGCCGCCTTCCGCGCGACGCTCGAAGAGGTCGTCGGCGCCGACGTCATCCTCCACGTGCGCGATATCGCGCATCCCGATACGGAGATGCAGGCCGAGAGCGTCCACGCGGTGCTGCGCGAGCTCGGCCTCGGCGACAGGGTCGAGCGCGGCCTGTTCGAGGTGCTCAACAAGATCGATCGCCTCGATGCGGCCGCGCGCGAGCGGCTGCTGAACCAGCTCGCGCAATCCAACGCGCCGCGCGTCGCGGTGTCGGCGCTCACCGGCGAGGGCTGCGACGTGCTGATCGCGAGGCTCGACGGCGTGCTGTCCGCGCAGGCCTCGACGGTCGAGATGAAGGTTTCGCTCGCCGACGGCGCCGGGCTCGCCTGGGTCTATCGCCACGGCGACGTGGTCGGCCGCCGCGACGACGAGGAGTTCGCGCATCTCACCGTGCGCATGGACGCCGCCGATCTCGCGCGTTTCCGCGCCCGCGACTCGGGCGCTGCGAATACGCGCCACTGATGACGGCGCTCCCGGTCGACCCCGAGGCGGTGCGCGCGATCGTGATCGCGGCCGCCGCCGACGCCGTGATGCCGCGCTTCCGCTCGCTGTCCGCCGGCGACATCCGCCAGAAGACCGGTCCCAACAATCTCGTCACCGAGGCCGACCTCCGCTGCCAGGCGCTGCTGACCGAAAGGCTGGGCGCGCTGTTCCCGGAGGCCGCCATCGTCGGCGAGGAAGGCGGCGGACAGGAGGCCGAGGCGTGCGCCGCGATCGCCGCCGCCGAATGGTGCTGGGTGATCGATCCGCTCGACGGCACCCACAATTTCGCGCACGGCCGCACCGGCTTCGCGGTGATGGTGGCGCTCGTCCATCGGGGCGAGACCGTGGCCGGTTGGATCCACGAGCCCGTGCGCGGCGAGACGCAGATCGCGGCGAAGGGCGGGGGCGCCTGGACCGAACGCGGCCGCCTCGGCGTCGCCCGGCCCGGCGCGCTCCGGGAGATGACCGGCGTGCTCTATGTGGGCGCGCGGCGCGCGCCGGCGCTGCACGAAAGGCTGCTGGTGCTGGAGCGCGAGCGCGCGCTCGGCCCCAAGAGCTTCCAGCGCTCGGCCGGCGCGGAGTATCTGGGATTGGCGGCCGGAGAAATACACTACGCGATCTTCACCCGGCTGCTGCCCTGGGACCACGCGCCCGGCCTGCTCATCTTTCGCGAGGCCGGCGGCCACGCCGCCTATTGGGACGGCGAGCCCTATCGGCCGAGCGCCGCGCGGCCGGTGCCGATGCTGGCCGCGCCGGACGAGACGTCGTGGCGCGAGCTGCGGGCGATTTTCGGCGCGTAGCGGCGGCGTTAACCGATCGCCAACCCTGCGCTAAGGCTCCGCTAATCATTCCGGCGTATCTCCGCGCGCAAGGTTTCCGCAGAGCCGCCCGAACATGATCTGGCCCGCCACCAAGCACACCGCCTTCGAGATGATCCACGTCCACGGCAGCGACGCGCTCGGCGTGGCGGAAGAGTGCGTGCGCATGCTGCTGCGCCGCAGCGACATCGACGGCGTCTACACCTGGCTCACGGTCGTGGACGCGATCCAGGAAAACCTGCGGCCCGCCGCCGCCTGAGCGGCGCCATTCGCCCGCGCCGCCCCGGCGTTGCCGCTTGTACGATGTCTGACTATCATCCGCGCCGCTTTTCAATCAGCGACGCGGGAGCGAGACGGCAATGGCGAAACTGGCGTTCTTGGGTTTGGGCGTGATGGGATTTCCGATGGCGGGCCATCTCGTCAAGGCCGGCCACGAGGTGACGGTCTACAACCGCACGCCCAAGAAGGCCGAGGAGTGGGCGGCCAAGCACAAGGGCAAGAGCGCCGCCACGCCGGCGGCGGCGGCCCAGGGCGCGGAGATCGTCTGCTGCTGCGTCGGCAACGACGACGACCTGCGCTCGGTCGTCCATGGCGAGGCCGGCGCGTTCGCCGGCATGGGCAAAGGGGCGATCTTCGTCGATCACACCACGGCCTCGGCCATCGTCGCGCGCGAACTCGACGCCGAGGCGAAGAAGCGGGGCCTCGGCTTCCTCGACGCGCCGGTGTCGGGCGGGCAGGCGGGCGCCGAGAACGGCCAGCTCACGGTCATGGTCGGCGGCGACGCGGCGACCTACGCGAAGGCCGAGGCCGTGATCAAGGCCTATGCGAAGGCGGTGACGCATCTCGGGCCGGCCGGCAACGGCCAGCTCACCAAGATGGTCAACCAGATCTGCATCGCCGGCCTCGTGCAGGGGCTGTCCGAGGCGCTCAACTTCGCCAAGCGCGCGGGCCTCGATACCGACAAGGTGCTGGCCACGATCTCGAAAGGCGCCGCGCAGTCGTGGCAGATGGAGAACCGCTGGAAGACGATGGCCGAGGGCAAGTTCACCTTCGGCTTCGCGGTCGACTGGATGCGCAAGGATCTCGGCATCTGTCTCGCCGAAGCGAAGAACAACAAGGCGCGGCTGCCGGTGACGGCGCTGGTCGACCAGTTCTATGCCCAGGTGCAGGCCCGCGGCGGCAACCGCTGGGACACGTCGAGCCTCATCCACCTGCTGCAGAACGACTGAGCGGCGGCCGGAGGCGAGCGCGGGATCGCGTTCGCGCATGGCCCCGCGGCGCGGCCGGAGGCGGCGCGCGCTTGACAGCGCGCGCCCAGTGTCTACCGTCCCCGCCGCGCGCACGGGCCGGCAAAAAACGCCGGCATTCGGCCGGGCGCGCCCGCTGCCGGAGAGGACGGCGGCGGCGACAAGTCTGGATACGCGAGGGAGGAAGCCATGACATACGTCCGGCGCACGCTCGGCGCCGCCGCGATCGCGGCCGCCGCAATTCTCGTCCCCCATGCCGCTTCGGCGGAAGTCGCGCTCAAGGCCGTCACGGCCTGGGGCAAGAACTTCACGTTCGTCGACATGTACATGGAGTGGGTCAAGCGGGTGAACGAGAAGGGCAAGGGCAAGGTCCGCATCGACTATGTCGGCGGGCCCGAGGTCTATCCGTCGTTCGAGCAGCTCGAGCCGCTGAAGCGCGGCGTGTTCGCGACGATGCTCACGTCGACGGCCTACATCGCCGGCGCGCTGCCCGAATCGAACGCGACCTGGTTCGGCTTCGGCGCCACGCCCGCGCAGCTGCGCGAGGCGGGCCTCGTCGCCGCGATCGACAAGATCACGCGCGAGAAGGCCGGCGTGACGCTGCTCGGCATGCCGCTGCAGATGAAGTTCAACGTCTACACGAAGAAAGAGATCAAGGGCGCGAACCTCGCCGGCCTCAAGATGCGCACGACGCCGATCTACGATCCGGTGCTGAAAGGCCTCGGCGCCTCGACGCTGACGGTGCCGCCGACCGAATTGCTGACCGCGCTCGAATCCGGCATCGTCGACGGCTTCGCCTGGCCCGGCGTCGCCGTGACCGGCCCCGGCTACGCGCGGGCGGTGAAGTACCGGGTCTCGCCGTCGTGGTGGGTCGGTACCGATATCGCGCTGATGAATGCCAAGGCCTTCGACTCGCTGCCCGCCGACGCCCAGAAGCTGCTCGTCGACACGATGATCGAGATCGAGAAAGAAGTTCCCGCCTATTTCGGCGCCAAGGAGAAGGCGGAAGAGCAGGCGATGGACAAGCTGGGCATCCAGGTCGTCGCCATGAGCGAGGCCGACATGGCGAAGGTCAAGAAGCTCCACTGGGAAGGCGGCGTCGAGGCCTTCCTGATGAAGCCCTCTCCGAAATACGGCCCGGGCCTCAAGAAGATCCTGGAACGCTTCGCGCCGAAGTAGGCCGCGCGGAATGCGGGAAGGACTGCGCGCCGCCGACGCGATCGTCGACGGCCTGATCACGGCCTGCGGCCTTCTCGCCGCGGTGATCGTCGCGGCGCTGGCGGGCTGCGTCGCGCTCGAAGTCGTCATGCGCTACTT
>JAEULD010000350.1 GCA_016792765.1 Candidatus Odyssella sp.
TCCGACGCGAAGCTGCGGCGTTTCCGCTACGGCGTGCAGGTGAATTCGCTCGGCCTCACCGAGCAGCAGCCGGAGAACAACGTCTATCGCATTTTGCTCGAGATGCTCGCGGTCGTGCTCAGCAAGGACGCGCGCGCCCGCGCCGTGCAGCTTCCGGCGTGGAACGAGGCGCTCGGCCTGCCGCGCCCGTGGGACCAGCAATGGAGCATCCGGCTCCAGCAGATCGTCGCGCACGAAACCGACCTGCTCGATTTCGGCGACATTTTCGAGGGCTCGACCGAGATCGAGAAGAAGGTCGCCGAGCTCTGCGCCGCCGCGCAAGAAGAGCTGGCGAAGATCGAGCGCATGGGCGGCGCCGTCGCCGCCGTCGAATCGAGCTACATGAAGCAGGCGCTGGTCGAATCCAACGCGAAGCGCCTCGCCGCGATCGAGAAGGGCGAGCAGACCGTGGTCGGCGTGAATGCGTTCACCGAGACCGAGCCGTCGCCGCTGCTCGCCGGCGCCGAGGACGGCGGCTTCCTCGCGGTGGACGAAGCCGCCGAGGCCGAGCAGATCAAGAGCCTGCGCGCCTGGCGCGCCGCGCGCGACGCGAAGAAGGCCGCCGATGCGCTGGCCGAGCTGGAGCGCGCGGCCAAGGAAGGCCGCAACATCATGGAGCCGTCGATCGCCGCCGCGCATGCGGGCGTCACCACCGGCGAATGGGGCGGCGTGCTGCGCCGCGCGTTCGGCGATTGGCGGGCCCCCACCGGCGTCGGCCGCGCCGCCGCGGCGCTCGGCGACGCCAAGGCGCTCGACGCGGTGCGGAAGCGCGTGGACGAGGTCTCGCGCCGGCTCGGCCGCCGCCTCAAGATGCTCGTCGGCAAGCCCGGCCTCGACGGCCATTCCAACGGCGCCGAGCAGATCGCGGTGCGCGCGCGCGATGCCGGCTTCGAGGTGGTCTACGAAGGCATCCGCCTGACGCCGGCCGAGATCGTCAACGCCGCGGTGGAGGAGGGTGTCCACGTCGTCGGCCTCTCGATCCTCTCGGGCTCGCACAAGCCGCTCGTCGCCGCGGTGCTCGCCGGCCTGCAAAAAGCCGGCATGGGCGAGGTGCCCGTCGTCGTCGGCGGCATCATCCCGCCCGAAGACGCCGCCGCGCTGAAATCCGCCGGCGTCGCCGCCGTCTACACGCCCAAGGATTTCGACCTCAATGCGATCATGGCCGACATCGTCGCCATCGTGGAGCGCGGGAGCCGGCGGGCGGCGTAGGCGCCGCCGTCATGCCGGCACGAGCAGCCGGCTTTCCTCGCTCGAGATCATCGGCGCCGCGGCTTTGAGAAAGTCCGCCCAGCCCGGTGCCGCCATCAGCCGGGCGCGCCGCGCGTCGCGGTCGGAATGGTCGCGATATCCCCACAATACCACGAGCTGATTCATCGGGCCGAACTCGGAGCGATACATACCAAGCAAATTGCCCTGGATCGGTTCCTGGATCGGCATTCCTACGTCGTGATAGAGCTTTGCGAACTCGGCCAGCCGGCCGACATAGGCTGTGTAGATGCGCATCTCGACGATCATGTCTCCCATCCCCGCCGCGCCGTTGCGGCACCGTGCCAGAGTAGCGCGGTGAGCGCGGCGCGCATCCTGGTTCTTTTCCACTCCACCGGCGGAGCGACATGGCGCATGGCCGGCGCCGTTGCCGAGGGCGTACGGGCCGCCGGCGCCACGGCCGAAATTCGGCAGGTGCCGGAGATCGCCGAGGCGCCGTTCATCCAGGGGCCGAACCACGCGCGCGCGGCCGCGGCATTCGCGGACTTGCCGTTGGCGCGGCCGGAGGACTTGCCGGCCTATGACGGATTCGCCATTGGCACGCCCGTGCATTTCGGGACGATGAGCGGCGCGCTGCGCGTGTTCTTCGATCGCACCGGGAAGCTGTGGATGGAGGGCGCACTGATCGGCAAGCCGGCCACGGTCTTCACCGCCGCCGGCTCTGGCGGCGGACGCGAATCCGCCATTCTCTCGCTTTGGTCGCTCTTGGGCGTGCATGGAATGACGCTGATTCCGCTCGGCATGCGCAGCAAAGCGATTGCCGATCTTTCGGTCGCGCATGGCGCGAGCCCGCTCGGGGCCGGCACCGTCGCCGCCGGCCCCGGCGAGCGGCCCTCGCCCGCCGAAATCGAGATGGCGCGCGTCCAGGGCGCCGCCGTGGCCAAGATCGCCGCGGCCCTGAAAAGGCATGGATAGTTTCGGAAGCGGAGCAGCCGCATGTCGTTGCTGGAGATGTTCTCGGCCCGATATCCGATGGCGCGCACGACGTTTCTTGGCGCCCTCAAGTCCGCCGGCGGCACGCATCTCGCCGCACACGAAAACCCGCGCAAAGGCCCGGCGGGCGAGGCGCTCTACGCCGACATCGCGCGCATCGGGCCGGACGACGCGAAGAGGCTGCTGATCCTCGTCTCGGGCACGCACGGCATCGAGGGCTATTCGGGCTCGGGCTGCCATGCGGCGTGGCTGGCGTCGGGGCTGTTCGCGCGGCAGGCGGGGGCGGATACCGCCGTGCTGTTCGTGCACGCGATCAACCCGTTCGGCTTCGCCTGGGGGCGGCGGACGAACGAGGACAATGTCGATCTCAACCGCAACTTCGTCGATCACGCGAAGCCGCGCCCGGCCAACGCCGATTACGAGGCGATCGCCGAGCATGTCGATCCGGTCGATTGGGGGGATGCGGCGGCGCGCGCGAAGCACAACGCGGCGATCGCGAAATTTCTCGGACGCGAGACCCACGACGTGATGTCGAAGGCGATGCATGGCGGGCAATACGTGAACCCGAAGGGCACGTTCTATGGCGGCACGGCGCCCACCTGGTCGAACCGCATCTTCCGCGCCGCGGTGGCCGAGCACGCGGCGCGCGCCGAGCAGGTCGCGATCATCGACTATCACACCGGCGGCGGGCTGTTCGGCTTCGTCGATTTCTTCGTCGATGACGACCGTGACGGAGTCACGGGCCGCGACGGACTTTCGGGCGCGGCGAAGTCGCGCCACTGGTTCAGCCACGCGACGGTCATCGCCGAGGACAAGGCCAGGTACGGCAAGGACGCGCAATCCGAGACGCCGGGCAACCTGTTCTACGCCGTGCCCGAGATCGTGCCCGGCAAGCGCTACACGCTCGGCCTCGTCGAGCTGCGCACCGGCGAGGCCAAGACCGGCATCGACGCGATCCGCGCCGAGAACTGGCTGTTCCATCACGGCGATATCGACTCGCCCGAAGGCGCGGCACGCGCCGACGCGATCCGCGCCGAAGTGCGCGAACGCTTCTATCCCGCGAGCGAAGTGTGGCGCGCGATGGTGCTGCGCCAGTCGCACGCGCTGATCGGCGAGGCGCTGGCGGGACTCGCGAAGGCGTAGCGCAGTTCGGGGCGCGCGAAACGCGCCTTGACAATGTTCGCTAAATGTTCTAGTCTGCCCGTCGTGACCGGGACATGCGGCCGCGCCGAAAAGGTCGGATGGCGTGCCGGCAAGACGATGAGGAAAGCCAAGCGCAGCCGCCCGGAATGACGAGTAAAGCCAGCCGATGATGAGAAAAGCCCATGGGTCGCGGACTTTGGCTTTTCTCATCGCCCGGCGCCGGCCGCGCATCGGCGCGTGTCGCCGCGTCAGGCCGCCTTCGCCCAATAGGCGTCGACGCCGGCCTGGATCTCGGCGATGGCCGCTACGTCGCGCGCCGGCTCGAACAAATGCCGGTAGCGGCCCTGGAGCTTCAGGTAATCCTCGACCGGCACCCGCGGATGCGGCTTCAGCGTGTGCACGGTCCGGCCACCTTGGTATTCCTTGAGCGGCCAGAGGCCCGATTTCACGGCCAGATGCCCGATCTCGACAGAATGCTCGGGGTCGTAGAGCCAGCCCGTCGGGCACGGCGCGAACGCAATGACGAGGCGCGGGCCCGTCATCGAGCGCGCCTTCTCGATCTTGCGCGCGAGGTCGAGCGGCTCGGAGGGCGAGACGGTCGCGACATAGGCGGGGTCGTGCGCGGCCCAGATCGCGAACAGGTCTTTCTTGCGCCCGCGGGCGCCGCCGGTTTCGGTCGGCGTGGCGGCGCCGTGCGGCGTCGCGGCCGAACTCTGCTGACCGGTGTTGCCGTAGCCCTCGTTGTCGTAGCAGAGGTAGATGAAGTCGAGGTTGCGGTCGATGGCGCCCGAGGTGGCGGCGAGGCCCATGCCGTTGGACGAGCCGTCGCCGGCGAGCACCGCGACCTGAAGGTCGTCCTCGGGCTTCATG
>JAEULD010000177.1 GCA_016792765.1 Candidatus Odyssella sp.
CGCGCCCTGGGGAGAGAGACGACGGGCGCCTTACGGGGAATACGGACGATGCCACGACAGCACGATTTCGACCGGCTGCGCGCGCTCGCGGCGCTGGCCGACGACGACCTCGCCAAGCGCATCGACGCGGACACCATCGCCACGATGCAGCGCGTGATGGTGATGCTCGGCGCCGACCGGCGCGCGAGCGGCTTTCCCGTCGACCGCGCCGATTTCGTCGCCACGGTGCGCGAGATGGACCGGCTCTGCCGCGAAGGCTCGCGTTCGCTCGGCGCCGCCATCGTCGAGGCCTCCGCCTGGGGCGAGAAGCACGACAGCGCGCGCGCCCGCGCCGTCTACGAGCGATTCCTCGGCGATTGCCGCTCCAAGTTCCATCGCGAGATCGCCCGCTATCAGCTGCGCAAGCTCGGCGCGGCCGGAGGATGACGCCATGTCGGCCTATCATGCGACGCAGGCCCTGGCGGTGCTGGATCGTGTCGGCTTCGACACGGCGCGGCGCTGCGCGTTCGACTTCTTCCTCTACTTCCCGACCGAAAGCGCCGCCGCCGAGGTGGGCCGCGAGCTCGGCGAGACCGGCTTCCGCTGCCAGGTCCGGTCGAGCGTGCGCGGCGAATGGCTGTGCCTCGCCACCGCCGAAGTGGTGCCCGACGATGCCGCGCTCGAGACCGTGTTCCACCTGATGGAGACGATGGCCGAGGATTTCGGCGGCAGCTTCGACGGCTGGGAAACCCAGGTGCGGGCGCACTGACGGCGCGCCCCGGCGCCGCCGGGCGAGGCCGAGTTCCGCGCCGGGCGCCGGCGCGCGCCGCGCGCCCGCAGGCGCTTGCGCGGCGGGCGGCGGCTAACCTATTGTCCGCCGCGTCCCCTCGAAATATCGAGACTATTCAGAGAGAAGGCCCCGAATGTGGCGCCGCACGACGGCCTGCCGCGCATGAGCCCGCCCAAGTTCGATCTCGCCGCCAGCGGCGGGCGGCGGCGCGCGCTTTGGGACCTGATGGCGGTCGATCACGGCTTCATCCGCCTCGTCTACGTCAATCGCGCGCGCGTCTCGGAGAAGCTCTATCGCTCCGGCCAGCCGCTGCCGATCCATTTCCGCTTCATCGTGCGCAGGGGCATCAAGACGATCGTGAATTTGCGCGGCCGCAACGATTCGGGCTGGTACGTGCTCGAGCGCGAAAGCTGCGAGAAGCACGGCATCGCGCTGGTCGATTTCACCACCAAGTCGCGCGACACGCCGTCCAAGGAGCTGATCCACGGCGCCAAGCGTCTGTTCGAGACGATCCGCTATCCGGCGCTCATGCACTGCAAGTCGGGCGCCGACCGCGCCGGCCTCATGGGCGCGCTCTACCGCATCCTGCACGAAGGGCGGCCGGTCGAGGAGGCGGTGGAGCAGCTCTCGTGGCGCTACGGCCACATGCGCCAGGCCAAGGTCGGCATGATCGACTATTTCTTCGAGCAGTATCGCCGCTACAACCGCGAAAGGCCGACGCCGTTCCTCGATTGGGTCGATCGCGTCTACGACCCCGCCGCGGTCAAGGCCTCGTTCATGTCGCAATGGTGGGCCAACCTCATTGTCGATAAGATACTGCGGAGAGAGTAGGGCGCGCGCCGCTGTCAGCGCCCGTCATCCTGACCGAAGCACGGCGCTCTTCGCGCCGCGCGAAGCGGAGGGATCGCGTGGAAGCTGCGGCGCGATCCCTCCACTGCGCGCCCGAAGGCGGGCGCTCCGGTCGGGATGACGTCGTGGCCATAGTCGGATTGTGAACCCGCCAGTTTCCCCACCTGCCGCGCCGGCCGCGCCGCCGAAGCGCAAGGGCTTCGCGCTCTATCGCGCGACGTGGCCGCTCGTGCGCCGGCTGCTGCGCGACTACATGAAGAAGCACGCGTGGCGCATCGCGCTCGCGTTCCTGTTCATGGGCCTCGCCGCGGCCGCGATGGTGGTGATGGCGAACTTCCTGCAGCCGATCATCGACGGCGCGATGAAGGGCGGCAGCATGAACGAGCTCTATTGGCTCGCCGCCTCGATCGTCGCCGTGTTCGCGGTCAAGGCCGCGTGCTCCTACACCGGCGACATGATGATGCAATACATCGGGCATGGCACCGTCGCCGACATCCAGAGCGGCATGTATGCGCGCCTGATGCGCGCCGATCTCGACCATTTCCACAACACGGCGGCCGGCCAGCTGATCTCGAACTTCCTGTCCGATGCGGCCAAGCTGCGCACCGTCTTCTCCGACACCTTCACCGGCATCGGGCGCGATTCGCTCGCGGTGATCGGCCTCGTCGGCTACATGTTCTATACGGACTGGGTGCTGGCCTGCGTCGGCTTCTTCATCTTTCCGCTCGCGGTCTGGCCGGTGGCCAAGCTCGGCCGCAAGATGCGGAAAGTGTCGGCGAACACGCAGGCCGAGATGGCGCAGTTCACGACGCTGCTCGACGAGGGCTTCACCGGCATCCGCCACGTGAAGGCCTACGGCATGGAGACGTACGAGAGCGCGCGCGCGGATTCGGTCGTCAACCGGCTCTTCCGGCTGAATTTCCGCGCCGCGCGCGTGCGCGCGGGGTCCGAGCCGATCCTGGAATTCCTCGCCGGCCTCGCGATCGTCGCGGTACTGCTGTACGGCGGCTGGCAGGTGATCCATGGCGGGCGCACGCCGGGCACGTTCTTCGCGTTCATCGGCGCGCTGCTGCTGGCCTACGAGCCGGTCCGGAAGCTCGCCAAGCTCAACGCGAACCTGCAGGACGCGCTGCCGGCCGCCGAGCGCGTGTTCGCGGTGCTCGATCTCGCCGCCAAGATCACGGACAAGCCCGGCGCCGTGCCGCTCGCGGTCGCCGAGGGCGCGATCGGGCTCGAGGCCGTCACCTTCGCCTATCGGCGCGGCGCGCAGACGCTCGGCGCGGTCACGATCGACGTGCCGGCCGGCAAGACGGTGGCGCTGGTCGGCCCCTCCGGCGCCGGCAAGTCGACGGTGCTCAATCTCATTCCGCGCTTCTACGACGTCGATGCCGGCCGCGTGCTGATCGACGGCCAGGACGTGCGCGACGTGACGCTGGCGAGCCTGCGCGGCGCCGTCGGCCTCGTCAGCCAGGAGACGACGCTGTTCGACGACACGATCCGCGCCAACATCGCCTACGGCCGCGCCGGCGCGTCCGCGGCCGAGATCGAGGCCGCCGCGCGCTCGGCCGCCGCGCACGACTTCATCGTCGGCCTGCCCGACGGCTACGAGACGCGCGTCGGCGGGCTGGGCGCCAAGCTCTCGGGCGGCCAGCGCCAGCGCATCGCGATCGCGCGCGCGATCCTGAAGAACGCGCCGATCCTGCTGCTCGACGAGGCCACCTCGGCGCTCGACACCGAGTCCGAGCGCCAGGTGCAGGCGGCGCTCAAGGCGCTGATGAAGGGCCGCACGACGCTCGTCATCGCGCACCGGCTCTCCACCGTCATCGACGCCGACCTCATCTACGTGCTCGAGGGCGGGCAGGTGAAGGAGCGCGGCACGCATCGCGAATTGCTGGCGCAGCGCGGCCTCTACGCTTCGCTCTACGCGGCCCAGGCCGGGGCCCAGGCCGGGGCGCAGTCCGGCGCCGAGCCCGCGGTCGTGCGGCAGTTGCGCGCGTGATTCTCGGCGCCTATCGCGGCCTGTCGGCGCTGGCGCCGCCGGCGCTGCGGCTTCTGCTGAAGCGGCGCCTCGCGCGCGGCAAGGAGGACGCGGCGCGGCTCGGCGAGCGCATGGGCCGGGCGGGGCGGGCGCGCCCGGCGGGGCCGCTCGTCTGGGTGCACGCGGCCAGCGTCGGCGAATCGCTCTCGACGCTGCCGCTGATCGAGCGCGTGCTGGCGCGCGTTCCGGCCGCGCACGTTCTCGTCACCACCGGAACGGTCACGTCGGCCAGGCTCATGGCCGAGCGCCTGCCGCCGCGCGCGTTCCACCAGTTCGTGCCGCTCGATGCGGCGCCGTGGGTCGCGCGCTTCCTCGATCACTGGCGGCCCGAATTGGCACTCTGGATCGAATCGGAGCTGTGGCCGAATCTGCTGCGCGCGACGGGCGCTCGCGGCGTTCCGGCGGCTCTCGTCAACGCGCGCATGACCGAGCGGTCGTTCCGCGGCTGGAGGCGCTGGCCCGGCGCCGCGCGCGGCCTGCTCGGCGCGTTTCGCCTCGTCCTCGCGCAGAGCGAAACCTATGCGGGGCGTTTCCGCGCGCTCGGCGCCGCCCGCGTCGCGGTCGCCGGCAATCTCAAATACGCGGCGCCGCCGCTGCCGGCCGATGCGGCGAAGCTGGAAGCGCTGCGCGCCGCGATCGGCGCGCGGCCGGTGTGGATCGCCGCCAGCATCCATCCGGGCGAGGAAGCGGCCGTCGCCGACGCGCAGGCGCGGTTGCAGCGCGCGGCCGGCGCGCTCGGCATCGTCGTGCCGCGCCATCCCGAGAAGGGCGCGGCGATGGCGGAGGCGATGCGCGCGCGCGGCCTCGCGGTCGCCGTACGGTCGGCCGGCGCCGCGCCCGGCGCGGACACGGCGCTCTACGTCGCCGACACGCTCGGCGAGCTCGGGCTGTTCTATCGCGCCGCCAGGATCGCGCTGATCGGCGGCTCGCTGGTTCCGCATGGCGGGCAGAATCCGATCGAGCCGGCGCTGCTGGGGTTGCCCGTGCTGCACGGGCCGCACGTCGAGAATTTCGCCGACGTGATGCGCGCGCTCGCCCATGCCGGCGCCGCGCTCGAAGTGCGCGACGGCGCGTCGATCGCGGCGTGCCTCGAGCAGCTGCTGCCGCGCCCGCACGAGCTGGCGGCGATGGGCGAGGCGGCGAAGCGCTGCGCCGAGGCCGAGCGCAGCGTCATCGAGCGCGTGATGGCGGGGCTGGAGCCGCTGCTGGCGCCCCTGGCGGAGGCGCGCGATGCGGCCGCCTGATTTCTGGTCGAGCCGCCGCGTGCTCTCGACGGTGCTCGTGCCGGCGGGCTGCGCCTACGCGCTGGCGACACGCCTGCGCGTGCGCCGCGCCGGCTGGCGCGCGCCGGTGCCGGTGCTCTGCGTCGGCAATGTCGGCGTCGGCGGCGCCGGGAAAACGCCGGTGGCGCTGGCGCTCGCGCGGCTGCTCGCGGGGCGCAATCCGCATTTCCTCACGCGCGGCTATCGCGGGCGCGAGGCGGGGCCGCTGCGCGTGGACCCGGCGAAGCACGACGCGGGCGCGGTGGGCGACGAGCCGCTGCTGCTCGCGCGCGCGGCGCCCGCCTGGGTCGCGCGCGACCGCGCGGCCGGCGCGCGGGCCGCCGTGGCGGCCGGGGCCGGCTGCATCGTCATGGACGACGGCCACCAGAATCCGGCGCTGGCGAAGGATCTGTCGCTCGTCGTCGTCGACGGCGGCTACGGCTTCGGCAACGGGCGCGTGATCCCGGCGGGGCCGCTGCGCGAGCCCATCGCCGCCGGCCTCGCGCGCGCCGACGCGATCGTGCTGGTGGGCGGCGACGAGACCGGCGCCGCGCGCCATTTCGCCGGCCGGCCCGTGCTCGAGGCGCGCATCGTGCCCGACGAGTCGGGCCAGCGTTTCGCGGGGAAAGACGTCGTGGCGTTCTGCGGCATCGGCCGGCCCGACAAGTTCTTCGCAACGCTGCGGTCGCTCGGCGCGCGGATCGCGGAGGAAATGCCCTATCCCGATCACCACGCCTTCGGCGACGAGGAGATCATGTTCATCCTCGAGATCGCGGCGAAGCACCGCGCCGTCGCGGTGACGACCGAGAAGGACCTCGTGCGGCTGTCGCCCGACGCGCGGCGCATGGTGGAAGCGCTGCCGGTGCGGATCGACTTTGCGGCGCCGGGCGCGGTCGAGGCGATGCTGGGGAAACTGTTCGCGCGATAGCGCGCGGTCGCGAGGGTCTACGGCAGCGCGAAGATCATGCACGTCGTCGTGCCGTGCGCGATCAGGCGGCCCTTGCCGTCGAGCAGCTTGCCGTCGGCGGTGGCGACGGTCTTGCCCATGTTGATCACGGCCGCCTCGCAGCGCACCTCGCCGGTGCTGTCGAACATCGGCCGCACGTAGTTGATCTTGATCTCGAGCGTCGTATAGCCCTGGCCCTGCGGCACGAGCGTGTGCACGGCGCAGCCCATCGCCGAGTCGAGCAGGGTCGCGGCATAGCCGCCGTGCACGGTGCCCGAAGGGTTGTAGTGCTTCCGTGCGGGCCGGCCGACGAACACGGCGCGGCCGGGGGCGACCTCGGTCGCGCCGAAATCCAGGAGCTCGGCGAACGGCGGTCCCGGATAGCGGCCGTCGAGCATGCCCTGCAGCAGCTCCAGTCCCTGCACCGATTTCAGCGTCTCGATCGGCACGTTGCCGTAGTTCTTCGCATTGCCGTTGCCGGCGCCGTCGCTCATCCCGTGGCTCCTCGCTCGTCGAGTAGGGGTATATACCCGTATCTTGCGTCGAGGGTATATACCCCTATACTCGGGGTCAAGATGAGCGAGCCGGCCGCCCCCAGCTACTGCACGTGCCTCGCGCTGCGCCGCGCCACGCGCCGCGTCACGCAGATCTACGACGCGCACATGAAGCCGGCCGGCCTGCGCATCACGCAGTTCGCGGTGCTCGGCCAGCTCGCCGGCGCGCCCGGCGCGCCCGGCGCGGCGCCGGTGTCGATCACCGCGCTCGCGCGGCGGCTCGGCCTCGACCGCAGCACGCTCGGGCGCAATCTGCGGCCGCTGCTGAAGGCCGGGCTCGTCGCGGTGGAGGGCGGCGGCGACCGCCGCGCCCACGCGCTCGCGCTCACCGAGGCCGGCCGCGGGCTGCTCGACAAGGCGCTGCCGCTGTGGCGCGACGCGCAGCGCCACGTCTCCGAGAAGCTCGGCCGCGAGAAGACGCGCGCGCTGCGCGCCGCGCTCGACGAGACGACGGCGATCCTGGGCGGGCGGTAACTTCGCCGGCTTCGGCTATCGCTTCGCTTTCGGCTTCTCGCCCGGCATCGGGCCCACGACCGTCGCCGGATCGAGATACTCCTGCCCGAGATTGAGGCCCCAATGGAGATGCGGGCCGGTCGAGCGGCCGGTGGAGCCGATCGTGCCGATGATCTGGCCTTGCGTCACGCGATCGCCGGTGGCGACGCGCAGCTCCTGCAGGTGGATGTAGAGCGTCGAGACGCCGAGGCCGTGCTCGACGATGACGGTCTTGCCGGAGAAATAGAGGTCGCCATGCGCGAGGCTCACCGTGCCCGACGCGGCGGCGCGCACCGGCGTTCCGGGCGGCGCGGCCACGTCGACGCCGAAATGCGGCCGCAGCGGCTTGCCGTTGACGATGCGCTGGCTGCCGTAGACGCCCGAGACGCGCCCCACCGCCGGCCAGAGGAAGCCGGTGCGCCAGAACGGCTCGGCGCTCGCGCGCTCGCGCGCCCGGCGCACGAGGAAATACTCCTCTTCGAGCCGCTTCATCACTTCGGGCGGCGGCTCCACGTATTTCTGGTCGACGCCGTCGATGCGCTGGACCTTGTATTGCCGCGGCGCCACCGCCAGCGTGCGCGTCAGCGTCTCGCCGCGCACGGCGACGACGAGCGTCCAGTCGCGTTTCGCGTCGTGCATGAAGCCGAGCGCGAAGGCGCCGGTGGAATCGACCGCGACCGGCTTGCCGTCGAGCGTCACGGCGGCGCCCGGCGCGGTGCGCCCGATCACCAGCGCGCCCTGCGTGAACTTGCCGTCGAGTTTCAGCGGAATCTCGGCGCGGGCAGGCGCGGCGAAGGCGAGGGCGGCGACGAGACAGAGCGGCAGGAGTTTCACAGCAGCGTCCCCTGGTCGTCGTCGGTGCCGCGCCGGCGCTTCGGCGCGGGGCGCGGGGCGGCGGCGACACGCTCGCCCGAAACGCGCGCGCCCACCTCGCCGTCGCGGAAGCGGATCGTCACGTCGGCGCCGGGCTTGGCGCCGGCGATGCCCGTCACCGGCTCGCCGGCGGCGTCGCGCACCAGCGCATAGCCGCGGTCGAGCACGCGCGCGTAGGAGAGCGATTCCAGAAGCTGCGCCTGGCCGGCCAGCCGCTGGGCGGCGTCGGCGATGCGCCGGCGCACGAGGCCGGGCATGCGCGCGGCCAGCTCCTGCGTGCGATCGAGGCCGCGCGCGATCGGCTGCTCCAGCACCGAGCGGCGCAGCCCGCCGGCGGCGCGCGCGAAGTGCTGCTCGCGCACGCGCAGCCAGCCGAGCAGCGCCGCGCCGAGGCGCGAGGCCCAGTCGTCGAGCCGCTGCTGCGCGTGGCCCAGCAGCATCGGCAGGTCGGGCAGCCCGCCCGCCGCCGCCTGCACGCGCGCGCGGCGCTCTTCGAGCATGCGCTGCATGCCGCCGGCGCCGCGCCGGCCGAGGTCGAGCAGCCGCGTCGCCAGCTCGGCGCGCACCGGCACCGCCATCTCGGCCGCCGCCGTCGGAGTGGGCGCGCGCTTGTCGGACGCGAAGTCGATGAGCGTGGTGTCGGTCTCGTGGCCGACGGCGGAAATGAGCGGGATCCTGGAGCCCGCCGCGGCGCGCACGACGATCTCCTCGTTGAACGCCCAGAGGTCCTCGAGGCTGCCGCCGCCGCGCGCGACGATGAGCAGGTCGGGCCGCGGCACCGGCCCGCCCTCGGGCATCGCGTTGAAGCCGGCGATCGCGCGCGCCACCTGCTCGGCGGCGCCTTCGCCCTGCACGGCCACCGGCCACACCAGCACGCGGCGCGGAAAGCGCTCGTCGAGCCGGTGCAGGATGTCGCGGATCACGGCGCCGGTCGGCGAGGTGACGACGCCGATCACCGTGGGCAGGAACGGCAGCGGCCGCTTGCGCGCCGCGTCGAACAGGCCCTCGGCGGCGAGCTTCGCCTTGCGCTCCTCGAGCAGCTTCAGGAGCGCGCCGGCGCCGGCCAGCTCCATGCGCTCCACCACGATCTGGTATTTCGAGCGGCCCGGATAGGTGGTGAGCCGCCCGGTCGCGATCACCTCCATGCCGTCCTCGGGCTTCAGGCCGAGGCGCGCCACCATCGCCTTCCAGACGACGCCGTCGAGCACCGCGTCTTCGTCCTTGAGCGCGAAATAGCAGTGGCCGGAGGTGTGGCGCTTGAAGCCCGAGATCTCGCCGCGCACGCGCACATGGTCGAACTCGCTCTCCACCATGCGTTTCAGCGCCGACGACAGCTCGGTCACCGAAAGCGCCGGGCGGTTGTGATCGAGCGGAACGGCGGGAGCGTCGGCCATGCGCTCTATCTATAGCTTCGGCTCGACCGGGCAAAGTGGGG
>JAEULD010000015.1 GCA_016792765.1 Candidatus Odyssella sp.
CGCGTCGGGCGCGCTTGAGGTGAGCCCGGCGCGCGCGGCGAAGCCCGAGCCGGTCAGCGGCGATCCGGTGCGCGACGTGGCGGCGCTGATCTACACCTCGGGCACCACCGGCACGCCGAAGGGCGTGATGCTCAGCCATCGCGCCTGCCTCTACGTGGCGTCGAGCCCCGGCGCGCAGCGGCGGCCGACGACCGAGGACCTGGTCTACTGCACGCTGCCGGTCGCGCACATCTTCGGCTTCACCTCCACCTGGCTGCGCGGGCTCTATGGCGGCGCGCATGTGCTGTTCGTGCCGCGCTTCTCGGCCGAGCATCTGGCCGACGCGCTGGAGCGGGGCGTGACGATTTTCCAGGGCGTGCCGCAGATGTATGCGAAGCTGCTCGAATATGCGCGCACGAGCGGGCGCAAATTGAAGGCCCCGGCGCTGCGCATGGCGACGGTCGGCGGCGCGCCGATCGAGCCCGATCTCAAGGAAGCGGTGGAGCAGGCGCTCGGCCTTCGCCTCGTCAACGGCTGGGGCATGACGGAATTCGCCTCCACCGTCTCGCGCAGCCTGCCGCAGAACACCGGGCGCGACATCTCGGCCGGCCCCGTGCTGCCCGGCATCGAGGTGCGCATCGTCGACGAGAATGGCCGCGACCGGCCGCCGGGCGCGGCCGGCGAAATCTGGCTGCGCGGCCCCAACTGCATGCTCGGCTACTACAAGAACGAGGCAGCGACCCGCGACGTGCTGACGCCGGACGGCTGGTACAAGACGGGCGATCTGGGCTCGATCGGCGACGACGGCGCGCTCGCGATCGTCGATCGCCTGCGCGATCTCGTCATCGTCTCGGGCTTCAACGTCTATCCGGCCGAGGTCGAGGCCGAGCTCGCCGCGCATCCGGCCGTGACCCTTGCCGCCGTCGTCGGCCGCCGCCGCGCCGGCAACGAAGAGGTGATCGCGTTCGTGCAGCCCGCGCCCGGCGCGCGCGTGGGCGAGGCCGAGCTCGCGCAATTCCTGAAGCCGCGCCTCGCGCCCTACAAGCAGCCCGCGCGCATCGTCGTGCTCGAACAGCTCCCCGCCGCGCCGACGGGGAAGATCCTGAAGGCGCGGCTCAAGGCGATGGCGGAATTGCTCTGACCGCGGTTCTCCGCGCTTCGACCCGATGCCATTTTGCACCTTGCTTCGCGCGGCGCGGCGCGGATGATGCGGGGCAAGGGACCGGAAAATCGAACTCGGGAGAACCGCTTTGCTCTACGCCCCCGCGCCGCGCGTCGTCGAACTGCGGCAGAAGCTGCTGCGCTTCATGGACGAATGCATCTATCCGAACGAGAAGCGGATGGAGGAGGAGACGAAGGCGCATGGCTGGAACCCGCACCCGCTGATGGAGGAACTGAAAGCCGAGGCGCGCAAACGCGGCCTCTGGAACCTGTTCCTGCCCGAGAGCGAGCGCGGCGCCGGGCTCTCCAACCTCGATTACGCGCATCTCTGCGAGATCATGGGCCGCTCGCCGCTGCTGGCGCCCGAGGCATGCAACTGCTCGGCGCCCGATACCGGCAACATGGAGGTGCTCGAGCGCTACGGCACCGAGGCGCACAAGAAGCAGTGGCTCGAGCCGCTGCTCGAAGGGAAGATCCGCTCCGCCTTCGCGATGACCGAGCCGGCGGTGGCCTCGTCCGACGCCACGAACATCCGCACCGAGATCAAGCGCGACGGCAACGACTACGTCATCAACGGCCACAAATGGTGGATCTCGGGCGCCGGCGACAAGCGCTGCAAGATCATGATCGTGATGGGCCGCACCAATCCCGACGCGCCGAAGCACGCGCAGCAGAGCATGATCCTCGTGCCGCGCGACACGCCGGGCGTGAAGGTGATTCGCCCGCTGCCGGTGATGGGCTTCCTGCACGAGCCCGAGGGCCACTGGGAGGTGAAGTTCGAGAACGTGCGGGTGCCCGCGTCCAACATCCTGCTGGGCGAAGGCCGTGGCTTCGAGATCGCGCAAGGACGGCTCGGGCCGGGCCGCATCCATCACTGCATGCGCCTCATCGGCATGGCCGAGCGCTCGCTCGAGATGATGTGCAAGCGCGCGCTCGCACGCGTCGCGTTCGGCAAGACGCTGGCCGAGCAGGGCGTCGTGCGCGACCAGATCGCGAAATCGCGCATGGAGATCGACCAGGCGCGCTTCCTCGTGCTCAACGCCGCGCACATGATGGACACGGTCGGCAACAAGGCCGCGCGCGCCGAGATCGCGATGATCAAGGTGGTCGCGCCGAACATGGCGCTCGCCGTCATCGACCGCGCGATGCAGGTGCACGGCGCCGGCGGCCTCACCGAGGACTTCCCGTTCGCGCATATGTGGGCCTGGGCCCGCATCCTGCGCCAGGCCGACGGCCCGGACGAGGTGCACACCGAAGCCGTAGCCAAGATCGAGCTGAGCAAGCACCTGCCGCCGCGGCCGAAGCACTAGGTTCGAAACCGTAGGGGCGGGTCCCCGACCCGCCCGTGGTACCGCCGGGCGAGCCTTCGCGCAGCGTCACGGCGTTGACGCGGGCGGGTCGGGGACCCGCCCTTACGAATGCAAATGACGGGAACGAAACCATGACCGACGTGATCAAGACCGCCGACCGCGAGGGCGTGCGGATCATCACCATCGACAATGCGCCGGTGAACGCGATCAGCGCCGCGGTGCGCAGCGGGCTGCTCAAGGCGACGCAGGACGCGATCGCCGATCCCAAGGTGAAAGGCATCGTC
>JAEULD010000027.1 GCA_016792765.1 Candidatus Odyssella sp.
TCAGCCATAGCGGCATCGACATCAAGACGATGGCCTACGCCGCGATGGGCTCGGAAAACTATCGTGCGGTGGGGAAGAAGCACATGCCGAAGCACTGGCTGCCGCCCGCGGCGCCGCACACCCATGTCGCGGTCGAGGACGCGCGCGAGCAGGGCAAGCTGTTCTTCAACATCCGCGCGGACCTCAAGGCGATGACCGCGCGCGGGCCCGAGCGGAAAACGTGATCCCGGCAGGCCTCGCGCTGCTTTCGGCGACGATGGCGCTGATCGTGGCGGCGCTGTTCACCGGCGCCGCGCTCTACATCAACGCGGTCGAGCAGCCGGCGCGGCTCGGCCTCGCCGACGCGGCGCTGCTCGCCGAATGGAAGCCGAGCTACAAGCGCGGCACGCTGATGCAGGCGCCGCTCGCGCTGCTCGGCGCGCTGTTCGGCGTGCTCGCGTTCCTCGGCGGCTACGATTGGCGCTGGCTCGCCGGCGGCCTGCTGATGCTGGCCAACTGGCCGTTCACGTTCCTCGTCATCATGCCGGTGAACCGGCGCCTCGTGGCGATGACCGGCGGCGAGCCCGAGGCGCGGCCGCTGATCCGACGCTGGGGCGCATTGCACGCCGTGCGCACCGCGCTCGGCGCGGCGGCGACGGCCGTGTTCGCGTGGGTGATCCTCCTCTGAGCGCAAGTCTCATAGGGGCGGGTTTCCGCCCCCCCGACGAGTGTCCGGCACTCACGACAGCAGCCTTGGCAGCCAGAGCGCCAGGTCGGGAAAGATCGTCATCACGACGATCATCGCGAACAGCGCGACCACGAACGGCATCGTGCCGACGATGACGTCGTTGAGCGAGCCGCCCGCGCGCAGATTCTGCACGACGAAGAGGTTGAGCCCTACCGGCGGCGTCACCAGCGCGGTCTCGATCAGCAGGATCACGAGGATGCCGAACCACACCGGATCGTAGCCGAGCTTGAACATCACCGGGGCGATGATCGGGATCGTCGTGATCATCATCGACAGCGTCTCCATGAAGCAGCCGAGCACGACGTAGAACAGGATCACGGCGAACAGCGTCGCGGCCTTGGGCAGGCCGAGGTTTTCGATGAAGTTCGTGAGCATCGTCGTGAGCCCGATCGTCGAGATCACGAAGTTGAGGAAATAGGCCGCGACGACGATGAGCATCACCATCGCGGTCGACTTCATCGTGCCCTCGAACGCCTCCTTTAGCATCGCGATCGAGAGCCGCCCGGACCACCAGGCGAGGCCGAGCGCGCCGAGCACGCCCAGCGACGCCGCCTCGGTCGGCGTGGCGACGCCGGCATAGATCGAGCCGACGACGAGCAGGAAGATGCCGAGCGGCGGGACGAGATGGATGAGCCCGGCGAAGCGCGCGGCCCAGCTGGCGGACACGCGGCGGCCGCCCCAGGCGGGCCGGAACAGGCACAGCAGCAGGATCGTCGCCATGAAGATCAGCACGAGCACGAGGCCCGGCACGATCCCGGCGAGATAGAGCTTCGGCACCGACGCGTTGGTCAGCACCGCGTAGATGATCATGTTGATCGAGGGCGGAATCAGGATGCCGAGCGTGCCGCCGGCCGCGAGCGTGCCGAGGAACAGGCGCTCGTTGTAGCCGAAGCGCCGCGCCTCGGGCAGCGCCACCGTTCCCACGGTGGCCGCGGTGGCCACGCTCGAGCCCGAGGTGGCCGCGAACACCGCGCAGGCGGCGATGTTGGAGTGCATGAGTCCGCCCGGCAGCCACGACACCCAGTTGACCAGCGCCGCATACATGCGCTCGGCGAAGCCGGACCGCAGCAGGATCTCGCCGAGCAGGATGAACATCGGCACCGAGACCAGCAGGAACTCGTTCGAGGCCGACCACGACACCTCGCCGATCGCGCGGATCAGCGGCAGCGGCGAGAACAGCTGCTCCAGCGCGATGCCGAGCACGCCGAGCGAGATGGCGACCGGAATGGCCAGCACCATGAAGACGAGCAGCAGCACGAGCGACACGGCCATCATGGCGCGCGGGTCTCCGATGCGCCCGCGGCCAGCGTCTTGCCGTAGGCGGCCTCGTCCGCGGCTTCCTCTTCGATGCTGCGCGCTCCGGCCAGCGCGCGAACGGTGGCGAGATCGCCCGATAGAAGCGCCAGCGCGGTGCGCAGCGTCAGCACGGCCGTCGTCGCGAAGAACAGTGCGAGGCCGAGGAACCACAGTCCCTGCGGTATCCAGAGCGGCATCTTGAGCTGGCTGTTGGAGAGCGCGCCGAGGTTCCAGGATCCGGCCACGACCTCCCACGCATAGCGCGTCAGCACGGTCACGAAGACGGCGAGGGCGATCAGCGCCACGAGATCGAGAATCGCCGCGACGCGCGCCGGCATGTGCTGATAGAGCGCGTCGATGCGCACGTTGGCGCGGCGCAGCAGCGCGAACGGGAAGGCCCAGGCGACGCCGATCGCGAAGGCGTAGCCGGAGATCTCGTCCGCGCCGCCGACCGAGAGGCCGAACAGCTTCCGGATCGTGACGTCGATCGAGACGAGGCTCGCCGAGGCCAGCAGCAGCGCGCCGCCGATCCACACCGCGCGCAGGCCGACGCGGTCGGCGAGAGTCAGCACCGGGTCGAGCCAGCGCCCGGCCGCGCCGAGCGCCTGGCTCCGCGAACCCGTCATCACTTCTTGGCGACGACGTCGACGGCCTTGCCGATCGTCTCGTTGAAGTCCTTGACGCACTCGGCGCTGCAGCGCGCCGCCCACTTCGGCAACGTCACCTCGACGATCGTCTTGCGCAGCAGCGCCTTGTCGGCGTCGCTGGCCATCACGACCTTCATCTTGCCCTTGGTGCCGAGCTTGCAGCTGTCCAGTCCGCCGTTGCAGTCGTAGCCCTGCTGCGTGTGATAGCCGGCCGCGTCCCACACGTCCTTCTCGAGCGTCTTGATCTCGGCGGCGATCAGCGCGCGCACCTTGGGATCGAGGCCTTCCCACGCCTTCGCGTTCACCGCGTAGGCGATCTGGCCCCAGCTCAGCGGCAGGCCGAGCAGGTGCGTGGAGACCTCGTTCCACTTCGCGATGTTGCCGGAAAGCGTGCCGGTGATGCCGCAATCGACGGTCTTGTTCTGCATCGCGGGCACGACTTCGCCGAACGCCATCGTCACCGGCGTGCCGCCGAGCGCGGCCACCAGCTCGGACTGAGAGCGGCCGGCGACGCGCACCTTCTTGCCCTTGATGTCGGCGAGGCCCTTGATCTCGGCGTTGCAGTAGAGCACCTGCGCCGGATAGGTGCCGAAGCCGAGCAGCTTCACGCCGAACTTGGCCATGAACAGCTTGTCGTACATCGGCTTCGAGGCCTCGGTGATCTTGCGCGAGGTCTCGACGTCGGTGACGAGTCCGGCCATGTCGACCGCCTCGGTGGCGGGGTCGTCGGCCGCGAGATAGCCCATCACCGTGGCGCCGATCTGCATCACGCCCTGGCCCATGAGTCGCAGCACTTCGGGGCCTTTCAAGCCCATCTCGTTGAAGCCCTTCGCGTCGGCGGTGATCGCACCGTTCGACTTGGCGGCGAGGTGCTTGGTCCAGAACGGCAGCTCGTAGTCCTTGTAGGGCGGCAGGACCGAGATCGAGCCCACGACCTTCAGATGGGTCTTTGGGTAATCCTGCGCCGCCGCCGGGGCGGCGAGGGCTAGTCCGGCGGCGACGGCCGCGAACGTGGCGAGGCGTTGCATGAATCCCTCCTAGAAGCTGGCCAATTCGGAATTGCGGAGATCGGTGACGAGCATCGCGCCCGGCTGGTGCGTGATCGCGAGCGGCGGGCGCGCCGCGCGGATCGCCTGCTGCGGGGTGACGCCGCAGGCCCAGAATACCGGAACCTCGCCGGGCGCGATCGCGACCGCGTCGCCGAAATCGGGCCGCGCGAGGTCAGCGATGCCGATCGCGGCGGGATCGCCGAAGTGCACCGGCGCGCCGTGCACGTTGGGAAAGCGCGAGGTGATCTGGATCGCGCGGATCGCGTCCTTGGGCGAAAATGGGCGCATCGAGACCACGAGCGTTCCGCCGAACGGGCCGGCCGGCGCGTTCGGAACGTTCGTGCAGTACATCGCGACGTTCTTGCCCTCGTCGATGTGGCGCACGCGCAATCCGCCTTCGATCAGCGCCGCCTCGAACGAGAACGAGCAGCCGAGCACGAACGTCACGAGATCGCCGCGCCATGGGCCGAGGATGTCGGCCGGCTCCGCGGCGAGCTCGCCGTCGCGGAAGACGCGATAGCCGGGAACGTCGGTGCGGATGTCGATGTCGCGGCCCAGGCGCGGCAACGCCGGATCGCCCGGCTCGCCCATGCCGATGACCGGGCAGGGCTTCGGATTGAGCTGGCAGAAGCGCAGGAAATCGGCGGCGAAGTCGCGCGGCAGGATCGCGAGATTGCCCTGCACGAAGCCGGGCGCCTGGCCCGCGGTCTGGCCGCGGAAGCGGCCGTCGCGGACGGCGCGCCGAAGCGCGGCGGGATCGCGATAGGCGGGTTCGGCGGCCGCCCGCGATTGCGCGTCCGCGCGTGTCCGTTCCACGATGCTCATCCCGGTCGCAGCCCCCGCTTCCTGCGGCTGCGCCGGATGATGTCATCCCGCTACTTCGCGCACAAGCGCAGCGCCCGCGCTTGCGGAAAACCCCGCGCCGTCAATCGCGGATGGTCGCCACGGCCACGCGCCCGCTGCGCGGCGCGTAGGCGAGGCGGTGCGCGCCGTCGACGCGCAGCGCGGCGCCGCGCGCGAGCGTCGTCGTCTTGCCTTCGATGTCGACCGCGGCGTCCTCGAGCGCGAGGACGATGCAGACCGCGCCCGACATCTGGGCGGCCGCGCCCGGCGCCGGAAACGCGAGGTCGATCTTGAACAGCAGGCGGTCGGCCATGAGGTTGAGGACTCCGACCGGGCCCGCGGTCAGCTCGCTCGTCACCGACCATTCGCCGGGAAAGTGCACCGGCGCGAACGGCGCGTGCACCTCGATCGGCGCGCGAAACTTCGGATGCAGCACGAGGCCGCCGCCTTCGACGACGGCGAGAATGCGGTCGTAGCCGGAGAGATCGGAAAACGGCCCGGCCCGCTCGATGCGCGTGCGCCCGAAGCGCCAGAGCATGCCGTCCCAGCCGCCCGCGGCGGCGCCGGGGCGGTATTCGGCCGCGATGTCGATCGTGACGCCGCCGCCGTTTTTCCACGGCGTTTGCCGGTAGCCGGCGGGATCGAGCACGGTGAAAACGGGTCGGGTCATCGTGTCACTCGCTCGCGCGGCCCGGCGGCGCCGGTCCGCGTCGGCTCAGTTCTCGAACACATAGGTGCCCGGCGCGGCGCCGAGCGGCGGATAGGCGGGGGCGCCGACGGGCGGCGGCGCCGCGTCGCCGGTGCTGCGGGCCGCGAGCCATTCCTGCCACGCCGGCCACCACGAGCCGTCCCTGACGGGCGTGCGCGCGGCCCAGCTGTCGGGATCGATGTAGGGATCGTCCTTGGCGCGCGTCGCGATCTGGTGGCGGCGGCGCGGATGGCCCGGCTCGCTGACGATGCCGGCATTGTGGCCGCCGCTGGTGAGCACGAAGGTGATCTCGGTGTCGGTCGGCAGGCTGATCTTGTAGACCGAGCGCCAGGGGGCCACGTGGTCGCTCGCCGTGCCGACGGCGAAGATCGGGCAGCGGATGTCGGACAGCGCGATCGCGCGGCCCTCGACGGCGTAGCGGCCCGCCGACAGCCGGTTCTCGAGAAACAGCGCGTTGAGATACTCGGAGTGCATGCGATACGGCATCCGCGTGCGGTCGGCGTTCCATGCCGCGAGGTCGGTGGCCTGCTCGCGCTCGCCCATCAGGTAGGTCCGCACCATGCGCGACCAGACGAGGTCGTTCGAGCGCAGGATCTGGAACGCGCCGGCCATCTGGCCGGTGTCGAGATAGCCCTGCTCCCACATCAGGTCTTCGAGATAGGCGAGCTCGCTCTCGTCCATGAACAGCATGAGCTCGCCGGCCTCGGCGAAATCGGTCTGCGCGGCGAGCAGCGTCATGCTCGCGAGCCGGTGATCTCCGTCGCGCGCCATGGTCGCGGCCGCGATCGCGAGGATCGTGCCGCCGAGGCAATAGCCGCAGGCGTGGATCTTGGCGCCCGGCACGACGGCGGAGACCGCGTCGAGCGCGGCCATCACGCCGAGCCGGCGATAGTCGTCGAAGCGCGTATCGCGGTCCTCGTCGCCCGGGTTGTGCCACGACATGATGAAGACCGTGTGGCCGCGCTCGACGAGATAGCGCACCAGCGAATTGTGCGGCGAGAGATCGAGGATGTAGTACTTCTGGATCCAGGCGGGCACGATGAGCACGGGTTCGCGCCGCACCGTCGCCGTGGCCGGCGCGTACTGGATCAGCTCGAACAGGCGATTGCGGAAGATCACGCTGCCCGGCGTCGCCGCGAGGTCTTCGCCGACTCGAAACCCGTCGCGCTCGGGCGGCGGCTGCCGCGACAGGGCGCGCTCCATGTCCTCGACGAGATAGCTCCAGCCGCGCACGAGGTTCGCGCCGCCTTCGGCCGCCGTGCGCGCGAGGACGTCGGGATTGAGCGCGGGCGCGTTGGAGGGGGCGCAGGTGTCGAGCCGCTGGCGGGTGAGGAACGGCACGAGGCGGCGGTGCTGGCGGTTCATGCCGCGCACGTTCGTCGTCGCCTGCTCCCACCATTGCTGCGCGGCGAGGAACGACTGGGCGTACACGTTGAACGGCCACCGGCTCCAATTGTCGCCCGCGAAGCGCGGGTCCTCGCGCCCGTCCAGGCCCGGCTTGGTCTCGGCGCCGCCGGCCGCGCGCAGCGCGAAGGCGGCGAGCTTCTGCGCGCCGTCCGCGGCGCCGATGGCCAGCGACATCTGCTTGCCGGGCGCCTGCAGCAGGTGAAACCACCAGTCGCCCCAGGCGTTCGCCACGGCATAGGGCGAGATGCCGAAGGTCGCGCGCGCCAGCCTCGCGCGCACCGCGCGGTCGAGCGCGGCGAGGCTGTGGCTCATGGCCTCGGCGCCGGGCGCAGCCGGCGCCGCGGGAAGGCCGAATCCCGGCAGCGGCCAGCGCCAGGGCGCGGGCAGGCGAGGCGAGTCGCCGGGCTTCGCGGCCATCGCGCTCAGATGCGCTCCCAAAGGCCGGTCTCTTCGTCGACGCGGTCGATCTCGATTCCCTTGAAGTCACCGCGCGAGACGATGCCGACCACCTTGCCGTTCTCGACCACCGGGATATGGCGGTAGCCGCTGTCTTCCATCTGTCGGAGCGCGTCGATCGCGCTCATGCCGGGCGGCATCGTATCGGGCGCGGGGGTCATGACGTCGGCCAGCGCCGTTCCGACCGGGTCCTTGCCCTCGGCGAGCACGCGGCAGACCGCGTCGCGGCCGGTGAAGATGCCGACCAGCTTGCGGTCGCCCTCCGTGACGAGCACGGCTCCGACGTGGCGGGTGCGCATCGCGGCGCAGGCCTCTTTCACCGTCGTGCGGGCGGGCATGGTCAGGGGGTTCTGATTGCGGACGATGTCCGACATATGCCGGTAGGCCATGACGATCCCTGTTCTTCGCGACGCGCAGAGTGCGCAACAATGTCGCCATCATCGGCCAGGCCGCGGCGCGTGCGTTGATCTGCGTCAAGTGGCGGCGCGGCGTTTCCGGCGGGCGACGACACGTTGGCATCGCGCCGCGCGTTGTACTATGGACAGGCCGCAGCAACCGAAAGCCCGGCATGCACACCGTTTCCATCGGCTCCTTCGCCGTCGCCAACGACCGGCCGTTCACGCTGATCGCCGGGCCGTGCGCGCTCGAATCGCGCGCCCACGCGCTCGAGATGTCGGCGGCGCTCAAGGAGATCACCGCCAAGCTCGGCATCAACCTCGTCTACAAGTCGAGCTTCGACAAGGCGAACCGCACCAGCGTCTCCGCCGAGCGCGGGCTCGGCCTCGAAAAGTCGCTGCCGATCCTGGCCGAGGTGCGCGAAGCGCGCGGCATCCCGGTGCTGACCGACGTGCACACCGCCGAGCAATGCGCGCCGACGGCGGAGGCCGTCGACGTGCTGCAGATTCCCGCCTTCCTCTGCCGGCAGACCGACCTGCTGGTGGCGGCGGGCAAGACGGGCCGGGCGATCAACGTCAAGAAGGGACAGTTCCTGGCGCCCTGGGACATGAAGAACGTCGTCGCCAAGATCGCGAGCACGGGCAACGAGAACATCCTCGTCTGCGAGCGCGGGGTGTCGTTCGGCTACAACACGCTCGTGTCCGACATGCGCTCGCTGCCGATCCTCGCCGCGACCGGCTATCCGGTGGTGTACGACGCCACCCATTCGGTGCAGCAGCCGGGCGGGCAGGGCACGTCGTCGGGCGGCCAGCGCGAGATGGTGCCGGTGCTGGCGCGCGCCGCGATCGCCATCGGCGTCGCCGCGGTGTTCATGGAGACGCACCAGGACCCTGACAAGGCGCCCTCCGACGGGCCCAACATGGTCAGGCTCAAGGAACTGCCGGCGCTGCTCGAAACGCTCAAGGAATTCGACCGGATCGCCAAGGCGCGGCCGGTGGCGCGGATGTGATCCCGCGCGGCCTCCGCAATGCTGCCGCACTTCGGCGGCAGGGTGCGCGCATGGAGCCGGACCACAATACGCAGTTGCGGCAGGCGATGGTGGAGGTGGTGGCACTCCACGCGCAGGCCGCGCGCGAGCATCTCGGCAAGGACGCGCTCGATCCGCGCGTGCTCAAGGCGATGGCCACGGTGCCGCGCCACGAATTCGTCCCGGTCGAGATCAGGCCCTATGCCTATGCCGACCAGCCGCTGCCGATCGGCTGGAACAAGACGATCTCGCAGCCATTCATCGCCGCGGTGATGGCCGATCTGCTAGATCTCCAGCCGGGCGATTCGGTGCTCGAGATCGGAACCGGGCTCGGCTACCACGCGGCGGTGCTGGCCAGCGTGGCGGGCAGGGTATTCAGCGTCGAGATCGTCGAGGAGCTGGGCATGGCCGCCAAGCGCAATCTCGCGCGGCACGGCTTCGGTTCGGTGAAGCTCCGCATCGGCGACGGCACGCGCGGCTGGCCCGAGCACGCGCCGTTCGACAAGATCGTGGTCGCCGCCGGCTCCGAGCTGATCCCGCCGATGCTGCTGCAGCAGCTGAAGCCGGGCGGGCGCATGGTGCTCCCCACCGGCACGGCCGAGGCGCAGGAACTCATGGTCGTGACGAAAGACGCGGCCGGCAAGACCTCGATCCGCGGCGTCATGCCCGTGCGCTTCGCGATGCTCGAGGCGGCCGACGAGGGACGGGTGCACCGCGCGAGCTGAATCGATTCGCGGGCTTTGCAAACCTTGCCAAATCTTGGCAAATTTCTCGTCGTGGTGCGAACGCGAGACATTTCGCCATGACGACTTTGAACATCTCCCTGCCGAAGCCCCTACGCGATCATGTCGAGGCGCAGGCCAGGTTGCAGCACTACTCGGCGAGCGAATACGTCCGCCATCTGATTCGCGAGGACATCAAGCGCCGCCGCGAGAATATGCTCGACGAGTACCTGGCGCTTTCGTTTCAGGAGGCCGAAGCCGGATACGTCGCCGAGTTCGACGTTGACAAGATCATGGCCGGGGCGAAGGAGAAACGCCGGCGTTCCCGCGCCAAGCGAAGATGAGGCGCGTTGTCCTCACCCTCGAGGCGGAGGACGCGCTCCAGGACATCGCCGTTTACGCGTCGGAACGCTGGGGCGAGACGCAAGCGAAGGAATACCTCGCGCGCATACGCGACGCATACGTTCGTCTCTGCGACCGTCCAAGGATGGGGCGGTTGCGCCGTAAGATCGGACCCGCGGAATTTCGGGAGATTCAGATCGGCAGTCATGTCGTCGTCTATGCCCCGAGGCCGACGGACGTGCTGGTCGTCGGCGTACTGCATGAAGCGATGGACATTCCGGCACGTCGAAGGGAGCTCATCCGTCGCGTGCGATCACGTGGCCTTATCTGAGCGGACCCGGCGGATGCAATTGCATTGCCGCTGCTCAAGCGCTAATCACCGCGCGCATCTTCAATCCCTCACCTTCGATTTCCCGCCATGACTGCCATCGTCGATATCATCGGCCGCGAGATCCTCGATTCGCGCGGCAACCCGACCGTCGAGGTCGATGTCCTGCTCGAGAACGGACTGCGCGGCCGCGCCGCGGTGCCCTCGGGCGCGTCCACCGGCGCGCACGAGGCGGTGGAGAAGCGCGACGGCGACAAGAAGCGCTATCTCGGCAAGGGCGTGCGCCAGGCGCTCGACGCGGTGAACGGCGAGATCTTCGACCTCCTGTCCGGCCTCGACGCCGAGGACCAGCTCGCGATCGACGAGAAGCTCATCGCGCTCGACGGCACGCCCAACAAGGGCCGGCTCGGCGCCAATGCGGTGCTCGGCGTGAGCCTCGCCTGCGCCAAGGCCGCCGCCCAGGCGCGCGGCCTGCCGCTCTACAAATATGTCGGCGGCTCGCAGGCCCGCACCTTGCCGGTGCCGCTGATGAACATCGTCAACGGCGGCGCCCATGCCGACAACCCGATCGACTTCCAGGAGTTCATGATAGCGCCGCTCGGCGCGGCGACCTTCGCCGAGGGCCTGCGCATGGGCGCCGAGGTGTTCCACGCGCTCAAGGCCGAGCTCAAGAAGGCCGGCCACAGCACGAATGTCGGCGACGAGGGCGGTTTCGCGCCCGACCTCAAGAACGCGACCGCGGCGCTCGACTTCATCATGAAGAGCATCGCGTCGGCCGGCTACAAGGCGGGCCGCGACGGCGACGTGGCCCTGGCGCTCGACGCTGCCTCGACCGAGTTCTTCAAGGACGGCAAATACGACATGGAAGGCGAGGGAAAGATTGTGGATTCGGCCGGCATGGTCGCGTTCTACAAGAGCCTCGTCTCCGCCTATCCGATCGTCTCGATCGAAGACGGCATGGCCGAAGACGACTGGGCCGGCTGGAAGGCGCTGACCGACGCCATCGGCAGCAAGGTGCAGTTGGTCGGCGACGATCTCTTCGTCACGAACCCGAAGCGCCTCGGCGAGGGAATCAAGAAGGGCGTCGCCAATTCGATCCTCGTAAAGGTCAACCAGATCGGCACGCTGACCGAGACGCTCGCCGCCGTCGAGATGGCGCACCGCGCGAACTACACGGCGGTGATGTCCCACCGTTCCGGCGAGACCGAGGATGCGACCATCGCCGACCTCGCGGTGGCGACCGACTGCGGCCAGATCAAGACCGGCTCGCTCTCGCGCTCGGATCGCACCGCGAAGTACAACCAGCTCCTGCGCATCGAGGAAGAGCTGGGCCCGAGCGCGCGCTATGCCGGGCGCGGGGCGTTCCGCGCCTGAGGCGTTGACAACCCGCGCCGCCGGTGATTCCCTGAAAGCATGGCCGTCGCGCTCGAAATCAGGAAGCGGTTCGCGCAGATCGTCCTGCCCGTGATGGGCTTGGGCGCGCTGGCCTATCTCGGCTATCACCTGTTCGAAGGCGATCGCGGGCTCAAGGCGTCGTGGTCGGTGGAGCAGCGTCTCGCCAAGGCCGAGGCGGAGCGCAAGGCGCTGATGGCCGAGCGCCAGAAGATCGAAAGCCGCGTCGGCCTGCTGCGCGAAGGCTCGCTCGACCGCGACATGCTCGACGAGCGCCTGCGCCAGATGCTCAATCTCGTGCAGGCGAACGACGTCGTCATCCTCTACGCGAAGCCGCTCGCGCCCGACCGGCCCGCGCCCGCGAAATAGCGCGATTCGCCTCGTTCCGGCGCGGCCCCGCGCGCTTGTCAAAGCGGCGGCAATGCCATAATCGTTGGCGAAAGCGGCGGCGTCGAACGCGTTTCCAGCGGCGCCGAATCAACGGCATTTCACGCGGAGGACGGTGCGCATGGCCAAGAGCGCGCCCAAGGCCGAACCCGCGAAGCGGGCGGCCGCACCGGCGAGCGAGACGCGTTCCTCGGGCAACGCCGCGGCGGAGATTTCGACCGCGCGCGCACCGGCGACCAAAGAC
>JAEULD010000045.1 GCA_016792765.1 Candidatus Odyssella sp.
TCGTCGTAGACGACGCTCGCCTCGTATTCGCCGAGCTGGACGCCGAGCTTCGCGAGCAGCGGCGCGAGATCGACCGGCGAGCCTTTCGCGACATGCGCCTCGACCAGCCGCGCGAGCGTGCCGAAGCCGGTGGCGCGGTCGCACACGGCGACGAAGCGATCGAGGCTCCAGCGCTGCGCGGTGTCGCCGCCCTCGGCGAGCACGGCCTGGAAGCAGTCGGCGAGGCTCTTCGCGCCGCCGCTCTTCTCGACGATCTCGGCGTCGGCGAGCAGCATCATGAGCGTGCCGCCCCAATAGACCGGGCCGATGCCGCGCGCCTGCGCGAGGCCCTGCTGCTCCATCGCCGGAATGCCCTGGCGGAAGTTCCGGATGAAGCCGCGCCACGCGTCGTCGCGCGGGAACCAGCCGGCGGCGACGCGCAGGCGCGTCTCGACATAGACGGCCATGCCTTCCATCAGCCAGGCGTGGCCGTCGACGAACGGCGCCGCGAAATGCACGAGCTCGTGCATCAGCATCCACTGGCCGAAGAGATCGGCGGGCTGGGTGGCGGCGCCGATGCGCAGCAGCATCGTGGCCCCGCCCCCGCCCGCGACCATGCCGCGGCGCAGATAGCGCAGGCCCGGGACCGGCTGGACGACGACGAGCGATTCCGCCGCCGGGAAGCCGCCGAAATAGGCGCCGATGCGCGCGGCCGAGGCGCCCATCCACTGCGCCAGCGCCTCGCGCGCGAGCGGCAGCTGCTCGTCGAGGATCGCGACGGTGAGCGTCCCCGCGTCGCCGCGGCCCGGGCCGGGGCGCGCCGCCACCGGCACGCGCAGCACCTCGATGCGCCCCATCGCCATGAACGAGATGTAGGGGAAATCCGCCGTGTCGAGCCGCTCGAGATCGCCGGTGCGCGCGAGCCCCGTGACCGCGGCGGCGCCTTCGGGCGCGCGGAAGCGCAAGGTGAGCGGCAGCGGCCGCCGGCCGCCCTCCGGCACGAGCAGGAACGAGCGCACGCCCGCCACCACCGAGCCGCCGATGCGCTGGCCGAGCGACGGGCTGTTGGTGGAACCGGCCAGCTCGTCGACGTCGAAGCGATAGGAGGCGCGCGCCGCGCCGCCGGCGCCCGTGAGCGTCCAGCCCTCCTCGGTCTTCGCGATCGTGCTGCCGGCGGCGCCGCGCAAATCCTTCACATGCGCGTCGGTGACGAAGCGATAGGTGGAAAGCGCGAACGGCCCCTCGCCGGCGCAGATCATCGCCACGTCGAGCATGCGCGCGTCGGCATCGGCGAGCGCGATCTCGTAATGGCACCCGCCCGGCGGCGGCGCCTGCTCTGCGAGCGCGGGCGCGGCCGCGAGCGCGGCGATCACCGCAAGGACGAAGCGCGATCTCATGGGCGCGACGCTAGGCGGCAAACAAGGCAAGGTCCAGGCACGTTGCGGTGAGAACCGCACGGCCGCCGCAGATCAAGGGCTCGTTCGTGGCGCGATCACGACGTCGCCCTCGACGCAGTTGGGGATCGCGTGCGTCGCCTTGGCGTAATAGCGGCCCGCGCCGCGGTGAATGCGGAAGCAAAGCGGTTCGCGCGATCCGACCGAGACGAACTGAAGACAGAGCGACTCCGCCTCCACGCGCCACACCCCGACTTCGCGGCTTCCCTCGATCTTGGTGCGCGGCGTCGCGATCTGCCGGCACGGCTCCCAGGGCCCGCCCGCCGATGGCCCGGTCTCGCAGGTCAGCAGCATCGACCCATCGGGCCGGAAGTCGCGGCGCAGTCTGAGATACCGATACTGCGCCGGGTTGCGGAGCGACTTCCGCACATAGGTCATCGCATTGCCGGAGACGAGGGCGAGGAGTTTCGCCCCCCGCAGCCGATTCGTTTCGCCAAGCGAGAAAGGCGGCGGCGGATTTTCGCAACGGCTTTCGCCGGATTGCGCTTGCGCGGGCGGCGCCGTTATCGCGCTCAACGCCAGCGCCGCCCATGCGATCCGGCAGGCCGCACGTCGGCGCCGCTCGGGCCCCGCGCGCGCAATCTGCGCGCCTGCCGCGTCACAAATCATACTGATACGTGATCCACATCGTGCGCTTGGCGACCCGGTCGTAGAGGCCGCGGGCGCGGTAATTGTCGTCGGCGGTGAGCCAGCGGTAGAACGGCCAGCCGCGCGCCTTGCCGATGGCGGCGACCTCGTCCAACAGCGCGCGGCCCACCTGCTTCGCGCGCCAGGCGGGATCGACGTAAAGATCGTCGAGGAAGCCCACGATCGTGCCGCGCAGCGGGCTGGCCATGTCGCGGAAATGCGCGAGGCCGATCACGCGCCCGTCGGCCGCGCGCGCGATGCGGCCTTCAGAGGGCCCGTGCTCGCCGGGCGCGGAAATCCACGCCCACACGCGCTCGGCGGTCGCGTCCGTCAACTCGCGCTCGTAGAACGCGGCGTAGCCTTCGTACATGCGCCGCCAGCCGGCCTTGTCGGCCGCGGCCGGCCGCACGATCGAGAATTCGCTCATCCGCCTCCCCCTGCCTGCCCGGCGACCTCGACGAGGCGCGCGAGCTTCGCCCTTTGTAGCGCAGGCGTCATGGGATTGGGGAGGACGTTGAATTTCGACATCGCCGAGGAGGCGAAGCCGCATTGCGGGCAGAGGCCGAGCCGGTCGGCCGGCGCGTATTTGGCCGCCTCGTCGAGCTTGCGCCGGAGCGCATCCGCCGTCTCGACGGCCGGGTTCTTCGTGCTGACGAGGCCCAGGAACGCCTGCTTGCCCTTCGGCAGGTGGCGCAGCGGCGCGAAATCGCCGGCGCGCGGCGAATCGTATTCCATCAGATAGGCGTCGACGTCGAGCGCGTTGAACAGCTTCTCGGCGATCGGCGCGTAGCCGCCGTCGCCCATCCACAGGCCCTGCATGTTGCCGCGGCAGAGATGCAGCGCCACGCGCATGGTCTTCGGCCGGCCCGCGATCGCGCGGTTGACGAGATCGATGTAGAGATCGACGAGCCGGTCGGGATCGTCGCCCTGCGCCTTCGCGATGCCGCGATTGGTCTCGTCGCAAAGCAGGGTCAGCGGCACCTCGTCGAGCTGCAGGAACGTGCAGCCGCGCCGCGCGAGATCGGCGATCTCGGCGCGGTAGATGGCGATCATGTCGTCGAAGTACGCGTCGAGCGAGGCATAGGCCTTGCGGTCGAAGCATTCGCCGAAATGCCCGAAATGCATGTGCGACGGCGTGGGCATCGTCACCTTCGCGCGGCGATGCGCGCACGACTTCAGGAACGCGAAATCGCCGGCGACGATCGGCTGCTTCTGCCGGAGCTTGCCGGTGGCGAACGGCGCCGGCGCCGCGGTGGAGACGCCCCGGTCGTTCTTGAAGACGAGCTTCGAAGGCTTGAAGCCGAAGCCGTCGACCGCGGTGAGGAAGCCGCGCGACCAGCCGCCGCGCCGGAACTCGCCGTCGGTGACGAAGGCGAGGCCGATCTCCTCCTGCAGCTTCACCGCATCGCGGATCGCCGCGTCCTGCTCGGCGGCGAGCTTGTCGGCGGAAAGCTTGCCCTGCTCGTGCGCGAACCAGGCCTCGGTCAGCGCCGGCGGGCGCAGCAGGCTTCCGACGTGATCGACGTGCTCGGCCGCGGACATGGCGCTTCCCTCTTCGCGTTTCGCCGCGACCGTAAGGGGCGGCGCCCGAGGCGCCTACGCCGCGGACACGCGATGTCCGTCCTGCGGAACGGCCCTCACTTCCCATCCGCCACAAGAGCGGCGGACGGGCCCCTTCTCTCCCACTTCGTGGGAGAGAGAAGATGAAGGCGGCGCGCATGGTGTTTTTCTCTCCCGCGCAGCGGGAGAGAAGGGGCCCATTCTTCGCCCTAGCGACGAATGGGAAGTGAGGGCCGGCGTCGCGTTACGGCGTCTCGAGCGGCGAGGCCTTGAACGCCGGCAGCGCCTCGCATGCGGCGGCGAGCGCTTCGAGCTTCGGATAGCGGCCGTGCGGCACGAGATCGGGGTTGGTGCGCGCCAGAAACGTCATCGCGACGGCCGCCGTGATGTCGGCGAGCGTCATCCGCGCGCCGAGGAACCACGGCGTCATCGGCAGCGCTTCCAGCGCCTGCAATCCGCCGGTCACCTGGCCCTTCAGGTGATCGTGCCACGGCGTGTGCACCTTTTCGGCCGGCCGCTTGGTGCGCTCGTAGAACGCGCTCACGCCCTTGTCCATGATGCCGGTGCCGATCGCCGCGATGCGCAGGCACTGGCGCCGCTCCTTGCCCTTGGCCGGGATCAGCGACTTCTCGGGCGCGATGCCCTCCATCAGGTGATCGAGGATCGCGCCGCTTTCGATCAGCCGCTCGCCGTCGTCGAGCACGAGGATCGGCACGCGCGTGAGCGGGTTGGCGGCGCGGATCTCGTTCGCCTGCGCCTCCTGCCACGGCGTGAGGTAGAGGCGCTCGTGCTTGATGCCGAGCAGATCCATCGCGATCGCGACGCGGCGCGTGAACGGCGAGAGATTGCGGCCGATGAGCTTCATGGCGCGGTTCCGGGGGCGGTTTCTGGAGCCGGCGAGACTACGGGCCGGCGCCGCCAAGCTCAATCAGGCGAGCGGCAGGCCCGCCTGCTTCCAGGCGTTGAGGCCGCCGGCCAGCACGTAGGCCTCGCCCTTGCAGGTGCCGGCGAGGCGGCCGGCGTTCGTCGCGGTGCGCATGCCGGACTGGCAGTGGAAGATCACGAGCTTGCCCTTGGCCGCCGCCTCGGCCTCGCCGGCGCCGATGCGCGAGAGCGGCGCGAGCGCGGCGCCGGCGATGTTCTCGCGCGCGTGCTCGTGCGTCTCGCGGATGTCGACGAGGATCGCCTTGCCGGAATCGACGAGGGCTTTGGCCTGGGCGGGCGTGAGCGGCTTCAGTTCGGTGCGGACGGTCATGGCGATTTCCTTCGGCTGGGAGCGGGCGTCGGGCGGCAGCGCGCCGGCCCCGCGCAGTAGACGGCATAGAGCGTGTCGATGACGCGGCGCACCTCTTCGGAGGCGAGCGAGTAGTAGATCGCCTGCGCCGCGCGGCGCGTGGCCACGATGCCCTCGGCGCGCAGGCGCGCGAGATGTTGCGAGACCGCGGATTGCGAGAGGCCCGCCGCCTGCACCAGCTCGCCCACGCCGCGCTCGCCGTCGGCGAGCTGGCAGAGGATCATCAGCCGGTGCTCGTTGGCGAGCGCGCGCATGAGGCCCGCCGCCTTGCCGGCGGCCCGCTCCATCGCGGCCAGGTCCATCTGCGGCATATTCGAT
>JAEULD010000109.1 GCA_016792765.1 Candidatus Odyssella sp.
TCGGCGGCGGCGAGGCCGAGATAGAACAGCGCCAGCGCGTTGTTCTCGTCCTTCGCCAGCAGCTTCTTCAGCACGACCACGGCTTCGGGCGCGATCTCCTGGCCCTGCGGCTGCGCGCGGATGAGCGCCGCCGCGTAGTCGGCCATCACCGGCGCGTCGTCGGGAGCGAGATCGTGCGCCTGGCGATAGGCCGCGGCCGCCTGCGCGAATTCGTTGAGCACCATGCGCGCGCGCCCCAAGCGCTTCCAGCCGTCGAGGTCCTTGGGGTTGTCTTTGAGCTTCGCTTCGAGATTCGCGATCATGCCGCGGATCATCTGCATGCGCTCGGCGGGCGAGAGCTTCTCCGCGTCGTCGATGTCGCGCTGGCTCGGCCCGCGCGCGGGCGGCGCCTCGCCGAGCTTCAGCTCGCGGCGCAGCGCGGCGAGATCGATCTCCGCTTCGCGCGCGACCCGCTGCATTTCCTGGCGCAGCGTGGACAGCCACGAGGCGCCGGCCGGCGCATCCGCCTCGAGCCGGAGCCAGCGCACGAGCGCCGCACGCGCGTTGCCGGCCTGCGCCTCCGCCATGCCGAGGAAGAAGTTCGCGCGCGGATCCCGGGGCTCGGATTTCAGCGCCAGCTCGAACGCCTTCCGCGCCGGCTCGGTGACGAGGCCGCCCGCCGCGCGCGTCAGCGCTTCGCCGTAGAGCCCCGCGATGTCGCCGCGCCCGGCGGCGAGCGACAGCGCGATGCGATAAGACTCCGCAGCGGATCGGAAGCGGCGGTTCTCGAACTGGAAATCGGCGAGCGCCAGCCGGTCTTCGAGGCTCGTCGGCTTCTCGCGCGCCCTGGCTTCCAGCTCCGCGAGCCTCTTCGCGAGCGCCGGATCGGCGGGCGGCGCCTCGCGCGAGGCCGATTGGCTCGGCAGGTCCGGCCGGCCGAGGCCGAGATAGAGCGCGCCGCCGGCGAACGGCAGGCCGAGCACGAGCGCGAGGATCAATCCCTGCGCCGGACGGGCGCGCGGCACCGGCGCCGCCGCTTCGCTGCCCGCGGCGAGGATGCGGCGCTGGATTTCGAGGCGCGCGGCCGACGCCTCGGCCGGGCCGATGAGCCCGCGCGCCGCATCGCGCTCGAGCTCCGCGAGCTGGTCCTTGTAGACCTCGAGGTCGTAATCGAGCCGCCGCGCGGACGAAGCGCGCGGCTTCAGCAACGGCGCCAGCAGCAGGGCCAGCACCAGCAGCGTCAGGCCGCCGCCGAGGAGCCACAGGATCATGGCTTCGGCCCCATGAGCGCCGCGAGTTTCTTCTGCTCGTCGTCGCTGAGCGCCGCCGGCGCGGCCGGCGCCGCGCTTTTGCGCCGCGCGCGCACCCACAGGAAGGCCGCCCCGCCGAGCAACAGCGCGAGCGGGCCGAACCAGAGCAGCCATGTCGTCGCCTTCACCGGCGGGCGCAGCAGTACGAAATCGCCGTAGCGCGCGACGACGTAGGCGAGGGTGGCTGCGTCGCTGGCGCCGGCCTTCAAGCGCTCGCGCACCAGCAGGCGCAGGTCGCGCGCCAACGGCGCGTTGGAATCGTCAATCGACTGGTTCTGGCAGACGAGGCAGCGGAGCTGCTTCGTGATCTCGCGCGCCCGCGCTTCCAGCGCCTTGTCGGGCAGGATCTCGTCAGGCCCGATCGCCGCGCGCGCGGGCAGCGCGGCGAGAAGCACGACGACGAGGAGAAGCCACCGCTTCATTTCTGCAGCTTCGCCAGCAGCGGGCGGATCTCGTCGCGGATCAGCTCTTTCGTGAGCGGGCCCGCATAGCGGTAGACGACCTTCGCGTCGCGATCGAGGACGTAGGTTTCCGGCGCGCCATAGACGCCCCACTCGATGCCGATGCGGCCGGTGCGGTCGGCGCCGATGCGCGAGAACGGATCGCCCGCTTCCTTGAACCACGCGGCGAGCTTCTCGTCCTTGTCTTTCCAGTTGAGGCCGACGAGTTGGAATGCGCCGCCCTTGGCCTCTTTCGCCAGTTCGAGCAGCAGCGGATGCTCGGCATGGCAGGGCGGGCACCATGAGGCGAACACGTTGAGGATCGTGACCTTGCCCTTCAGATCGGCGGTGGAGAGGCCTTGCGCGAAGCCCGCGGGCGCCGGCAACGCGAATTCCGGCGCTGGCTTGCCGATCAGCGCCGACGGCACGGCCGACGGATTCTTCTTGCCCGACTGGATCGCGACCAGCGCATAGACGAAGCCGGCGCCCAGCACGAGGAACAGCGCGGCGGGGATGAGGTAGCGGAGCCGCATGGCGACTAGGCCGTCTCGGCCGACGCCGTGGCCGGCGCCGCGCTGCGGCGCGGCGCGCCGACGCGATGGCGGCGGTCGGAGAGCGACACCAATCCGCCGAAGAACATGATGAGGCAGCCGACCCAGATCCACGGCACGAGCGGATTGTGATAGGCGCGGATCACCCAGCCGCCCTTCCCGTCCGCATCCCCGAGCACGACGTAGAGATCGGCGAACCACGTCGTGTAGATCGCGGCCTCGGTGGTGTTGTTGCCCTCGACCGGATAGCGGCGCTTTTCCGGCTCGAGCACCGTGACGAGCGGAAGCCGGGGGCCGCCTTCGAGCACCTTTCCGCGATAGACGTCGATCCGCGCCACCTGCGCGACGTAGTTGGGCCCGCGCGCCTCGCGCACGTCGCGCAGATGCAGGACGTAGCCCGCGACCTCGATCGATTCCCGGAGCTGCACGACCTTGATCACCTCGGTCTGCCACGCCGACGAAGCCGTAATGCCGACCACGACGATGCCGAGCGCCGCGTGCGCGATGCTCATGCCGTAGAAGCTGCGCGGCAGGCCGAACGCGCGGCGCACGCTGTCGCCGATGGGCACGCGGAAGAGCTGAATGCGGCTCGCGAACTCGATCTTGGCGCCGGCGATCACCCACACGCCGAGGCCGATGCCGAACGCGGCGAGCGCGTGGCGCCAATCCGAGAGCCACAGCGAAATCAGCGCCGCGGCGACCGCGGCGGCGAGCGCCACGTAGAGCCGCTGCATGACGCCGGCGAGGTCGCCGCGCTTCCACGCCAGCATCGGCCCGACGGCGACCGCAGCGAGCAGCGGCACCATCAGCGGCACGAAGGTGGCGTTGAAATAGGGCGCGCCCACCGAGATCTTGCCGCCGCCGACAAGGTCGAGGAACAGCGGATAGAGCGTGCCGAGAAACACCGTCGCCGCCGCCACGCTGAGCAGCAGGTTGTTGAGCACCATGGCGCCTTCGCGGCTGACCGGCTTGAACAGGCCAGCGCTGGTCGCGCGCAGCGCCGGCGCGCGCCACGCATAGAGCGCCAGCGAGCCGCCGATCGCGATCAAGAGCAGCGCGAGAATGAAGATTCCGCGCTCGGGATCGACCGCAAAGGAATGCACCGAAGTGAGCACGCCCGAGCGCACGAGGAACGTGCCGATCAGCGAAAGCGCGAAGGTGAGAATCGCGAGCAGGATCGTCCAGGATTTGAGCGCGTCGCGCTTCTCGACGACGATCGCCGAATGCAGCAGCGCGGTGCCGAC
>JAEULD010000117.1 GCA_016792765.1 Candidatus Odyssella sp.
GTGAGGATCGTGACGCCGGTGAGATTTCCGCCCGGCCGGTTGAGGCTCTCGACGAGGCCGCCCTCGCGCGGATCGGCGATCGCGGTGAAGACGATGGGAATCGACGAGGTCGCGGCCTTGGCGGCGAAAGCGGGCGGGGCACCGCCGCTGGCCAGGATGAGATCGACCTTGAGCGCCACCAGTTCGGCGGCCAGCTCGGGCAGGCGGTCGTAGCGGCCTTGCGCCCAGCGGTATTCGATCGCGAGATTGCGCCCGGCGACGAACCCCGCTTCGGCGAGCCCCGCGTGGAAACCGGCGAGGAAACGGTCGAACGCGGCCGGCGCGCCCGCCGCCAGGACGCCGATCCGCGGCCGCTTCTGCTCGGCGCGCGCCGAAACGGGAAACGCGGCCGAACCGCCGATGAGCAGCATGGCCTCACGCCGCCTCATCCGAGCGCCTCCCTCCGCCACCGCGCCCGCCTATGCCGGACGCATCCACCCGGCGGCCAGACTAGCAGAGCCCGGAAGCGATGCCGAGGCCGGCGTGGTACTGGAGCTGCCCGGCCAGCGCCGCCGCCGTGTCCGGGCCGGGCACGACCGGCACGATCTCGAACTCGACGAGATCGCTCTTGTCGGCCACCCAGCGCTGCAACAGCGTCACGTCGTCGGCTTCCATGAGCTAGAAGCAGCGGGCGACATCGGCCGTCACCCAGCTGCCCACATAGGCGAGCCCGTCGGGAAAGCCGCGGCCCTCGTCGCGCAGGCGGCGATAAACCGCCTTGGCGTTCTGGTTGCGGAACTTCTCGATCACCATGAACAGCATCAGGCACCCTCCGCCTTCTTTTGCCCGATCTTGGGCTCGGTGCCGCTCAGCAGGCGGCGGATGTTGCCGGCATGGCGCAGCCACACCAGCGCCGCGATCGCCAGCGCCATCTTCGCCGCCTGCGCGTAGACCACCGCGCTGTCCCATAGCGGCCAGTGCAGCCGGTCGGCGGCCCAGGCATAGAGCGGCGCCAGCGCGATCGCGACGAGCGCCGCCAGCGAGGAGAAGCGGAAGACGAGCGCCACGGCGAGCCAGGTGAGGCAGGCGAGTGCCCCGACCGGCCACGCCGCCGCGAGCAGGAGGCCGAGCGCGGTCGCCACGCCCTTGCCGCCCTTGAAGCCGAGCCAGACCGGGAAGACGTGCCCCAGCATCGCGCCGAGGCCGGCGGCGAGCGCCATGTCCTCGCCGTAGAGGCGATGGACGATCAGCAGCGCCGCGGCGCCCTTGGCGCCGTCGAGCAGCAGCGTGGCCAGCGCCAGACCCTTGCGGCCGGTGCGCAGCACGTTGGTGGCGCCGATGTTGCCCGAGCCGATCTTGCGGATGTCGCCGGTGCCGGCCAGTCGCGTGAGCACGAGGCCGAACGGAATCGCGCCGAGCAGGTAGCCGAACCCGAACGCGGCCGCGAGATAGGGGAGGATGCTGGTCCAGAAAAACGGATCGGGCATGGCGCGCGCGTCAGGGCGCCGGCTGCGAAAAGGCCGGAAGGCCGGCGCCGATATCGATGAACCGATGCTCGACGAAACCTATCATGCGCGCGCCCGCGGCGGCCATCGCATCGAAATAGCGATGCTCGCGCACCCGCTCCATCGTGTTGGCGAACAGCGATATGCGCCCGCCGGCGTCGCGCAGCGGCAGGCACAGCACTTCGAGCAGGAAGTCGTAGCCCTGGGGCGAGGTGAGCATCATCAGCCCCCACGCGCCGCAGGGCTGCGCGCGCATCGCGAGCCCTGCCGCGACCGCCTTGGGCTTGGCCGCGTCGGCGTGGATATCGAGCACGTTCGTGCCGGTCAGCTCGCGGCCGAACCAATCGCGGATGCCCGAGCCGACCAGGCGCCACGTCGCGTCGCTCCCGCTGGTGCCGCCCCACAGCAGGAAGTGGGGGAGAATCTCGCGGATCGCCGCGGGTTCGATGGCGGCGCGCATCGGCACGTGGCCGGTCTTGGGCAGCGTCGCCCAATAGTCGACGAACCGCGCGGCCACGGCGCCCAGCTTTTCGGGCAGGTTGCCGAGCCGGTCGTTGGCGGCCATGCGCGCGCTAGGCGGTTCGGGCTTCGAACAGCGTGCGGCCCGCCACCACCGTGCGCAGCACCAGCCCCTGGACCGGCATTTCGTCGAACGGCGAATTCTTGGACTTGCTCCGGAAGCGCTTGGCGTCGACGATCCACGGCCGGTCCGGGTCGAACAGCACGAGGTCGGCCGGGGCGCCCTTGGCGATGCGCCCGAGCGGCAGGCGCAGGATCGCGGCCGGCGCGCTGGTGAGCTTTTTCAGCACGTCGAGCAGCGGCATCTTGTGCCGGTGGTGGAGCGCGAGCGACAGCGGCAGCAGCGTCTCCAGGCCGACGACGCCGTTCTCGGCCTGCGCGAACGGCACGCGCTTGGCCTCCTGATCCTGCGGCGCGTGGTCGCTGGCGATCGCGTCGATGGTGCCGTCGGCGAGGCCCGCGATCACCGCCTCGCGGTCGCGCCCGGTGCGCAGCGGCGGCGAGACCTTGCAGAAAGTGCGGTAGTCGCCGATGTCGGTTTCGGTCAGCGTGAAATAGGGCGGGGCGGTGTCGCAGGTCACGCGCAGGCCCCTGGCCTTGGCCCGCCGGATGGCCTCGACGCCCTCGGCGGTCGAGACGTGCATGATGTGCAGGCGCGCGCCGGTCAGCTCCAGCAGGCGCAGGTCGCGCTCGATCATCATGGTCTCGGCCAGCGCCGGGATGCCGGGCAGGCCGAGCCGCATCGAGGTTTCGCCCTCGTTCATGGCGCCGCCCTTGGCGAGCGAGGGCTCCTCGGGATGCTGCAGGATCAGAGCGTCGAAGGCGCGGGAATAGGACAGCGCGCGGCGCATGACCTGCGCCTCGCCGAGCGCGCGCGGCCCGTCGGTGAAGCCGAGCGCGCCCATCTCGGCGAGCAGGCCCATCTCGGCCAGCTCCTTGCCTTCGAGCCCCTGTGTCGCGGCCGCGTAGCAGAACACCTTGGTGGCGCGCACCTCGCGCGCGCGGCGCGCGATGAATTCGACGCCGGACACGTCGTCGATCACCGGATCGGTGTTGGGCAGGCACACCATCGCGGTGACGCCGCCGGCCGAGGCCGCGTCCGCCGCGGTCTGGATCGTCTCCTTGTGTTCCTCGCCCGGCTCGCGCAGCTGCACGCGCATGTCGACGAGGCCGGGCGCCAAGACCTTGCCGCCGCAGTCGATGCGCTCGCAGTCGAACGGCAGCGCGTCCTTGAAGAGCGCGGGGCCGAAATCGCGGATCGTGCCGCCCTCGGTGACGAGAGCGCCCTTGATGTCGGTGCCGGACGCCGGATCGACGATACGGGCGTTGAAATAGACGACCGGGCTGCCGCGGCCGTTGGTGCCGGGCATCAGTTGGCCACCTCGACCGACGGCGCGTTGGACCGCAGCGCGCGCGTGAGGATTTCGAGGCACGCCATGCGCACCGCCACGCCCATCTCCACCTGTTCCTGGATCACGCTGCGTCCGAAATCGTCGGCCACCTCGCTGTCGATCTCGACGCCGCGGTTCATCGGCCCGGGATGCATGATGAGCGCGTCGGGCTTGGCGGCGTCGAGCTTCTCGTAGTCGAGGCCGAAGAAGCGGAAATACTCGCGCGTCGATGGCACGTAGCGGCCCTGCATGCGCTCGTTCTGGAGGCGCAGCATCATCACGATGTCGGCGTCGGCGAGGCCCTTGCGCATGTCGGTGTGCGCCTCGACGCCCATGCGCTCGATGGCGCCGGGCAGCAGCGTCGGCGGCGCCACCACGCGCACGCGCGCGCCCATCGTGTTGAGCAGGTGGATGTTGGAGCGGGCGACGCGGCTGTGCAGCACGTCGCCGCAGATCGTCACGATCAGCCCCTGGAGCCGGCCCTTGCGGCGCCGGATCGTGAGCGCGTCGAGCAGCGCCTGGGTCGGGTGCTCGTGCTGCCCGTCGCCGCCGTTCATGACGACCGAGTTCACCTTGTCGGACAGCAGCTTCACCGCGCCGCTCTCGGGGTGGCGGACCACCAGCACGTCGACGTGCATCGCGTTGAGCGTGATCGCGGTGTCGAGCAGCGTCTCGCCCTTCTTCACCGAGCTGCCCTCGGACGACATGTTGATCACGTCGGCGCCGAGCCGCTTGCCGGCCAGCTCGAACGAGGTGCGGGTGCGCGTCGAGCTCTCGAAGAAGAGGTTGACCATCGTGCGCCCGCGCAACAGCGCGCTCTTGGCGCCGCCGCGGCGGTTGAGCTCGACGTACTGCTCGGCGATGTCGAGGATTTCCGAGATTTCCGCCGCCGACAGCCCCTCGATGCCCAGCAGATGGCGATGCCGGAACGGCACCGCGGGCACGGCAGCGGCTGGAAAATCGGGACGAACGACCGGTGACATTAAAGCGGCATATTAGGAGCGCGTCCCCGGCGGCGGCAAGGGGCGCTTCGCTCAGCCGCCGACTTGTCCACGCATTTTCATGAGCCGGCGCTCGCGGTGCCAGACGTAGAAGCCGGCGGCGACCACGAGGCCGGCGCCGACGAAGGTGAAGATGTCGGGAACCTCCCCGAACACCGCCCAGCCGAGCAGCGTCGCCCAGACGATGACGGTGTAGAAGAACGGCGCCAGCAGCGAGGCCTCGGAGCGCGCGAAGGCCATGATCAGCAGCAGATGCCCGGTGCCGCCGAATATGCCCGGCAGCAGCATCAGCAGCGCGTCGGTCCAGGTGGGCGTCACCCAGAAGAACGGCATCGCCGCCGCCATGACCACGGCGCCCACCGACGCGGTGTAGAAGAACGTCGTCATCGTGTGGTCCGCGCCGCTCAGCGAGCGGGTCATGATCTGGTAGACGGCATAGATCACGGCCGAGGCGAGCCCGAACAGGCTGGCCCACTCGAAGCCGAAGCCGGGCTTCAGGATGACGACGACGCCCACGAAGCCGACGAGGACCCCGAGCCAGCGCCGCGGGCCCACCTTCTCGCCGAGCAGGACGACGGACAGCACCACGACCATCAGCGGCGCGGCCTGGGTCAGGATCACGAGGTCGGCGAATTTCAGGTACAGGAGGCCGAAGAAGAACGTCGTCGTCGTCGTCATCAGCAGCGCCGAGCGCACGAGCTGGCGCCCCAGGGCCTTGCTGCGGACGAACGGCCGGAAGCGCGGCACGGCCAGCACGATCGCGGCCGCCACGACCATGTGGACGAGGAAGCGAAGCCAGATCAGCACCGGCGCCGGGTTGCGCTGGACCAGATCCTTGACCAGCGTGTCCATCGAAACGAACAGCAGCAGCGTCACGAGGATGAGGACGATGCCGCCATGGCCGGAACGGGCCGGAGTCGCGGTGTGGGCAGACGCGGATGCGGACAATGGACGGCGCGGGGACAAAACGATTGCGTAAAGCGGTGCCGTGTCATAACACGGCGCGCGCGTGCCGCAAGGAACGGAGCCGCGCCGCCGTCTCGGGGCGCCCATGCGCTCCGGCGGCATCCCCGTCTTTGTGAGCGGCGGCGGGGGTGTATAATCGGCACCGCACGGGAGCGCCGCCCAAGAGGGAAAACGGATCGGACTCCGCGCACGCCTCGGTTCAGGATCGGTGGGAATGGGCGTTTACAAGATCGGGCGCAGTCCGAAGTCGGATATCGTATTGACCGACGGCTCGGTCTCGCGCGAGCACGCGGAGCTGTCCGACGCCGGCGACGGGCGCTATTCGATCGTCGACGTCGGCTCCACGTTCGGCACGTTCATCATGCGCGAAGGCGACTGGCGCAAGATCAAGCAGGCGGTGATCGCGGCCGACGAGCCGCTGAAGCTCGGCAAGCACCAGACGACGGCCGCCCAGATGCTCAAGTTCAAGGGCTCGCTGCCGTCCGAGCCCAGTTCGCGCGAGCCGGCGATCCGCCGCCTCGCCGCCATACTCGCCGCCGACGTGGTCGGCTACAGCCGCATGATGGGCGAAGACGAGGCGGGCACGCTCGCCGCGCTCAAGGCCTGCCGGCGCGAGCTGTTCGACCCGATGGTGCAGCGTTTCCGCGGGCGCATCTTCAAGGTCATCGGCGACGGCATCCTGGCCGAATTCCCCTCCGTCGTCGACGCGGTGCGCTGTGCGGTCGATATCCAGTCGTCGATGCTGAACCGCGCGTTCGGGCCCTCCGCGAAGGCGATCACGTTTCGCATGGGCATCAACATCGGCGACGTGATCGCCGACGGCGACGATCTCTACGGCGACGGCGTCAACATCGCGGCACGCCTCGAGACGCTGTCGCAGCCGGGCGGCCTCTGCATCTCGGGGCCGGTGTTCGACCAGATCAAGAACAAGCTCCAGCTCGACTACGAGGATCTCGGCGAGCAGACGGTCAAGAACATCGCCGAGCCGCTGCGCGTCTATCGCATCCAGTCGAGCGAATCGGGGCGCAAGCTGCCGTCGTAAGCGCCGGGACGGCTCCCCGAGCGCTTCCTGCCGCGAGACTTTGCGCTCCGCGGCATTCGTTCCCCTACACCACGCCCTGCTCGCGCAGCTTCGCCACCGCGTCCTGGCCCATGCCGAGCAGCTCGCCGAGCACCTCCTCGGTGTGCTCGCCGACCATCGGCGCGCCGCGGCGGTATTCCACCGGCGTCTCGGAGAGCTTGATCGGGCTCGCGATGTAGCGCTCGGGCTTGCCGCTGGCCGTGTGCGGGATCTCGACCACCATGTTGCGCGCCTTCACCTGCGGATTGGCGAAGACCTTGTCGATCGTGTTGACGGGGCCGCAGGGCACGGAGCGCTTCGAAAGCCCTTCGATCCAGTAATCGCTCGGGTGCCGCGCCGTCAGCGCCGTCACCGCGGCGTCGCAGTCGGCGCGGTTGGCGACGCGCAGCGCATTGGTCAGGAAGCGCGGGTCGTCGGCCAATGCCGGCTCCCCGGCGAAGGTGCAGAACGCGCGGAACTGCCGGTCGTTGCCGACCGCGAGAATGAAGTGGCCGTCGGACGTGGGATAGGCCCGATAGGGCACGATCGTCGCATGCGCGGTGCCCCACGCTTTCGGGATCCGGCCGGTGTGGAGGTAGTTCATGCCCTCGTTGATGAGCCACGCCACCTGGCAATCGAGCAGCGCCATGTCGATGTGCTGGCCGCGGCCGGTCGCATCGCGGTGGCGCAGCGCCGCGAGGATCGCGATGTTGGAATACATGCCGGTCATCACGTCGGCGATGCCGACGCCGACCTTGGCGGGCTCGCCGCCGTCGGGGCCGGTGATGCTCATGATGCCGCCCATGCCCTGGACGACGAGGTCGAATCCGGCGCGCTCGGCATAGGGCCCGGTCTGGCCGAAGCCGGTCAGCGAGCAATAGACGAGGCGGGGGAAGCGGTCCTTGAGCTGCGCGTAGGAGAGGCCGTATTTCGCGAGATCGCCGGTCTTGTAGTTCTCGAACAGCACGTCGCTCCTGGCGATCAGCTTCAGCGCCAGCGCCTGGCCCTCGGGCGAAGCGAGGTTCAGCGTGATCGAGCGCTTGTTGCGGTTGGCGGCGTTGAAATAGACGCTCTCGCGCGGCTGGTCGCGTCCGCCCTTGTCCTTGAGGTAGGGCGGGCCCCAGGCGCGCACGTCGTCGCCGGTGCCGGGGCGCTCGATCTTGATCACGTCGGCGCCGAGATCGGCCAGGATCTGCGTGGCCGTCGGACCCGCCAGGATGCGCGTCATGTCGAAAATGCGGATGCCGGACAGCGGCCCGGGCATGTGGTCCCTCCCCGAACGGAAGGCGCGCTTATAGGGAGGGAAGGGCGCCGGCGGCAAGGCGGAGCCGCCGAAATCTTAACGCGTTCGGACGGAAGATCGGCCACATCCGCGCTCCCGATTCGTTGCAACGGGGCACGGCGGGAAAACGGCGATCATGGCGAAGCGTGTGTCGCCCCGTTACGCGGGCGTTCTGGCCAGGGTTCGCGCGCTGACGGCGATCTTGCCGGCCGCGGCGCTCGCTTCGGCCTGCGCGTCGCTGACGGTTCCGGTGGAGCCGAGCGCGCTCGTCCACAACGACACCAACCGCAGCTACCGGCTCTACGTGCCGGCGTCGGTCCGCGACCGGGACGCTCCGGCGCCGCTGGTGCTGGTGCTCCAAGGCGCCGGCCCCGGCTTCGACATCATGGATATCACGCGGATGGCGGCGGTCGCCGACCGGGAAGGCTTCGCGGTCGCGTTCCCGAATGCGGTGGGGGACCTCTGGAACGACGGGGCGCTCAAGGCGGCGGGGCCGAACGAAAGCCGCGACGTGGCCTTCCTGCGCCGCGTCGTCGCCGACATCGAGGCGAAGGGCCTCAAGGTGGATCGCAGGCGCGTTTTCGCGCTCGGCCTGTCGAACGGCGGGATGATGAGCCTGCGGCTCGCCTGCGAGGCGGCCGACCTCTTCGCCGGGGTCGGCGCGATCGCGGCCAACATGCCAGCGGCGCTGGCGCCCGATTGCCGTCCGAGCGCGCCGGTCTCCGTCATCGTCGTCAACGGCACCGACGACCCGATCGTCCCGTATCGCGGCGGCACCGTGCGCGTCGGCATCGTCGGTTTCGGCAAGGTGCTTTCGACCGACGAGACGATGGCGCTGTGGGCCCGGGCGAACGGCTGCGGGCCGCCGTCCCCGGCCGCGGCGCTACCCGATCGCGACCGCGGCGACGGCTCGCGCGCGATGCAGGTCGACTACGCCGATTGCCGGGGCGCGCGACTGCGCCTGATCCGCATCGAGGGCGGGGGGCACACCTGGCCGGGCGGCATGCAGTTCATGCCCGCGCTGCTGATCGGCAACGTCAACCGCGACATCGATGCCGGGCAGGCCGCCTGGACGTTCTTCAAGGACGCGCCCGGCCGCTGACCGGCCCGCCCGCCGCGTCGGAAATCGGTGCCGCGTGCGTATCATTGCGAGCCATCCGCGGGTTCCCCGATGCGCCGAACACTGACACTCGCCGTCGCCGGCCTGTTGGCCGCCGGGGCCGCGTCCGCCCAGGGCGAGGTGCTCGCCCGGACGCTGGAACAGGGCGCCGCGCGCCGCTTTTATCTCCTCTACGTGCCGGAGAGACCCGCGGCGCCGGCCGCCGGGCGGCCGCTGCTCGTGGCCCTGCACGGCGGCGGCGGTACGGCCGAGCAGATGTTGGCGTTCAGCCGGTTCAACCGGATCGCGGCGCGCGAGGGTTTCGCCGTCGCCTATCCGCAAGGCGTCGGCCGGCGCTGGAACGACGGCCGCGTCTTCCGCGGCCGCGGCGAGACCGACGCCGACGACGTGGCGTTCGTCCGGGCGATGGTCGCCGACATCGCGGCGCGGGGCACGCCGCTCGATCGCCGCCGCATCTTCGCCGCCGGCATCTCGAACGGCGGCTTCATGAGCTTCCGGCTGGCCTGCGAGGCCGCCGATCTCTTCGCGGCGGTGGCGCCGGTCACCGCCACGATGCCGGCCGATCTCGGCCCGCGCTGCGCGCCGTCGGCGCCGGTCGCCGTGCTCGTCATCAACGGCACGGCCGATCCGCTGGTGCCCTATGCGGGCGGCCACGTCCGCGCGATGTTCGGACTGCGCGGCGAAATCTGGTCGACCGACCGGACGATCGCGTTCTGGGCGCGCCACAACGGCTGCGCCGCGCCGCCGGTCGTGCGTGCCCTGGGCGACCGCGACACCGGCGACGGCTCGCACGTGATCGAAACGGAGCATGGCCGCTGCGCCGCGGCGCGCGTGCGCCTGCTGCGCGTCGAGGGCGGCGGCCACACCTGGCCCGGCGGCGCGCAATACCTGCCGGCCGCCTGGATCGGCACCACCAACCGCGACATCGACGCGAGCGAGACGATCTGGCGCTTTTTCGCGTCCGCGGCGCGGTGATCAGCCTTCGGGCGCGGCATAGCCGAGCGGCACCGCCGTCGTCGACTTGATGCGCTCGAGCGCGAAGCTCGAGCTCACGTCCTCGAGGTCGATGGCCGAGATCAGGCGCTTGTACACCGCGTCGTAGCCGGCGATGTCGGGGACCAGGATCTTCAGCAGGTAATCGACGTCGCCGCTCATGCGGTAGAACTCGACGATCTCGGGAATCGCGGCGACGGCCTTGGCGAAGCGGCGATACCATTCGATGCTGTGCTGGCGCGTCTTGATGCGCGCGAACACGGTCACGCCCACGCCGAGCTTGGCCGGATCGAGCAGCGTCACCCGCCGTTGGATGACGCCGGCCGCCTCGAGCTTCCGAATCCGGCGCCAGCACGGCGTCACCGAGAGGCGCACCCGCTCCGCGAGTTCCTGGATCGTCAGCGCGGCGTTCTCCTGAAGCAGCGCGAGCAGTTTGAGGTCTGTGCGGTCCATGGGAAATAATTATCCCATTGAGCTTCAGACGAGAAATAATTTTTACAGACCGACCCAAAGAAGGCAAACAAAGCAAAGCATTTCCGGACGGCGCGCGCCAGCATCGGCGGCAGAATTTGAACGAGGGAACACGGTCATGCGCCTTGCCGCACTTTTCACCAGCCACCCGCACGACGTCGGCGAGACCTACGGCGAGCACCTGGGCAACGCGTCCGGCTTCGGCGCGCGGCTCGTTCTGGCGGGCGCGGCCTGCCTGGTGCATGCGGTGCTTCCTTTCGCGTTCGAGAAGACCGCGAGCCGCATGGTCGAGCGCCTGCACGACCGCATGGTGATCAATCGCAAGGCCAAGGGCCTCGCTTCCGCGGCGGCGCGCTAGCGTCCTCGCCGCATGGCGAGCGCGTCGAGCGCGCCCTGCAGGATGTAGGCGGCGGCGGCGCGGTCCACGACCTCCGCGCGGCGCTTGCGGCTCAGGTCCATCTCGTCGGTCAGCATCCGCTGCACGGCCGCGGTCGAAAGGCGCTCGTCCCAGAACGCGTAGGGCAGCGGGCAGCGCTTGGCGAATTCGCGCGCGAAGTCGCGGGTCGATTGGCAGCGCGGGCCCTCGCTCCCGTCCATGTTGACGGGCAGGCCGTAGACGAGGCCGCCGGCCTGCCGCTCGGCGGCGAGCGCCGCGAGCTGCTCGGCGTCGCGCCTGAAGCGCGTGCGCCGGATGGTCGTGACCGGCGTCGCGATCGAGAGCATGGCGTCGGAGAGGGCGACGCCGATCGTTTCGGTGCCGAGGTCGAGGCCCATCAGCCGGCGGCCGCGCGCGAGCGCCGCGGCCAGGCCTTCGATCGTCTGTTCCATGCCGCGCTAAGTGGCAGAAAGGGCCGTGCGAGTCCAACGGCCGCGACAGGCAAGGCGGTCAGGCGGCGATGTCCTGGGCCGGGGCTTCCTCGGCCGGGCGCAGCAGGCGTTCGGCGTAGTAGGCCGGGAAGTACACGTCGTGGACGATCTTGGCGCCGTCCTGGTCCGGCTGATCCATCCACATCGGGATCAGCGTCACGTGCATCTGCTTCACGTCCGCGACGAGGCCGTCCGGCTTCAGCGCCGCGGACAGGATCTCGTCGGCCGCCCGGTTGCGGCGGGCCTTGTACTGCTCGGCGAGCTTCACGAGAATCTGCTCGGCTTCGGCCGCGTCCTGGAGCGACATCGGGGTGTCGTCGCGATAGCCGGCCATCGCGACGATGCGCCGCATGAGCAGCGGCTGGCCGGCGACTTTCGAGTGATACCAGAACATTTCCGCCAGCGCGCGGGTGCCGAGCAGGATCGCGTCGAGTTGGCTCGAGAGCAGCGCGGCGATTTCGGCCGCGGTGAGCGGCGGCTGGCCCGAGCGCCGGCCGAACAGGCGGCCGAGCCGGGCGAGGAATCGGCGATCCTGCGCCAGCGTCTTCAGCGCCGCGACGGCGGTGTTCACCAGCAGCGCGCGGCCATTGATCGCGTGCATGTATTGCAGCGTCGTCGGCCAGAACTGCTTGGCCGCGGTGAGCTCGCCGAGCACGCAATAGTGCCTTCCGTCCGGCGCGTCGTAGCTGAGCTGGCGCAGCAGCGCCTTGGTGTCGACCGGCACGAGCTGCGCGGCCGCGTCCATGAGGCCGCCGGAATCGCGGAAATGGCGGATGTTGTTCCGCGTCGCCTCGAACTGGGTGAAGGCGATGCGGTGCGCCTCGAGAAAGCATTCGGGGGTGAAGTGCGTCATCGTCGCGGTTTCGGGCCGAATGCGCCAAATCCTATTTGCTTACACTTAAGCAATCGTAAGGATTAACTTGCGGCGATTGTCGGGGACGCGATAGCTTCCGCGCGCCTTCCGGAAGGCCCCCCAAAAGGATCGCCGCGAGACCCCATGGCGCTCGATACCGCCGCCGTCAAACGCATTGCCCGCCTGGCCCGCATCGCGGTGCCGGAGAGCGAACTGCCGCATCTGGCTGGCGAGATTTCCGGCATTCTCAAATGGGTCGAGCAGCTCGACGCGGTCGATACCGCCGGCGTCGAGCCGATGACGAGCGTCGTCGCGGTCACGCTGCCGATGCGCGAGGACGAAGTGACCGACGGCGGCATCTCCGAGAAGGTGCTGGCCAACGCGCCCGATCCGGCGCGCGGGTTCTTCACCGTGCCCAAGGTCGTGGAATAGCGCCCGATGCCGTCGCTGACGCACCTGACCATCGCCGGGGCGCGGGCCGGGCTCGCCGCGCGCGAATTCTCGGCGCGCGAGCTGGCCGAGGCGCATGTGAAGGCGCTCGAGGAGATCCGGCCGCTCAACGCCTTCATCACCGAGACGGCCGAGCAGGCGTTGGCAATGGCCCGCGCGTCCGACGCGCGCCTCGCCAGGCGCGAGGCGGGCTGGCTCGAAGGCATTCCGCTCGCGATCAAGGACCTGTTCTGCACCGACGGCGTGCGCACGACCGCGGCGTCCAGGATCCTCGGCAATTTCGTCCCGCCCTACGAATCGACGGTCACCGCCAATCTCTGGCGCCAGGGCGCCGTCATGCTCGGCAAGACCAATCTCGACGAGTTCGCGATGGGCTCGTCGAACATGACGAGCGCGTTCGGCCCGGTCGAGAGCCCGTGGCGGCGCAAGGGCGACAACCGGAAGCTCGTGCCGGGCGGCTCGTCGGGCGGCTCGGCCGCGGCGGTGGCCGCGCGCGCGGCGCTGGGCGCGATCGGCACCGACACCGGCGGCTCGATCCGCCAGCCGGGCGCGCTGAGCGGCATCGTCGGGATGAAGCCCACCTACGGGCGCTGCTCGCGCTGGGGCGTCGTCGCGTTCGCCTCGTCGCTCGACCAGCCGGGGCCGATGACGCGCACGGTGCGCGACGCCGCGATCATGCTGCGCGCGATGGCCGGGCACGATCCCAAGGATTCCACCTCGGTGCCGCGCCCGGTGCCCGATTACGAGGCGGCGCTGACCGGCGACATCCGCGGCTTGAAGGTCGGCATCCCGAAGGAATACCGCATCGACGGCATGCCGGCCGAGATCGAGGCGCTCTGGCAGCAGGGCATCGCGTGGATGAAGGAAGCGGGGTGCGAGATCCGCGACATCTCGCTGCCGCACACGAAATACGCCTTGCCGGCGTATTACATCGTGGCCCCGGCCGAGGCCTCGTCGAACCTCGCGCGCTACGACGGCGTGCGCTACGGCCTGCGCGTCGAGGGCGAAAGCCTCATCGACATGTACGAGAAGACGCGCGGCGCCGGCTTCGGCGCCGAAGTGCGCCGGCGCGTGCTGATCGGCACCTACGTTCTCTCCGCGGGCTATTACGACGCCTACTACATCAAGGCGCAGAAAGTCCGCGCGCGCATCGCCGAGGATTTCGAGAAGGCGTATCGCGAGGTCGACGTGATCCTGACGCCGGCCACGCCGGGCCCCGCCTTCGCGATCGGCGAGAAGATGGACGATCCGATCGCGATGTATCTCAACGACGTGTTCACGGTGCCGGTGAACCTGTCCGGCCTTCCGGGCATATCCGTTCCGGCCGGGCTTACTTCCGACGGCCTGCCGCTCGGCCTCCAGCTCATCGGTCGCGCGTTCGACGAAGAGACGCTGCTGCGCGCCGCCGACGTGGTCGAGAAAGCCGCCGCCTTCAAGGCGCTCCCGGCTATGGTGGCGGGATAGCCGGAGCAGACGGCATGTCGGCCGGATATGCGGACGTTTTTCCGGCGAACGAACTCCGCGCCAGCGGCGGAGAGATCTGCGCCCATATCTTGGAGAATCGACGGTCGAACTTCCCACGGCAATTGTGGTGGGACGTCCGGCTCGAGTTCGAGCCTGTTCGATATGGAGAAGGAGATTTCAGCGCTTCACTGTCGTGCGATTCCATCCGCTGGGCGTTCCGGGATTGGCGCTCCCTCGTCGGCGCAACCTTCGAGAAGGATGACCCCGAGCGCGGCGGCTGGGCCGGTACCTTCTATACCGGCGAACACAATCCGGCGCATTCGATTCGATTGCGCATCGACGCCAGAAGCCTGCATCGCTTTCGCGTGTCGCTGGAAACGAGCGTCGACTTGCCCGAATCGGATTGCTTCGATCGCAAGCACGAGTCGCGGATCGTCGCGAGCGCCGAAATACCGTATGTCGGGTTGTACGTCGTGCCGGGAAATCTGTTTCCGAAGCCGACCACGGCGGCCGATGTCCACGACGTAGCCGCCGAATTTGTCGATCCGTGCTTGTATCGAGCGGCAGAGCCGTGGCTCGGCCACGCCTTCATCTTCCGCCCACGCGCCGGACCGTGAGCCATCGGCACGACTAGCGCGTCACGCGGAACAGCCGGAAGCGCCCGTCGCGGCGGGCGTGGTAGTAGAGCGCACGGCCGTCGGGCGAGATCGTCGGGCCTTCGGCGAAACTGTCGATCGCGCGGAGGCGCCGGGGCGCCGCGAACGCGGAGTCCGGCGCGCGGCGGACGGCGCGCCAGATCGTCGCCGCGTAGAACGGAAAGAAGCCGGTCAGCCGCGTGAAGAAGAGCTCGCAGGCATCGCGCGAGAGGGCGGGCGCGTAGTTGCGGCCCTCCGCATTGGCGGCCGCGAGCACGCTTTCTCCGTTGCGGACGAAATCGCTCCCGCGCCGGCGCGCGAGGCCGAGCACGGCCGTGTCGGGAGCGGCCCCGCCCGAGAAGGTGCCGTCGGCGAAGACCATGGTCTGGCCATCGGCGGCGAGCTCCACGTCGAAGATCAGCCGGCCCATCCGCGCGCTGCGCAGGCCCGGCACCGCTTGGACGGCGCGGAGCCGGCCGGCCTCGAACTGCCCGCAATGCACGGTGTCGAGCGTGGTGCGGTAGCTGCGCGTCGAGACGAAGCAGAAGCGGCCGGCCAGGTCCATCGTCGGCACGCCATCGAGCGCCGGCGAATTCGCCCCGCCCAGGAGGCCCCGATACCGGAAGGCCGCGCCTTCGGCCGAGGAAGCCCAGTGGATGTCGGTCCGGTCGGCCGGCTCGTTGCGATTGTTGAAGAAGAGCAGCCTGCCGTCGCGCGACAGGAACGGCTCCATCGCTTCGCCGTCATAGCCGCGGATCGCGACCGGCTCCGGGTTGCGGAATTCGCCGGGCGGCGGAACGGCGCAGGGTTCGCCGGCCGCCCGTGGCGCGGCCACCGCTGCGAGCGCGCACGCGATGACGAGGGCGAGGGGCGTTCGTCTCATCGCAGTCCTCGATTGTCCTGGCGCGTGTGGCGCAGCGCCCCGGGTGGCAGGCTTGCGATCATACGGGCTTGCGGCGCCTTGCCGAATCCTTTCAGATGAACGGCGAAACGCCGGCCGAAGAGCCGCATAACCCCAAGGGAGGAACCATGAGTGCGCGTCACCTCACGCGGGCCCTCGTCGCGGGCGCCGCGCTGACCCTCGCCTCCGTCCCCGCCAGGGCCGAGGAGATCACCGTCACCCACTGGGGCGCCCTGATGTACGGGACGCCCTATGCGGTCGCGCTGAAGAAGGGCTTCTTCAAGCAGGCCGGAATCGACATCACCGGCATCCTCACCTCCAAGGGCGGCGGCACCACGGTGCGCAACGTGCTCGAGGGCGGCCTGCCGTTCGGCGAAGTGGCGCTCTCGGCCGCCGTCGCGGCGATGCAGGAGAACACCGACATCAAGATCGTGATGATGGGCGTGCGCTCGGCCGCCGACATCTACTGGGTCGTGAAGCCGGATTCGCCCTACAAGACGCTGAAGGACCTCGTCGGCAAGAAGCTCGCGATCACGAGCCCGAAATCGGTCACCGACAGCCTGTCGACGATGGTGCTCAACAAGCACGGGCTGTTCGACAAGATCGAGCGGCCGGCGCTCGGCACGGTGGGCGCCGGGCTCACCGCGCTCGACAAGGGCGCCGTCGAATCGGCATCGCTGATCGATCCGCTCTATTCGGCGCGCAAGGACAAGTATCGCGTGATCTTCGCGATCAAGGACGAGCTGCCGCCGATCGCGCAGACCGTCGCCATCGCCTCGACCAAGTTCATCAAGGAGCATCCCGAGAAGCTGCGCGCGATCATCCGCGGCCGCATGATGGGCGTGGACTACATCTATTCCAATCCGAAGGACGCCGCGAAGCTGCTCTCGGAAACCTACGACAAGCTGCCGCTCGCGGTCGCCGAGAGCGCGGTCATGAACAACGTCGCGATCAAGTATTGGGGCCGCGGCGGCTTCGAGTACGCGGCGATGGACGAGATGCTGAAGGCGCTCAAGATCGTCGGCGCGCTCAAGGGCGAAGTCGATTGGAGCAAGTTCGTCGACGCCTCGTTCCTGCCCGAGGAGCTGAAGAAGACGAACTGACGGGAAAAGAGGATGCCGTCCCCGCGCGAGCGGGGACCCATCCCTCCAGCCGCCATCGCGGCCGCCGGCGCATAGCCTGCGGCCGCGTCGTTTGGGCCCCGCTCGCGCGGGGACGGCAGTGTTTTCAGTCGTTGGCACCAGGCAATGCCCCAGCTTCACCTCTCCATTTCGACCGGCGACTACGACCGCGTCCGCGCGATCAAGGACGGGCGCGTGCCCGTGCAGGGCTGCGCGGTCACCTATCTCACGCCGCCGCTCGAGGAGCTGTTCGTCCGCGCGCTGATCGGCGCCGAGTTCGACGCGTGCGAGGTGTCGTTCAGCTCGTATCTCATCGCCCTGTCGCGCGGAAAGACGCCCTACCGCGCGCTGCCGGTGTTTCTCTCGCGCGTGTTCCGGCATTCGGCGTTCTACGTCCGCACCGACCGCGGCATCGCCCGGCCGGAGGATCTGCGCGGCAAGCGCGTCGGCGTGCCGGAATACCAGATGACGGCGGCGCTCTGGGCGCGCGGCCTGCTCGAGGACGAATACGGCGTGAAGCCGTCGGAGATCGAATGGCGCAACGGCGGGCTCGAGCAGCCGGGGCGCAGCGAGAAGCTCGCGCTCGACCTGCCGCCCGACGTGACGCTGGTGCCGATCGGCCCCGGCGAGACGCTCTCGGCGATGCTCGCCACGGGCGCGCTCGACGCGCTCGTCGCGCCGCGCACGCCCTCGTGCTTCGGCAAGGCGCCGCAGGTGGCGCGGCTCTTTCCCGACTACCGGGCGGTGGAGCGGGCCTATGCCAAGAAATCCGGCCTGTTCCCGATCATGCACGTGCGGGCCGTGCGCGAGGAGCTGCTGCGCGCGCATCCGTGGCTCGCGAGCAGCCTGTTCGCGGCCTTCCGCCAGGCGAAAGACATCGCGATCCGCGAGCTCGAGGAAATCGGCGCCTACAACGTGACGGTGCCGTGGCTGGCCGAAGAGCTGAAAGACATCCGCGC